>JAICWX010000048.1 GCA_025934635.1 Streptosporangiaceae bacterium | reverse complement strand
TGCACACCGCGGGCCTGCCCGGCCTCCCGCCCGAAACCACCGCGCAGGACCTGTGCGACTGGGACCGCACGTGCGCCGGGCTGGCCGCCGCTGAGCCGTGGTGGGAGCCCGGTACCCGGTTCGGCTACCACGCGCTGACCTGGGGTTTCCTGCTAGGTGAGACCATGCGCCGGGCCACCGGCCAGACCGTGACCGAGCTCCTCGCCACCTGCCTCACCAGCCCGCTCGGCATCACCGGCGAGCTCTGCTTCGCAGTCCCCCGACACCGCCTGCCCCAGATGGCGCGCCAGCAGGCCAGCACCGGCCCGAAGGAGGCACCCGAGAAAGGCTCGCCCCAAGACCGCGCCATGCCGCCCGCCCTGCGCGACCCGGCCGCCCTCGGCCGCAACCCCCAAGTACTCACCGCCGACATCCTGAGCCTCGGCACGATGACCGCCCGCGGCGCCGCCCTGATGTACTCCGCCCTGCTCGGCCACGAAAACGGCCTGGAACTCGTCTCCAGCCGCCGGCTGAAAGCAATGGCCGCCATAACCTTCACCGGGATGGACGAGGTGATGGGCTTCCCGTCCCGGTGGGCCTTCGGCTACGCCCCAGGTCGCCCGGGCGGTGTGGCAACACGCGACGGCTCCGCGTTCGGCATGATCGGCTCGAACGGGTCCGCCGCCTACGCCGACATCGATTCCGGCCTCGCGGTGGCCATCATGCGCAACGGCCCGCCCGCGGGCCTGGACGCCCTCACCCGGATCGACCAGCTCATCGCGTATCACGAGGAGGAACACCCATGACCGACACCACGCTCGA
Organism: Streptosporangiaceae bacterium; assembly: GCA_025934635.1. The sequence continues at coordinate 38,653 of JAICWX010000048.1, read as the reverse complement.
CTCGCGGTTCAGCCACCCCGACGCGGCCGCCGCCAGCTGGGCCGATACAACCAAGGTGCTCGAGGACGCCCAGCTGTCCTATATCTGCACGGTCCGCGCCGACGGCCGACCGCACCTCACCCCGCTGGTGGCCGTGTGGCTGGACGAGACGCTGTACTTCTGCACCGGCGCGGAGGAGCAGAAGGCCGTCAACCTGCGCGCCAACCCGCACGTGCTGCTGCTCGCCGGCAACGGCCAGTGGGACGACGGCCTGGACGTGGTGGCCGAGGGCGACGCGGTCCAGGTGACCGACGAGGACCTGCTCAGCAGACTCGCGCAGGCCTGGGCGGGTAAATGGGACGGGCAGTGGCAGTGGGAGGTGCGCGATGGCTCCTTCGGGCACCCCGGCGGCGGCGGGTCCGCGCTGGTGTTCGCGGTCCGCCCGGCCAAGCTCCTCGCGTTCGCCAAGGGACAGTCCGGCCAGACCCGGCACCGCCCGACTTAGTACCCTGACCGGCATGGACACGCTGCTGCCAGGAATTACCGCCGAACGGGTGCCGACCAGCCGTCTCACCGTCAACACCCTCGCGGTGGCCGGGCGCGCAAGCGAAAGCGGTCCCGCCGTCCTGTTCGTGCACGGCAACGTGTCGTCCGCGCTGTTCTGGCAGCCGATGATGCTGGCGCTGCCCGCGCCGTACCGGCCGCTGGCCATCGACCTGCGCGGTTTCGGTGACACCGACGACGAGCCGATCGACGCCACCCGCGGGGTGCGCGACTTCTCCGACGACCTGGCCGCCGCCATCGAGGCGCTGCACCTCGACCAGGTCCACCTGGTCGGCTGGAGCATGGGCGGCGGCGTTGTGCTGCAGTACCTGGTCGACCGGCCGGGCGCGCACCGGGTCGCGTCGCTGACGCTGGTGGATCCGGTCTCGCCGTTCGGGTTCGGCGGGACCCGGGGCGTGGACGGGATCCTATGCGACCCGTGGGGGGCCGGCTCCGGCGGCAGCAGCGCCAACCCGGAGTTCGTGGAACGGCTGGCGGGCCAGGACCGGACGGACAAAAGCCCGCTGTCACCCAGAAACGTGCTGCTCGCGCACTACGTCAAGCCGCCGCACGTCCCCGAGCACCTGGACATCTTCGTGGAGTCGATGCTGTCCACCCGGACCGGTGAGTGGCACTACCCGGGCGACTCGCGCCCGGTGGACGCGTGGCCCGGCTTCGCCCCCGGCGAGCGCGGCGTGCTCAACACGATGGCCCCGACCCACTTCCGGATCGCCGACCTGTCCGGGGTGGAGCCCAAGCCGCCGGTGCTCTGGATCCGCGGCGCCGACGACGTCATCGTCTCCGACACGTCCCTGTACGACCTGGCCTACCTGGGCTCGCTCGGCGCCATCCCCGGCTGGCCGGGCGACCAGACCTGGCCGCCGCAGCCGATGCTGGCGCAGACCCGGGCGGTGCTCAACGGCTACGCGGTGGCCGGCGGGCAGTACCGGGAGGCGGTCATCGAGGACGCGGGTCACGGCCCGCACCTGGACCAGCCGGAGCAGTTCCTGGCCGAGCTGACCAGCCACCTCGCCGGCGCCTGATTACCTGTGGCCTGGCGGCGGGGTCCCGAATCCGAAGAAGTCCGCTCCGCCCGGGCGGCGGTGCGATTCCGTCACGCCGAGCCGGACGGCCGCTCCCCGCAGGGAGATCATCATCCCGGCGATGACGGCGGCTCCGCTGGGCAGCAGGTTCCCGGCTACCACGAGCAGCGCTCCGGCCAGCAGGAAACCGATTCCCGGGCGGGAGCGCGCGAAGCGGGCGAGCCGGATTAGCCCGATGACGGCGACCAGGACACCCGTCCGGATCCGCCTGCGGAGACCCCTTCGCGGGCGTCCGCGAACCGGCCGCCGCCCGGTGACACCCGACCAGCCGGCCGGCCCGGCCGACGAGCTCCGCAACACCAGGTTCTTCCGGTGCCACCGTGGTCTCATCGTTACCTCGCGCGCCTGCTCAGCCACCACTCCGCGTCCCCCTATCGTACGCCTCTGCGCACGTCAGGACCCTGCGTGCCGGCGGCTGCCGGCCGCTAGAGGCTGTTCTGGCTGGCCAGGATGCGGCGGATCTGCCTGGTCTCGCGGTCGTCGTACCGGTCCAGGATGGCGTGCAGGTCATTCAGGTCCGCAGTGCTGTGGTAGCTGGACAGCTCGCGCGCCAGCGACGCCCGCCGGGCGTGCTCCTCACGGCTCTCGCGAAGCTGCTCGCGAACCGTGCTCAACAGGGAAGCAACCATCTTATTTTCCTCCGTTTCAGGGCTCACTTCCAGTGTGCGTCACCAGCACTTATGCGTCCAATGACTTATTGACAAGGTAAACATGAGTTATGGTCATGGGTGTGGATACCGACGCTCTGCGCTGGCTCCAGCAGGTGGCTGACGGCACCACCGTGACCGAGGTCAGCGAGCTGGAGCCGGTGACGCAGTCCGGCGTCTCCCGGGCCCTGGCCCGGCTGGAGGCGCAGATCGGCACGCCGCTGCTGCGCCGCTCCGGCCGGATCCTGCGGATGACCCACGCCGGGGCGGTCTTCAAGCCGTACCTGGACGCGATGCTGCACGACCTGGACGACGGCATCGCCGCGGTCAGCCAGCTCGTCGACCCGGACACCGGCACCGTGGCGCTGGCCTTCCAGCCCTCGCTGGGCACCTGGCTCGTCCCCGACCTGGCCCGCAGCTTCCGCGCCGCGCACCCGGGCGTCCGGTTCCTGCTCACCCAGGTGCGCGACGACCCGGACTCGGTGGCCCTGGACGGCGGTCACGCCGACCTCGAGCTGGGCTCGCGGCGCTCCCCGGACGAGGCGACGCGCACCCGGCTGATCGGGCACGAGCCCCTTCGCCTGGCCCTGCCGCGCGATCACCCGCTGGCCGGCCGGGGCCAGATCCGGCTGGCCGAGGTGGCCGGAGAGCCGTTCATCGGCCTGCGGTCGGCCTCCGCGCTGCGGCGGCTGACCGACCAGCTATGCCAGCAGGCCGGGTTCCGGCCCGACGTCATCTTCGAGGGCGACGACCTGTCCAACGTCCGCGGCTTCGTCGCGGCCGGCCTGGGCGTCGCCGTGGTCCCCGCGCCCCGGGCCGGATCACCCGAGGCGGTCCCGGGCCCAGTGGCCTACCTGCGTATCGGTGACGAAGGCGCGGTCCGCCCGATCTTCCTCACCTGGTCCGCCGAGCGCCGCCAGCTGCCCGCCACCGACCTGTTCCGCAGGCACGTGCTCAGCCGGGCCGCCGCGGACCGCCTCCCCGCCGTAGCCGATTAATTATTCCGAACGAGCTGGCTTTATCCTTTTCGTCCCGCGGTCCGCGGCCTCGCCCCGTCGGCGGGCCCACGGCGGCTGGGGTCGCGGATCCTGCTCGGGCTGTGCTACGTGGTGATGGCCTTCGGCATCCTGGCCGTCATCGGCGGCGACGTCAGCGACGGGATCGCCATCGCCGTCATCGGCGGCCTGCCGCTGGCCTGGCACCTCGTGTCCGCCCAGCTCAGGATCCGCCGGGGCGGCTAGCGGCCGATCACCGTGGCCAGGATGGCGACGCCTTCGGCGATGTCCTGCTCGCTGGCCGCGGCGTAGCCGAAGATGAGCCCGCCGGGACCGGGGTGGCTGATCCGGTACGGGGTCACGCCATCCATGCCGACCCCGGCCCGGGCCGCCGCGCCGACCACGGCGGCCTCGTCCAGGTGCGGCGGCAGCCAGGTGACCAGGTGCAGCCCGGCCGACACGCCGGCCGGCTCGAGCCAGGGCAGCCGCCGGGCCAGCGCGTACAGCAGGGCGTCGCGGCGGCGCCGGTAGACCGGGCGCATCCGGCGCAGGTGCCGGTCGAACTCGCCGCGGGTGATCAGGTCGGCCAGCGCGAGCTGCTCGAGCGCGGGGGAGCCGCGGTCGGCGGCGATCTTGGCCTCGGCCATCGGCCCGGCCAGGTGCCCCGGCATGACGAACCACCCCAGCCGCAGCCCCGGCGCCAGCGTCTTGCTCGCCGACCCGGCGTAGACGACCCGGTCCGGGGCCAGCCCCTGCAGGGAGCCGACCGGCGTCCGGTCGTAGCGCAGCTCGGCGTCGTAGTCGTCCTCGATCACCACCGCGCCGCGCTCGTCGGCCCAGCGCAGCAGCGCGGCCCGGCGCCCGGCGGACAGCACAGAACCGGTGGGCCACTGGTGGGAGGGGGTCAGGATCACGGCGTCGGCGCCGGATTCGCGCAGCAGGTCCACCCGGATGCCGTCCCGGTCCACCGGGATCCCCGTCACCTCGAGCCCGGCCGCCCGCGCCGCCGGCAGCGCGTCGTCGCCCGAGGAAGGGTCCTCCAGCGCCAGCCGCCGCGCGCCGGTGGCCGCCAGGACCCCGATGAGCAGCGCGATGCCCTGGGCGTAGCCGGTGCAGATGACGATCCGCTCGGGGTGGGCCACGGTGCCGCGGACCCGGTTCAGGTAGTCCGCGATGGCCGTGCGCAGCTGCGGCACGCCGCTGCCGGACAGGTAGCCGAACAGCTCGTTCGGCGCGTTCGCCAGCGCGCCGCGGATGGCGCGCAGCCAGGCCGCCCGGGGGAAGCTGGACACGTCGGCGCGGCCGTAGCTGAGGTCGATCCGCGGCGGGATCTCCCGGGCCAGGCTGAGCCCGGCCACCGCGGGGGCCGGGCCGGCCGCGACGTGGGTGTAGCCGCCCGCGTAGCTGGCCAGGTACCCCTCCGAAGAGAGCTGGCTGTAGGCCTCCACCACCACGCCCCGGGAAACGCCCAGGTCGGCGGCCAGCACCCGGGACGGCGGCAGCGACGAACCGCGCGACAGCCGCCCGGCGCGGATCGAATCCCGGATCGAGATCTCGATCTGCCGGTGCAGCGGGATCTTCGCGGCCCGGTCGAGGACCACGAACACCCCAGAATTGGTACTGACTTTATTCATTAGATCGGATCTTAATCCCAGGACCGATTCCTGTCAGGATCGTCCCATGCGAAAGATCATCAACTCCACGTACATCACCCTCGACGGTGTTATCCAGGACCCGCAGGACTGGCCGGGCAACGGCATCGAGCCGGACGGCACCGGCGGCAAGGTCCAGATGGACCTGCTGTTCGGCTGCGACGCCCTGCTGATGGGCGCGCGCACCTACCCCGGCATGGCCGCCGCCTGGATGGCCCGGTCCGGCGACCCGTACAGCGACCGGATCAACACCATGGCCAAGTATGTCGTCTCCAGCACCCTGACCGAACCGGAGTGGCCCAATACTCACCTGATCGCCGGGGACAAGGCGATAGAGGCAATCCGCCGCCTGAAGGAACAGCCCGGCCAGGACATCGTGCAGTACGGGTTCGGTCAGCTCTCCTACGCCCTGCTCGAGCACGGCCTGCTCGACGAGCTGCGACTCTGGGTCCACCCGCTGTTCTTCGGCCAGGCCACCGCGGACAGCCTGCTGTTCCGCCCGGCCGCGACCGTCCAGCTGGAACTGGCCGGCACGCTCGCCCTCAACACCGGCACCGTCATCCTCACCTATGTTCTTCCCTCCTCAGAAAGCAAGTGAGTAACCGTGGGCATCATCCTGGGGCTGGCCGCGGCCCTCCTGTACGGCGGCTCCGACTTCGCCGGCGGCCTGGCCTCCCGCAAGCTGGGAGCAGTCCCGGTCAACGTGGTCGGGTCCTTCGTCGCGGCCGCCCTGGCCTGGGTGGCGCTGCTGGCCATCGGGGGCCCCGGGCCGACCGTCCACGCGGTCGCCTGGGGCCTGGTCAGCGGCCTCGGCGGCGGGGTCGGCACCACCATGCTGTACCGCGGCCTGGCCCGCGGGCAGATGACCGTGGTCGGGCCGGTCTCGGCCGTGGCCGCAGCCGGGGTGCCGGTGGCGGCCGGCATCGCCCTGGGGGAGCGCCCGACCGTGCTGGCCCTGGCCGGCGTGCTGGTCGCGCTCCCGGCGATCGTGCTCGTCGCGGCCAGCGGCTCGCTGCGCGGCATGTTCGGGTCGGGCATGACCGACGGCCTGGCCGCTGGCGCGGCGTTCGGCGTCATGTTCATCGGCCTGGCCCAGGCCGGCCAGGGCGCGGGCCTGTGGCCGGTGGCGTCGGAGCAGACCAGCTCGCTGCTGCTCGTGCTGGCCATCGCCATCAGGACCCGGGTGCCGCTGCGCCCCGCCATCCGGGCCGCCGGCTGGCCCGCGCTGGTGGGCGCCAGCGGGATGACCGCGACCCTGCTGTACTTCTACGCCACCCACTTCGCCATGCTGGCCACCGCGGCGGTGCTTGTCTCGCTCTATCCGGGCGTGACCGTGCTGCTGGCCCGGGTCCTGCTGCACGAGCGGTTCAGCCCCGTCCAGCGGGCCGGCCTGAGCCTGTGCACCCTCGCTGTCGTCGCGATCGCCCTCAACTGATGCGGGGCCTGCCGCTAGGCCTTGAAGCCCACGCCGCAGATCGCCTCGACCGCGCGGGGCTCGCCGCCGATGTCGACCAGCTCGGGCCGCCACTGGGACGGGGTGACCACGCCGGGCGGCACCAGCGTCAGGCCGTCGAAGAAGCCAGCCAGCTGCTCCGGGCTGCGCAGGTAGTACGAGTTCACCGAGTTCTGGTTGTAGGCGGCGATCGCCTGGTTCAGCGCGGGAGTGGTGTCGGTACCATCGCTCAGGGCCAGGTAGCTGCCCGGCGGCAGCGCATCGAGCAGCGTGGACACGATCGAGCCGGGACGGGCGGAGTCGGGGATCTGCCCGAGGATGCCCAGCATCATCAGCGCGACGGGCTGCCCGAAGTCCAGCGTGCGGCCGGCCTCGCCCAGGATCTCCCCGGTGTCGCGCACGTCGGCCTCGATGTAGCTGGTCATGCCGCCGGGAGCGCTGGTCAGCAGGGCCCGGGCGTGGACCAGCACGAGCGGGTCGTTGTCGACGTAGACGATCCGCGATTCCGGGGCGATCTGCTGCGCGATCTGGTGGGTGTTGTCGGCCGTGGGCAGGCCGGTGCCGATGTCCAGGAACTGCCGGATCCCGGCCTCCCCGGCCAGGTAGCGCACCGCCCGGACCAGGAACCGGCGCTGCAGCCGGGCCAGCTGGGCGATACCGGGGAACAGCCGCTGCACCAGGTCGCCGGCCTCACGGTCGGCCGCGAAGTTGTCCTTGCCGCCGAGCAGGTAATTCCAGACCCGGGCCGAGTGCGCGGTGCTGGTATCGAGCCGGGGCGGCGCCGGGAATCCCTCGTCCCGCGATGGGCTGGTTCCCAACGACGCACGCCTCCCGTTCGCGGCACCGGCGGCCGCAGGCCGCCGGAAATGGGCACGTTTCGGTGCTGTAGCTAGCTTATCAATGCCTTGCTCCCGTAACTGCCGGCAACTACGCGGGCTGCTGTGACTGGTGATCAAGCCATCTGGCGGGGGCTGCCCGCGGCCGGAGAGGACGGGGGATAACCCCCGATGACATTCGGGGGGCCGCACCGTCGTATTTATTGCCGCCTTTTCCCCACTATAGGAGTACGGGGAACAAGGGTCTGACCAAGCGAAACGGGGTAGCTGAGATGACGGCCGTGGTAAGCCGGGAGCACGCCAGGGGGGCGTACCTGACCGGAGCTGCCGGGATCGTGATGATCGCGATCGCCAGCGTGATGATGGTCGTAGCCGCGCCCGGCAATGCCGCATCCGGCCACGCAGCCTCATCCGGCCACCGGGCCGGCCCGGCGAAGCCAGCCGCCGTCCAGCTCGCCACCGACGTGTGTCATCCGCTCACGTCGAGGAGCGACTCGGCCACCGCGCGGGCGTGCCTGGCCGGGCCGTCGGCCGTGAGCGCCTGGGCCGACGCGTACGTGCCCTCCATCACCAGCGAGAGCTGGTCAGCCAGCAGTCCGGCGCGGCCGTCGCCGGCCAGGGTCGCAGTGAGCTGACCGAGCCGTTCCCTGACCCACGCCTTCACGGCGACCGCGGCGCGGTGCGCCGGATGCGCCGGATCGGGGAACTCCGCCAGGGCCATCAGGAACGGGCAGCCCCGGCAGTGCTCCGGCTGGACCTGCTCACCCAGCGCGTCGAATACGGCCAGGATCGCCCCGCGCGGATCCGGCCCGCCGGCCGCGGCCGCCGCGTCGAACCATTCGCGGTAAAGCCCGCTGGCCCGCTCGATGTAGGCCGCGATCAGGTCATCCTTCGAGGTGAACAGCCGGTACAAGGTGGTCGGGGCCACGCCCGCCTCGGCCGCGACCCGGTCCACGCCGGTAGCCCGGATCCCGTGCCAGTAGAACAGCTCGTGCGCGACACCGAGCACGTGCTCCCGTGTCCGCGCTGAACTACGCGATCCTGCACTGTGCGACGCTGCCCTACGCGGCATGCAGGTCCCCCGCGTGTGGCTCTTCTGGAATGAGCACCCGGCTCCCGAGACGGCCGGTGCCCGCGGTCCGCCCGCCCCCGCCCCGCCGCATCCCGCCGGGCCCGGCTGGCGGCATGGATGGAGCATCAATGTCGTGATCGCGGCATCGATGGAGCATCAATGCCGTTTCCCGGGGCGAGGTGAGGGCCGGGGCGGGTGACAGGTACATCCAGTGGTACGGATGAGGATCCTGAGGCACGGAAGCCGGGGCCGCGTGCCAGCCGCTGAACCTCTCGCTTCGAAAGAGCCGCACCAAAGTCCCCTTGCGTGATCCTGCTATCGATCGTAGCGTGCACATGTTAGGGAACGATCCCTAACATGTGCGGAGCCGCGAGCGGAGGAGAGCTGATGATCCTGGTATCGGGGGCGACCGGCAACGTCGGCGGCGAGCTGGTACGCGCGCTGGCCGCCGCGGGGCAGCCGGTCCGGGCGCTGACCAGGGCCGGCCGCGAACAGGACTTCCCGCCGGGCGTGCAGCCGGTGACCGGCGACCTCAACCAGCCGCAGAGCATGCGGCCCGCCCTGGCCGGCGCGGAGGCGATGTTTCTCTACCCGGGGTACCAGGACATGGCCGGCACGCTGGCGGCGGCGAGGCAGGCAGGCGTCCGCCGGGTGGTGCTGATGTCCGGCAGTTCCGCGGCCAGCGGCGACACGGGCAACGCGGTCTCCCGCTACATGATCGAGTCCGAGCAGGCGGTCCGCGCCTGTGGCCTGGCCTGGACGATGGTCCGGGCTTTCGGCTTCATGTCCAACACGCTGCAGTGGGTCCCGCAATTGCAGGCCGGGAACCTGGTACGGGCCCCGTTCGCCGGGGTACCGATTGCCGTGGCCGACCCGTCCGACATCGCGGCGGTGGCGGCGGCCGCCCTCACCGCGGCCGGCCACGAGGGCCGCATCTACACGGTGTCAGGACCGCAGGCCCTGCGCCCGGCCGACCGGGTCCGCATCCTGGGCGAGGTCCTCGGCCGCGACCTGCGCTTCGAGGGGCAGCCCGACGACGAGGCCCGGGCCGAGATGAGCGCCGCCATGCCCGCGGCGTACGTGGACGCGTTCTTCGACTTCTACGTAAAGGGCACTCTGGACGAGTCCCAGCCCCAGCCCGACGTGGCCGAGGTCACCGGCCGGCCGCCCCGTACGTTCCGCCAGTGGGCCCAGGCCCACACCAGCCCGTTTCTGAGCAGCAGGGCCTGAAGACGCCAGGCCGCCCGCCGGGTCAGGCCGCCCCGGCTGGGCCGCCCCGGCCGGGCCGGGCCACCGTGCGGGGTCAGCCGGCCGCGTCGTACTCCTTCATGACCGCCCGGGCCTGCGCGAAGAGCATCCCGATGCTCACCTGGCGTGTGCAGATTATGACCGCGGTTACCTCGGGATTGCTCGTGCTGCGCAGGAAAAGGTGGACCAGGTTATCGCGGAACTGATTCCAGAGCGCCTCGATCTGAGTGACATTCTTGCCCTGGAAAAGATCAGCCGTCGCCGCCGCCAGTACGTCGAGAATTTCACGCGGATGGTTATCAACGGTGTCCACTGCGAGAAGCATTCCAGTCGACATGTCAACGAATCCGCTGCCCACGTAATCGGGTACGTTCTGGCGGAATTCCTTAAGCGTGTTATTGATAACTTGAGTGCGGTTCACCGGTGTGCCTCTTTGCGCCTGACGGTGGCTCTGGATGACGGTAACCTAGGATGCCATGACCGAGACGTGCAGGTGGGAGGCTTGTTGGCCTTCGCCGGATCGAGACGGAAAGAACGTTTGTCAGTGGCTAGTTCGTTACGCAAAGTAATTTCTCGCATCGCTTGCGGGGCATCCGAATCGTTTCGGGTACCCGGCTGGTGACGCGGATCGCAAGGGTTATACGCTCTGGTCGGCCGCCCTCGGCTGGGGGCGGCCCGGGGTGATGCGAAGCAGCGGGGCCGGGGCGGCTGCGGGTTGTGGCGGAGGAGGTGATTTGGACTGAGCGCACCAGAAGCAAACATGAGAACGCAGATTTCTGCTGGACTTTCCTTGCTCGCTCAGCAGCGTGCCTCCGGTGCGCTCGAAATCATCGGTAATCCGGGCGGAATGGTATTCTTGAGCGGCGGTTACCTCACCTACGCCGAGTCGTCGGCGATCCCGGACCTGCGGACCCGGCTTATCCGCTCGCAGCGGATATCGGCCGATCCAGTGGAACGAGATAATCGCCAGCGACGGCGACCGCGGCGGCGTCGGCGCGCTGCTGGTGAGCGGAGACGTCGTCAGCCGCAGTGAGCTGCGGAACCTGCTCTGGTCGGTGGCGCTGGACGCGCTCGTCGCACTGACCCTCCCGGGGCCGGCCAGTCCGCTGGCCGGCGTCCGGTTCTGGCCGCGCCGGTCGCCCGGGTCGGATCGCTGCTCCGGCTCGATGTCGCCGCCGTCTGGGACGACGTCAGCCAGCAGGCCGAACGCCTGACGCGCCGCGAGATTCCCGCCGAGGGCTGCCCCCAGCTGCGCCCGATGGCGCATCCCTGGGCCATCGTCACGAACGAGCAGTGGGCCGTCGCCTGGCAGTTCGACGGGCTCGCCACCGTCCGCGACGTGGCCTGGCGCAACGGCTACGCGCTCTGCGACACGCTGGAGTGGGTCGAGGATCTGGTCCAGCCGGAGGGCGACCGGGCTCTGGCTTGGGGTCATGGTTCAGGCCACCCAATCGTGTTCCCGGCACAGGGCCTGCTGAAGTCGCGGATCTCGCGGTGCGCCATGGCCATGTTGGCGTGCGGCCGGGCCAGCGTCACCAGCAGCAGGACCCGCTGCCCGGGAGCGGGCCGCAGCAGCCGGATCAGCAGGTAGTGGCTCTGCAGGGTCACGATGACGTCCTCGACGTCGCCGTCGGCGGCCAGCTCGCCGGTCATCAGGGACAGGACACTGATCACGTCGGCCGCCCCGGCCGCCGCCACCGGCAGCCGCGGTCCGTCCGGCTCTTCCAGCGAGCTCAGGATCATGCCGCTGGTGGCGTCCACCAGGCAGGCATGCACGAAGCCGTCGATCTGGCGCACCGGATCAAGCATCAGCTCAGCCGGAAGCGCGGACACGACGGCTCCCCTCCCCAGGTGACTATGACCAGACTCTACGGATAAGTCACTGTGCTCCGCAGGCACGCGCGTGGTCCGCGCAGTACCAGGACCGAACGGGGGTTCACCCGCACCCGCGAGCCCGCCCGCCGCACCGCTGCCGCCGCCACCGCGGCCGGCTCGAACGTGTCGATCGCCACGTGCCATGTAAGTCCCGGCCGGCAGTCAGGAAGAGTGAACTCAATACCCTCCCACCACCCGTTCACCAGGACGAGGAAGTCGTCGTCGAACAGCGGCTGCCCGTCCGGCCCGTTGTCCGGCGCATCCGAGCCGTCCAGGTACACCCCGATCGCCAGCGCCGAGCCGTCGTCCCAGCCGGGCTGGGTCATCGGCGCCCCGTCCGGGGTATACCAGCCGAGCTCGCCCGCCTCGACGCCGGTCAGGTACCGGTGCCGCCGGAACACCGGGTGGGACCGGCGGAACGCCACCAGGTCCTTGACGAACGAGAGCAGCGACGCGTCCGCCGACGCCCAGTCCACCCAGGAGATCTCGTTGTCCTGGCAGTACGCGTTGTTGTTGCCGTCCTGGGTGCGTCCCATCTCGTCGCCGCCGAGCAGCAGCGGCACGCCGAACGAGAGCAGCAGCGTGCACAGCATCGCCCGCGACCGCTGTCCCCGCAGCGCCAGCACCGCAGGGTCAGAAGTCAGGCCCTCAATACCAGAGTTCCAGGACCGGTTGTCATTGGCCCCGTCCCGGTTCGACTCCCCGTTCGCCTCGTTGTGCTTGCCGTCGTAGGACACCAGGTCCCGCAGCGTGAACCCGTCGTGCACGGTGATCAGGTTCACCGAGGCCGTCGGCCGCCGCCGGTCGTCCCCGTACAGGTCGGCCGACCCGGCGAACCGGGTGGCGAACTCGCCCAGGCCGATGTGCTGGCTGCGCCAGAAGTCACGCATGCTGTCCCGGTACTTGCCGTTCCACTCGTGCCACAGCTCCGGGAACTCGCCGAGGTCGTAGCGGTCCAGCTGGCCGACGTCCCACGGTTCGGCGATGAGCTTGACCGACGACACCACCGGATCCTGCGCCACCAGGTCGAAGAACGCGGACATCCGGCTGAAGCCGCCGTACTGGCGGGCCAGCGTGGTGGCGAGGTCGAACCGGAACCCGTCGACGTGCATCTCGGTCACCCAGTAGCGCAGCGAGTCCATGATCAGCCGCAGCGCCACCGGGTTCCCCGCGTTCAGCGAGTTCCCGGTGCCGGTGGTGTCGTAGTACTGATCCGGGTGCCCCGGGTTCAGCCGGTAGTAGGCCGTGTTGTCCAGCCCGCGGAAGCACAGCGACGGCCCGCCCTCGCCCCCCTCGGCGGTGTGGTTGAACACCACGTCCAGGATGACCTCGAGCCCCGCCTCGTGCAGCGCCCGCACCATCGCCTTGAACTCCGTTACCTGCCCGCCCGGCGACCCGGCCCGCACCGCGGCCGAGTAGGCCGCGTGCGGCGCGAAGTACCCGATGGTGTTGTAGCCCCAGTAGTTCGTCAGCCCCCGCTTCAGCAGGAACTCGTCCGGCACATACTGATGCACCGGCAAGAGCTCGACCGCCGTAACCCCCAGATCAGACAAATACGACCGAACGGAGTCATGTGCCAGCCCCGCGTACGTGCCACGCAGTTCTGGCGGGACGTCCGGGTGCCGCATCGTGAAGCCCTTGACGTGCACCTCGTACATCACGGTGTCGGCGAAGTCGTGCCGCAGCAGGGCATCGGTGCCCCAGTCGAAGGCCGCGTCGGTGACCAGGCTGAGCGGCACGTGCCCGGCCGAGTCGAGCGAACTGGGCGCGTCATGGTCGTCCCAGGAGTAGTCGAACACCTCCGGGCCGAACGAGACCTCCCCCCGCACCGCCCGCGCGTACGGGTCGAGCAGCAGCTTGGCCGGGTTGCAGCGCAGCCCCTGGGCGGCGTCGTACGGCCCGTGCACCCGGAACCCGTACGCCTGCCCCGGGCCGATATCCGGAACGAACCCGTGCCAGGCCCCGCCGTCGTAGTCCGGCAGCCGGTACCGGGTTTCCTCGCCGGACTCGGAGATCAGGCAGACCTCGGCCCCCTCGGCCACGCTGGAAGCGACCGCGAAGTTGACCCCGTCCTCCATCGGCGTCGCGCCCAGGGGCGACGACGGCCGGCCGGGAAGTGCATCCGCCACCCGGCTTACGTTACCCAGGGCCGTCCGCGTGCAACGCGGCCAGGGCCCGGTCGATCTCCGCGGGCTGGTTGAACAGGTGGGCGGAGACCCGGAGGTTGCCCTCGCGGTACGCGATGTCGATCCCGGCCGCGCTGAGTCGGCGATGGCGCTGCTCGCTGTCATCGCCAATGGGGGAGAGGACCACCAGCGTGGACCGGGCCGGGCCGCTGGCCGGGCTGACCAGGCGGTACCGTTCCGGGTCGATTCCGGTGACGAGCCGGTCCACCAGGTGCTGGTCCCAGTCGGCGATGGCGTCGATGCCGGTGCCGAGGAACAGTTCGAGGGACGCGATCCAGGGCAGCGTGGTGGCGAAGCCAGCCGGGCAGAAGACGTCGAAGGCGTGCACGCCGATGTCGTCCCGCACGGAGGTCTCGCGCATCTGGTCCAGCCCCCGCCCGCCCTGCATCGCGAGCCAGTACGCCTGCTGCGGCCGCAGCCGGTCCAGCAGGTCAGGGTGCAGCCAGGCGAACCCGGTGCCGTACGGGCCGCAGAGCCACTTGTAGCCGCACGCGACGACGGCGTCCACCGGGGTAGCGGACACGTCCAGCGGCCGGGCGCCGAGCGCCTGGGACGCGTTGACGATGAGCAGCACCCCCGCCTGGCGGCACACCGCGCCCAGCTCGTCCAGGTCCAGCGTCCGCCCGGTGAACGAGTCGACCCAGGTCACGGCCAGCAGCCGGGTGCGCGGCCCGATGGCCGCCGCGAGCTCGGCCCCGGACAGCAGCTCAGCCGCCTGCTGGCCGGCCGGGCGCAGCGCGCGTACCCGCACGCCCCGCCGGTCCAGCCGCTGCCACGGCAAGATCGTGGCCGGGTAGTCCCCCTCGATCACCAGCACCTCGTCGCCGTCCTGCCAGTCCAGGCCGTTGGCCACCAGGTGCAGGCCGTACGAGGTGCTGTTGCCGAGCACGATCTGGTCCGGCGGGCTGCCGACCAGCCGGGCCAGCAGCGCCCGCAGCCGCTCGGGCACCGCGCTGAAGTCATCGTCGCCGATCCGGTGGGGCGCCGCCTTCAGCTCGGCGGCCTGCACGGCCATCTCGACCGCCGGCCGCGGCAGCGGTCCCTGGTGCGCGGTATTCAGCCAGCTCCGCCCGTCGAACGGACCGAACGCGCCAGCGGCGTCCAGTGCTTGCATCATGTTCCGCGAACCTCCTCAGTCAGGAGCCGGAGCGCCAGCGCCGAAATGCCGTCCTCGACTCGGTCGTGGTCCGGCGCGACCGCCGTCCGGAACGCCCGCGTGGACAAGACGGAGAGCAGCAGCCAGGCGGCCGGCCCGGGATCGAGATCGGCGCGGATGTCGCCATCCGCCTGGCCGCGCCGGATCAGGTCCGCCAGGTGACCGGCGATGGTCCGCGCCGCCCGCCGCGCCGCCTCGGTCAGCTCCGGCTCCCCGATCAGCGCGAACACGTCCGAGAAGAGCACCCCGTGCGCCCCGAATCCATCTGCGTGCGCGTGTGGATGCCCGGGCTCGAGCGCGTGCGCCAGCAGCCCGGCCGCCGACCCGGGCCGTCCCGCCAGCCGTTCAAGCTCCGCCTGGACATCGACGGCCACCCGGTCGACCACCGCCGCGAACAGGGCCGCCTTGGAGCCGAAGTTCTGGAAGATCACCGGCTCGCTCACCCCGACCCGGGCCGCCACGTCCGACACCTTCCCGGCCCGGTACCCGGCCGCCGAGAACACCTCCGCCGCCGCGGCCAGGATCGACTCGCGCCGCTGGGCGGCGCTCAGCCGGGTCCGCCGGGTCGGTGCCATCTCCGGCCGCCCCTTCTCCTCCCCAGCCGCCTCGCCCTCGGCCATCTCGTCCCTGGCCGTCTCCCGGCCCGGTGCCATCTCCTCCATCCTCCGCATAGTAGCCGTCACCCCTGACAACTTAGTTTTGACTAAGTTATGATAACTTAGTCAAAACTAAGTTAATCGGAGGATCTCGTGCTGAACCACGTCCTGAAGTCCCGCCCGGCCCGGGCGGGCACCGTCATCGAGCGAGTCTGGACCTACGAGCTCACCAGCGTGATCGCGTTCGGCGGCCGCCGCCGCCGGGTCTACCGCCGGATCGTCGCGCTGAGCGGCGCCCGCCCCGGCGACCGGACCCTCGACATCGGCTGCAACGGCGGCTACCTGGCCCGGCTGCTGTCCGCCGCCGTAACCCCCGGCGGCCAGGTCGCCGGGGTCGACCCGTCCCCGCCGGCCATCGCCTACGCCACCCGGCGGGCCCCCGCCAACGCCGCCTTCACCGTCGGTGCGGCCCAGGACCTCAGCTGGCCCGACGGCACCTTCGACGTGGTCACCTCCACCCTCGCCGTGCACCACATCCCCGAGCCGGACCGGGCTGCCGCCTTCGCCGAGATGTTCCGGGTCCTGCGCCCCGGCGGGACCCTGTTCATCGCCGACTTCCGCCCGTCCCGCTGGCACCGCGGCCCCCACGGCCTGCGTCACGCCCAGGCCATCGACCTGGCTCCCCTGGCCGAAGCGGCCGGCTTCCGCGTCGAAGCCGACGGCGACCTGCCCATGCTGCGCTATATCCGCGCAGTGCGATAATGACCAGATGTCACGGCGAGTAGTGAAAACGATCTTGATCGCGGCCGGAGTGGCCACCGGCGGCACCCTGATCGCCCGCCGCCTCGGCTACAACCTGGGCACCAACACCATCGTCCGGTGCCGCCAGGGCCACGTGTTCACCACCATCTGGATCCCCGGCATCAAGCTCAAGGAGATCGACCTGGTGATAGCCCGCATCCAGCGCTGCCCGGTCGGCCACCACTGGTCCCTGGTCGTCCCCGTCCGCCCCGCCACCCTTACCGAAGAAAACCGCGAGTTCGCCCGCGCCCACCACGACGTCCGCATCCCCTGAGGCCGGAACGGCCGGGGTCTCAGACGTCGATGTCCAGCGAAGCCTCATCCGCCCCGGGCAGCGTGTAAGGGATGGGAATGCCCAGTCGCCCGGCCACGGCGCGGGCCCGGGTCAGCAGCGGATGAGCCTCGCCCAGGGCGGGCCGCCCATGCGCTAGCAGGGTGCGGTCGAGTACCGGCGCGAGCAGGTCGGCCGCCTGCCTGGTGTCCCCGGCGGCCGCGCGGCGCTCGGCCTCGTCGCAGTGGGCGGTCAGGACGACCGGGTGGCAGGGATCGACCCCCGCAGCGGGCAGCTCGGTGACCGACCGGAAGCAGTCGGTGGCCCGCTGGGCGTCGCCGCACCGGCCCGCGGCCCGGGCGAGCAGGACGAGCGTCCAGCCCTTGGCGGGGCACGGCGGACCGCCGCTGCCTCCGTCCGCGACCCCCGCCCCGGCCTCCTGCTCGGCCAGCCGGACCAGCAGGCCGGCCGCGTCCTCCGGTTCGTCTCGCAGCAGCGCGAGCTCGGCCAGGGAACGGTCGTAGTCCGCGATCAGCGGGTCGAGCCCGGCGTCGAGCGGCCAGTCGCACAGCTCGTCCCGGGCCGCGTGCAAGGCGGCTGCCGCCTCCTCGGCCCGGCCAAGCTCGCCGCCGGCCAGCGCGAGCAGCCGCCGGGCGGTGTAGCCGAGCCGGAACGACACCTGGTCGCGGAACCAGTCGGTCTCCGCCGGCTGCCCGGCCAGCAGGTCGAGCACGGTCCGCGGGTGGCCGAGCACCAGGGCCGCCTTGGCCAGCCAGATGAGGTCTTCGGCCACCCGGTAGGAGGACGGCAGGAACCGGTCCCGCCGGGTATCGGCGGCCTCCTCCAGGTGCCGTCGCGCGGCGGTCGGGTGGCCGGCCGTCAGCAGGGCCTGGCCCAGGGTGATCTGGGCCTCGGCGGTATCGGCGTGGGTCGTGTCACCCAGCCGGCCCCGCCGGTCCGCCAACAGGGCCATGGCCAGCCGCACGCTCTCGGTTGCGGCGCCGTTGAGCCGGGCCACGTCCGCCTGGGTGCGCTCGGTCACCGTGAGCCGCCGCCACGCCGCGGCATCATGCGGCCGGCGGTCCAGCAGGGCCAGCCGGGTCTGCCGGACGCCGGCGATGAGCGTCCAGGCCTGCTCGCCGCGCCCGGCCTCGGCCGCCAGCGCGGCCAGGTTGTTGTCGGCCCGGGCGACCCGCGACTGGTCGTGGTCCAGGCCGTCGGCGACCCGGCGGGACAGCTGCCAGGCCTCGGCCGCGGTCCGCCGGTCCCCGTACCTGACCGCGGTCAGGCCCAGGTGGCTGGCGGCGTCGCTCAGCCGCTGCCGGTCGTGGCCGGTGGCGTCGGCCGCGGCCGCTCCGGCTCCGGCGGAGGGCGGGGCTACGGCACCGTCCAGGTCGGACGTCAGGCTCTGCCAGAGCGCGACCGTCCGCCGCCCTTCGAAGATGCCCCGCCGGTGCAGGGTGCCGGCCTCGAGCATGACCCGGACCACCACGGCGCAGGCGTTCGCCTCGGCCCGGGGATCGGTCCGCCGCCGGGCCACCGCGGCCAGGGCCGTCTCGGCGCTTTCCAGGTCCCGGGGCAGGGCGCCGGCCACCCGGGCCAGGTCGCGCTCGAACCACAGCGCCGCCAGGCCGCGCGCGAGCAGGTCGACCGGGCCGTCGGGATCGGCCAGGCAGGTCCGGAAGGCGACGTCGGACAGCCGGGAGGCGCTCTCCTCGACGTTCGGCCCGGGCAGGCAGGTGACGGACTCGGCGCAGGCCTGCAGCACCGGTTCGAGAAAATCGGTGAAGACGTCGCACCGGCCGTGCCACGCCGCCGCGGCGACCCGGCCCCACCGGCTGGTCGGCCAGCCCGGCGGCGTGAGGCCGGTGCCCGCGGCCAGCTTGCGTTTTTCCGCCGTGGAGATGTCGCCGATCCCGTAGCCGACCTGGGTCATCAGCGACTGCTCGGCCCGGTGGAAGGCGATGATCACGCCGAGCGCGGCGACCGCCGCCGACCGGGCCGCCGCCACCGAGCCGACCGGCGTGGGCAGCGACCAGCTCGCCTGGCCAGCGAATTCCCGCCAGGCGTGGGCCGCGGCCAGCGCCACCAGCACCCGCCGGTTGTGCACCTCGTTGTAGAGCCAGACCGCCGACCGCCCGGTCTGCCCGGGCAGCCGGACCATGGCGGCGACATCCCCGGCCCGGACGACGTGATAGGGCGTTTCGCGCAGCACGGCCGCGGCGGCCGCGGCGATGGCCTCAAGCCGCTCGTCCTGTGCCGCCACCGCGCGCTCCTCTCGCCGGGCCGCTCACCTGCGCCAAGACCGCCATCATAGGCGCAAACCAACCGGTTGGACTGCCCTAGTTTTCCATAACTAAAGCCGTTACCAGTCTTTTTGCTTGTTCTAGGTACTAGGCTCCCGCTGCCGGGCCGCTACAGTCCGGCTTACCACAGCTGAACAAACGTCATCCCAGCAACTTCGGAGCCGTGTCAATGCCGGATGGGTAGTGGGGTGCGCGGCCCGGGAGCGGACGGTCCCGGGCCGGCGCATGTCGCGGCGCCTGTTGCGCGCGCGTGGGCGGTCGCCGCGGCGACCGCGGCGGTGAGGGTACCGGCCGGAAACGCCGAGGCTGACGCGTGGACGGTCCGGGGCTGGGCCGACGTGGCCGTCGGCTGCGTGGCCCTGGACGGCCCTGGTTCGGCCGGCCCGGGCTCCCGGCCTGCCTGGCGGGAGGATCCCGCGGCCTTCAGCGGCCTGGACGAGGTGATCAGGTCGCTGCGCGTCGCCTCCGGCGGCCAGCACGCCGCCCGGCTCCGCCAGCTGCGGCGGTTCGCCGGGCCGGTACCGCCGTGGTACCCGGATACCCGGCGGGTGGCCGGCCCGATCCGCGGCGTCCGGGAGGTCGTCTGGAGCGCGGCCCGCCTGATCGCCGCCTTCGGCGAGCAGCTCATCGCGTCCGCGGCCGGCCTCCCCGGCGGCACGGCCTGCCCGCTGATCAGCGGGCAGCAGCTGTCCTGGGGCGTCCGTTTCCGGCCGTCACCCAGCGACGGGCACGTCACCCTGCGCCTGCCGGTCAACCGGCGGCTGGCCCGGCGGACCTGGATGTGCCTGCCCGGGCTGCATGACCCCGGCACGGCGATCGCCGAGGTGCCGTCCACCGCGACCGCGATGGCCCAGCAGGTCTGGCGCGGCATCCACGAAGGGGCGCACCTGGACCACCTCGGCGCGCTGGCCCGGGTCCGCCGGGGCCTGGCGCCCAGCCCGGGAGAGTTCGGGGCCGGTCTGCTCCTGGCCGAGTCGTACGCGATGGCGGTGGAGATCCTGGCCGCAGTGGAGTGCGTGCTGGCGGGCGAGGGGCTGGCGGTGCGGCAGCTCGGCAGCGGCCTGATCGAGCGGGCGACCCGGCTGCCCGGCGGCTCGAACCCGGCGGCGGAGTTCGAGGACCTGCCCACCCTGGCCGAGGTCTACGTGCTCGGGCCGCTCGAGGTGCTGTCCGGCGGGCCCGCTTCCGCCACGCTGCCCGCCGAGCTCATCGGGCCGCTGCTCGATCGCTGGCAGGCGGCCTGCGCGGGCTACCCGCCCGCCGGGGCCTTCGGGACCAGCGCCGCAGAACTGGCCCGCCGGTAGGCACGAGATACAGGGTGTACGAGTGCCGGGAGAGGGGTATCTGTTTATCGGCACGTACCAGCCCGGCACCATACCGGCGCCTTCCTGGTTCGGCTGAGTCCGGGTTTAGGGTCCAGGGTCGAGATCGGGTCGGTAACCCCAGGCCGATCGCGCGCCGCAGGTCAGCCCGCTGGCCTTGAATGGGCGGACCATTCAAAACGGAAATCTTTATTCATGTTAATGTCACATAGATAGACATGCTTTATCTAGCTACACTATGCTCATCTGTGGTGCTCACGAGATCCTGGGCGGGCAATGCCCTGGGTGAGCCGTAAGGGGCGGATGAGGGGAGGGCCGCAGGGGACTGAGTGGTCGGATGTCGCGGGGAAGGGCGCGCGCGGCGGTTGCTCTGTCCGGCGGAAGGGTCGTGAGGGATGAATACAAGTTAAAAAGGGTCACGTGATGCGCGATCGCATCGCCGTCCTACGCATGCTCGCGTAGTCGCCGGGCGGGCAACCCCAGCCGCTCCCGGCTCCCGGGCCGCAGGCATTTATTTCGCTAGCTAAAAGGGTCGTACTCAATACCGCAGCGCTTTAGCGAGGTATCTGCCGCACGCTTGCCGATTACCGGCGAGTGCTCGCCTGGCAGGTAGCTGCCGGGTGGGTAACCGCTGGTTGACGAATCAATAGCCTTTGGGGGGCAAATGATTCAGCCGGCCGTATTTGGTTACTCCCGCTGCGACTCATGGCTAGGCCGAGTGCCGTCGGCCTGCGTTTCCTCTCCAGCCGGTCACGGCTATCGCCCGTGACAATCTAGACCCCAGGTGGCGGTCGCCATGGCCCTGACGGAGCCGACCGTCACCTGGCAAAACTTCTGGAGGGGAAGATTTGCCATGATGAGTGTCGCGAGTCGTCCGCTGCTCAGCGGACAGGATCTGGACCGGGCGATCGACCGGGCGCGGGCGGAGCTGACCGCGCTGCTGCAGGGTTCCGAGATGCGGGGCTACGAGCTGCGGGTTCCAGAGATGCGGGGCTCCGCGAACGGCAGCGGGCCCCGCGTCCCGACGGCGGTCGCCGAGGCCCGCGCCCTGCTCGGTGCGCTGCTCGACCGCCGCGTGACCGAGCAGGCGGCGCAGCTGGACGGGCAGGACGCCCGGGCTGTCGCCGCGGCCCGGGCCGACCGCAACGAGGCCATCGCCGTGACCGGGGCGCTGCTCTACTGGCTGCCGGCCGGCGACCTGGCCTGGCCGGAGGTGGCCCTGACCCTCGGGCGGCTCAGTTACGACCGCTATACCGACCCCTGGCCCGGGGCCGAGCCGCCGGATCCGGACGACCTCGACGCCGCGTGCGACCTGCTGCTGCGCGGGGCGCGCTATCACGACGCCGACGAGCGCACGACGCTCTACCTCTTCCTCGCGCTCCGCGACCGTCAGCACCTGCTGGCCTGCCCCGGTGACGCCAAGGCGGTGATGACCTGGGGCAGGCGGCTGCTCAGCTTCCCGGACGCCGGCGGTTTCGGCCATGACGGCCTGCACGACCTGCTCGAGCTGGAGCTGCTCGACCGCGCCGGCTCACGGGACCGTGCTGACGTGCCCGGCTCCTGGAGCCCGCGACCGCTCCAGTTAGCGGCCGCGCTCATCTAGGCATCCGGAGCCGGGCGCCGCCGCATTCAGCCGGCGGCGCCCGGCTCCCGCCGGGCTTCGGTC
Organism: Streptosporangiaceae bacterium; assembly: GCA_025934635.1. The sequence goes on along the minus strand of JAICWX010000048.1, from coordinate 16,946 downwards.
CTGGCAGGCCGTGGGGCCCGGACGCCGGGTCGCCTACCATCGGGGCGTGGCGGGCTGGCTGGACGAGGGAGAGCTGCGGATCGGCTTGGGCTGCATGCGGGTCGAGCCCGCGCTGCTGGCGCCGGTGGTCGCGGCCGCCCTGGCCGCCGGCATCACCGTGTTCGACACCGCGCACGCGTACGGGGACAGCCCCGGCGGCAACGAGCGGCTCGTCGCGCAGGCGCTGCGCGGCGCCCGCGCGCGGATCGTCACCAAGGGCGGCATGACCCGGGTCGGTGCCGCGTGGGTTCCTGACGGCCGCGCGGTCGCGATCCGGCAGCACTGCGAGGCGAGCCTCGCCGCTCTCGGCGGTGCGGGCATCGACCTCTACCTGCTGCACGCGCCCGACCCGCGGGTACCGTGGCTGACGTCGGTCCGCGCGCTCGCCCGGCTGCTCGAGGACGGGCTGGTCCCGCGCGTGGGCCTGTCGAACGTCAACCGCGATCAGCTCGACGCCGCGCTGCCGGTCGTCCCGGTCGCCGCGGTCGAGGTCGCCCTCAGCCCGTTCGACGACGCCGCCGTCCGCGGCGGGGTCGTCCGGCGCTGCGAGGAGCAGGGGATCACGGTGCTCGCGCACTCGCCGCTGGGAGGCCCCCGCCGGGTGCGCCGGGCCGCGGCGCAGGAGACCCTGGCCTGGGTGCTCTCCCGGTCGCCGGCCGTGGTCGCGATCCCGGGCGCGCGCAGCCCGCAGGCCGTCCGGTCAGCGGTGGCCGCCCTCGAGCTCCCGCCGCCCGCCGGCCCCAGGACCCCCGCCGGGCCGCCCCCGGCGCCTTCCGGCGCCGAGGTGCTGCTGGTCATGGGCATCCCCGGAGCGGGCAAGAGCCGGCTCGCCGCTGACCTCGAGGGGTACGAGCGGCTCAGCCGCGACGAGCGCGGCGGCTCGCTGGCCGCCCTCGCCCGCGAGCTCGACCGCCGGCTGGGTGCGGGCGCCGAGCGGCTGGTGCTCGACAACACGTACCTGACCCGCGCCTCCCGCAACCTGGTGGTGGAGACGTCCGCCCGGCACGGCGCCGGGGTGCGCTGCGTGTGGCTCGACACCCCGCTGGCCCAGGCTCAGGTCAACCTGGTGCTCCGGCAGCTGGCCCGGTTCGGCCGGCTGCCGGAGCCTGCGGAGCTGCGCGTCCTGGCGAAGAGCCATCCGGGGCTGATGGCGCCCACCTCGCAGCTGCGAGCGGTCCGGGAGCTCGAGCCCCCGGCGGACGACGAGGGGTTCGTCACGGTGGAACGCGTCCCGTTCCACCGCGACCCTGCTCCCGGCGTACCGGGGCCTCCCGGCGTACCGGGGGTGTTCGTGGCGTCGGACGCGGTGCCGGGCTTCCGGGTCGAGGACCCGTCGGTGCCGCACCTCGTGTTCGGCTGGCAGGTGCCCGGCGACGTCACGCTGCCCGGCGCGGTCGTTGCCAGCTGCCCGCACCCGGGCGGCCCGCCGACCTGCTGGTGCCGGCCGCCGCTGCCCGGCCTGATCCTCGCCTTCTGCCACGACCGCGGCGTCGAACCCGCGCGCTCGGTGCTGGTGGGAACGACCGCCCGGCACCGCGCCCTGGCGGCCGCGCTCGGCGCCCGGTTCACTAGCCCTGGCTGAAAGTTCTTTCCGGGACGTGTCCGAATCCCGGCTCCCCGGTCGTCAAGGAGTCGAAGCACCCGCCGATCCCAGGACAGGAGCGTCATGCAGTACGCGTTGCTGATCTACAGCACCGAAGAGTCCACGCCGGAGGAGCGGCGGGCGGTCGAGGCAGGAGTCCTTCCCATCCTCGCCCGCCGGTACGTCACGAGCTGGGCGCGCCTGCACGCCCCGCAGGCCGCCACGACGGTGCGCCAGCAGCAGGGCGAGACCCTGCTGACCGACGGGCCCTTCATCGACACCAAGGAGTTCCTGGGCGGCCTGATCTTCATCGAGGCCGACGACCTCGATGCCGCGCTCGAGGTGGCGGCCGAGGTCCAGGCGCTGCGGCCGTCGAGCGCGATCGAGGTGCGACCGGTCCGGGCCGAGGTCCCTGGTGGCGGTTGAGGGGGCCTTCCGCGATCACTGGGGACGGGTGCTCGCCACCCTGATCGGGATGTTCCGGGACATCGAGCTGGCCGAGGACGTGGCCCAGGAGGCCTTCGCGATCGCGGCGGAGCGCTGGCCCCGGGACGGCGAGCCCGCCAGCCCGACCGCCTGGCTGATCACCACGGCGCGGAACCGGGCGATCGACCAGCTCCGCCGCCAGCAGGTGCTCGCCGAGAAGACCAGGCTGATCGCCCGCGAGCTCACTCAGCACCGGGAACCCGCGATGGACGAGCCGGCGACCTTCCGCGACGAGCGCCTCGAGCTGATCTTCACCTGCTGCCACCCGGCGCTGTCCCGCGAGGCCCAGGTGGCGCTGACCCTGCGGACCCTGGGCGGCCTGTCGACCGAGGAGATCGCCCGCGCGTTCCTGACCCCGTTCGACACGATGAGCAAGCGCCTGACCCGCGCCAAGCACAAGATCCGGGACGCGGGCATCCCGTTCGCCGTGCCGCGGGACCACCAGCTGCCCGGCCGGCTCGCGACCGTCCTGGTGGTCGTCTACCTCATCTTCAACCAGGGCTGGGGCGATGGCCGGGTCGACCTCGCCGCCGAGGCGATCCGGCTGGGCCAGGCGCTGGCCGGGCTGATGCCGGACGAACCGGAGGTCCTCGGGCTGCTGGCCCTGATGCTGCTGAACGACGCCCGCCGCGACGCCCGGGTCCGCGCGGGCATGATCGTCCCGCTGGACGAGCAGGACCGGTCGTTGTGGGACCGGCAGCAGATCCTCGCGGGTCGCGCGCTGCTCGGCCGGGCGGCCGCCCGGCCGGGTGCCGGGACCTACGTCATCCAGGCCGCCATCGCCGACCTGCACCTGCAGCAACCCCGCGACTGGCACCAGATCGCCGCGCTCTACGGAACGCTCGCCCAGCGCACCGGATCACCGGTCGTCGAGCTCAACCGCGCCGTCGCGATCGCGGAGCTGGACGGCCCGGACGCGGGCCTTGCCCTCCTCGAGGGCCTCGCCCTCGAGGACTACCGCTACTACCACTCGACCCGGGCCGACCTCCTCCGCCGCGCCGGCCGGCCAGGCGACGCCCGGGCGGCCTACGCCCGCGCCCTCGAACTCGCCGAGACCGACCCCGAGCGCCGGTTCCTCACCCGCCGCCTCGAAGACCTAACCTGAGTTAGCCCATCCGCACCACAGCTCACGCCCGTCACCGGCCCGGCTCTCACCCAGCCCCGGCCAACGACATCGATGCTCCATCCATGCCGTGATTGCGGCATGGATGCTCCATCAATGCCGTTATCGCCCCCCGCCAGACCCGCCACCAGCCCCAGCGCCAGACCGGCCAGACCCGCCACCCCCGCCCGGCGTGGGCCCGGGCAGCCCGATCGGGCTAGGGAACGGAAGCACGCTCGCGCAGGCCTGCGCCAGCGGCGTCAGGACATCCGCGATCTCCGCCGCCATTTCCGGCCCGAGCCGCGCCCACGGCCGCGACGCGGCCAGGTCGGTCGCCGCCTCCACCGCCGCATGCGCTTCCCGCCCCGCACCGGAAAGCGCGCCGTCCCCGTCCACCCAGCCGCGCGCCGCCAGCCGCCCCAGCGCGTCGTCCCACGCCTCATCGGTCCAGCCCCGCACCGGCTGCATGTTCTCCTTCCGCAGGTCCATCAGGCAGCGCAGGACCACCGCCTCGCAGCCGTCGATGTCCGCCGCCGCGAGCGCGGCGAAGTGCCCGTCGCCCCGGTGCTCGCGCAGCACGGTGGCCGCCTGCCAGAGCCGGGCCAGGCCGTCCTCGGGCACCGGCAGCGCCGCGTCCGCCGCGCCCAGCACCCGGCCCGCGAAGTCGAGTTCCCCGACCGCCCGCCAGAGCAGCTCCGCGGCCGCCGCCGCGGCCGCCTCCTGCCCGGCCCGCAGCCCGCGCAGCGCCGCGGTCGCGCCGGCGAGCCGGACCCGCAGCGCGTCAGCCGGCGTGATCAGCTCCCACACGCCCGGGATGGCCCGGGCCACGAAGGCGGGCGCGAAGTTGAAGAACGAGGCGGTCACCACCGCCGCGTTCGCGGCCCCGAGCGGCGCCGCCCGGCCGGCGAAGTAGCCGCGCCAGAACCCGCGCAGCCCGGCCCGCTCATAGGCCGAACGCGCGTCCGCCGCGAAATAGGTCACCGCATGGACCGGCTCGAACAGCGTCCACATCCTCCGGGCAGTTGACACCGCATCAGCCACGACCGCGCCTCCTCGGGGTTGCCGGTTCCAGGGCAGAATACGCTTGTTGCTCATGTGGCTGCTTTCTTACCCTTCGACCGGGTAGTACGTCGGTTATGCGGACTGACCCGGCGCAAGCCGGCCGGAAGCCCGGTGACGACCCTCCCGAGGGCCACCAGCGACGGGGTAGCTGGCGGAAGTGGCGTACCTGGCTGCCCTTTCTGGTCAAGCCGCTGCGACGTGGCATCATCTTGTTCGCCCTCGTCCTCGTCGTCGAGTACCTGGTCGTGCCCGAACTCGTCGGCGCGAGCAAGGACCTGGGCCTGCTCGCCCGGGTGAACGCCGTCTGGCTGGTCGCGGGCGTGGCCCTGGAGGGCCTGTCGCTGTTCTGCTACGGCCTGCTGACCCAGGCCCTGCTGCCGCCGGGCAGCTTCAACCCCGGCCTGTCCCGGCTGTTCCGCATCGACCTGGCCGCCGCGGCGGTCGCGCACGTGATTCCGGCCGGGACGCTGGGCAGCGCCGGGATCGGCTACCGCCTGTTCACCGCCGAGGGCATCAAGGGCAACGACGCCGGCGTGATGATGGCCACCAAGGGCCTGGGCTCGACCGTCGTGCTCAACGTGCTGCTCTGGCTGTCCCTGGTGATCTCGATCCCGCTGGCCGGCTTCCACCCGATCTACGTGAGCGTGGCCGCCACCGGCGCCGTGGTGCTGCTCGCCATCGCCGCGCTGGCCGTCGGCATCACCCGGGGAGCCGGCCGCGCCTCCCGCATCCTGCACGCCGTCGGCGACCGGATCCCCGGCCTGTCCGGTGACCGGCTGGAACGGGGCATGCTCGACACCGCGGCCTCCCTGACCGCCCTCGCCCGCGACCGGCGCACCTTGCTCATGTCGCTCACCTGGGCCTCACTCAACTGGCTGCTCGACGCGGCGTCGCTGTGGTGCTTCGTGGCGGCGTTCGGCCGGCTCGTCAACCCGGTCGAGCTCTTCGCCGCCTACGGGATCGCCAACGTGGCCGGCGCGCTGCCGGTGACCCCGGCCGGCCTCGGCGTCGTCGATTCGATCGCCCCGCTGCTGCTGGTCAGCTTCGGCGTCACCCGCAGCGTGGCCACGCTGGGCGTGCTCGGCTGGCGGCTGGTCAACTTCTGGCTGCCGATCCCGGCCGGCGCCGCCGCCTACGCCTCCCTCAAGGTCCCCCGCGGCGCCGGCCTCAAGGCCTGGCGCGCGGCCGTGTCGACCCTGATGTCGCGCCCCGCCCCGCCCGAGGAGAAACAGCAGCCAGCACCCCACGCACGAGAAGCGCCACCTCAAGCACCGCAAGCACCACAAGAGCCACCTCGGGGACCAGCGACAGCAGCGGAAACGGCCGAGCCCCCGGCCCCGCCTACTGACAGCTGAACTTGGGATTGCCCCCGAGGTAGTTGACCGGCCCGAACAAGATGGTCACCGCGATCGTCCCCACCCCCGAGCAGTCCACGTACTTGGCGGTGTAGTAGTCCCGCTGCCCGGCCGCGAGCGCGCCGATGACTAGCCAGACGAACAGGATCACCCAGACCAGGCGCATGGCCACCTCCGGTTCGGCGCGCGGAAGGACATGGGCCGGGCCGGGGGACCCGCCACATTTCCAGTGATATCAGCCCCGACGCGCCGACGGTAGGTGGCGCGGCCGGCTTGTCCGGTAAAAGCCCGGCCCAAAGCCCCCGTAGGCGGATATTACGGGACGCTGACGTGACCCGCCGACCTGCGGTGATGCAGAATTACTTAAATTCCGTCATGTCCCGCCCATCCAAACCGGCGTCTGCTTCGAAGGTGACATATGAACCCGAGCGATTCGGACGCGTCCCGGTTCACGTCCGCAGCCACGGATAGGAGGGGAGAGCGGGACCTCGATGACCTGCTCGTCCTCGTGGCGCGCGGCGACAGCGGGGCGTTCGAGTCGCTGTACGACCGGCTGGTCGGCCCGGTGTACGGCGTCATTCGCCGGGTTCTCCGGGATCCGTCGCAGTCGGAGGAGGTCGCACAGGAAGTGCTCCTCGAGGTGTGGCGGAGCGCCGCTCGGTTCGACCCGGCCGTTGGCGGCGCGGCGACGTGGGTGATGACGATCGCCCACCGCCGCGCCATCGACCGCGTCCGGTCCATCACGGCCGCGGCCGGCCGCGAGCAGCGGACGGCCGAGGTCCCGGTGCCGCGCGACGAGGTGGCCGAGGCGGTGGAGGCGAGCCTGGACCGCGAGCGGGTGCGGCGCTGCCTGGACAGCCTCACCGACACCCAGCGCGAGTCGATCACCTTGGCCTACTACGGCGGGTACACCTACCGGCAGGTGTCCGACCTGCTCAAGGTCACCCTGGGCGCGATCAAGACGAGGATCCGCGACGGGCTCATCCGGATGCGCGACTGCCTGGGGGTGAGCTGAGATGCGGCTGCGGCTGCGGCACGACCTGCACTCCCTGTCCGGCGCCTACGCGCTCGACGCGCTCGACAGCCCGGCCGAGCGCGAGCGCTTCGCCCGGCACCTGAGCCGCTGCCCGTCGTGCGCGAACGAGGTGCGCGGGCTCCGTGAGGTGGCGACCGCGCTGGCTTTCGCCGCGACGGCCGAGGCGCCGCCCGAGTTGCGCGGCCGGGTGCTCACCGCCGCCGCCCGCACCCGCCAGCTGCCGCCCGAGGTCAGCAGCCACCAGGCCAGGGCGCCACGGGCGCTGCCCTGGGTGCCGTGGCTATCCGGGGCGGTCGCGCTGGCCTCGATCGCGGTCGCGGTGTTCTTCGGCCTGTCCCAGTCGCACACTCAGAATGAGCTCAACCAGGCCCGGGCCCAGAACCAGGCGCTCAGCGTGGTCCTGTCCGCGCCCCGGGTCCAGGTCCTCAGCCAGGTCTCCACCCGCGGCGGCACGGCCATCGTGGTCCTGGCCGCCGAACGTCATGAGCTCGCCGTGGTCACCGCCGGCCTCCCCGCCCTGCCGCCGGGCCAGGTCTACCAGCTCTGGCTCATCGGCCAGGCGAAGACGGTGTCGGCGGGCCTGCTGCCCGCGGCCAAGTCCGGCCAGACCCCGGCGATCCTGGCCACCGGCGTGGTCAAGGGCGACACGCTCGGCCTGACCGTCGAGCCCGCCCCCGGATCCGCGCAGCCCACCACCAAGCCCATCGTGGCCCTGCCCCTCCCTGTCTGAGGCTGGCGGTATAACCGAAATTCCAAACCAGGCATACCGAACGGGGCCACGTTCCCGCCATCATCGAGGCGGGCACGTGGCCCCGTTCGGTGCCTATCGGCTGGTTATTCCGGCCAGTAGCAGCTGCTGACCTGGCCGCCGGTAACGGTGGCGGCCGTCGCCGGGGTCTGCCCGTCGCGCCAGATCGTGTAGCGCCCGGCGGGCAGGCCCGGGTAGACCGCCGCGTACTTGGTCATGCCGGCCACCGGCCGCGGCCGCACCCGCGAGTGGGTGCGCGCTGTTCCCGGGGAGGGGGCTCCGGGCTCGTCGTCCCGGCTGATCTCGATCTCCTCGCCGTCCAGCCCGGGCGGCGTGTACAGGATCAGGGCGCCGATCCCGGCGCCGAGCTCCATGACCACGACCCCCGGGCCGGTCGGGCCCGCTGCGGATTCGGTCATCAGGGGTTGTGGTAGCCGTCGTACGGGGTCCCCAGGTAGGGGAAGTGGCCGGTCGGCGGGTTGGCGACGCTGCTGCCGTCCAGGCCGTCGGTGACCGCCTTGGCGGCCGCGTCGGGCACGAAGTTCTTGTCGATCAGCGGGTAGGTCAGCCCGGCCAGCGCCCGCAGCTCGATCGTCACCACGTCGTCGATCGGCCGGCGGCCGTTCGGGAAGCCGGCCAGGTCGCCGCCGACCACCCCGAGCGTGCTGAGCTTGCTCGTCGCGGCCGGGATGGAGGTGTTCAGCCGGAGCATGTCGGCCTGGATCGGCCCGGTGAGGTTCGTGAAGCCACCGACGATGCCGGCCGGGAGCCCGGTCAGGAAGATGGCCTCGATGTCGGCCCGCGGCTTGCCCGACTTGTTCAGCGCGTCCAGGTGCGGGAACACCCCCGGGTACAGGGTGGGCAGCAGCCCGGCGAAGCCGGGGCTGGCGAAGTAGCTGGCGAACAGCTTGTCATCCGCCGGCGGCAGCGAGTTCCACTGGTCCTTCTTGCCCATCGGGATCAGGACCTCGTTGACCAGCGGGTTGCCCAGCCGCGAGACCTGCCGGAACGGGCCGCTGTCGACGTTCTTGCCGTGGTCGGCGTCCCAGAGCCGGACCCGCCGGCGGCTCGCCGTGGTCCACACGCCGATGACCGGCTTGCCGGTCCTGGCCAGCGTGGTGATCGGCACCTGGATCGCGATCGAGTGGACGTTCAGGTGGTTGGTGGCGTTCACGCCGGGCTTGTTCTTGTTGAACACCGTCTTGCCGAACACGTTGGCGGTCTGGAACGGCCGCAGGTTGCCCAGGTCGAAGATCGAGCCCAGGTCGACGTAGAAGGCCTCGGCCCGCTGCCCGGCGAACACGCTGATCCCGCTGCCGATGTCGTGCGTCGCGGCGGCGGCCAGCGCCCCGTAGTCCGGGGTGGACAGCGGCCCGATGTTGCACGGCGGGCAGGACAGGCCGCTGGCGATCCGGCGGCCGGGGCCGGAGCCGGAGGCCACGGAGACGCTGTAGGACTGCCGGCGGTTCCAGTTCGGGCTGCTCAGCGACGTGATCGGGCCCGTGTTGTACAGGAAGGTCTCCGGGGTGACCACCTGGGTGCTGAACCGGAACTGGAACGAGATGTCGGCCCGGCTGTCGCCGTTGTTGTCGATGTGGATCTCGTAGAGCACGTCGTCGCCGAACTCGTAGAAGTTCGGGCCGCCGGCCGGCTCCTGCAGCGGGATGTAGTTGGCGATCAGCGTGACCGTGCCCGGCTTGTCCGGGCTCACGAACGCATAGACGTCAGTGCTGTCGGCGACCGGATCCTTGGAGATCTCCGGCGCTTCGCGATGCGACGACATTCAAATACCTCACTGGCTCAAGGGGCGGGAAAGCGGTGGCACGGACGTCAGCCGATGGCGCGGGCGATCCGCGCGGCCAGGTCCTTGTCGCGCAGCTGGGTCTGGCCGGTGCCGGAGAAGACCTCGATGTCGCCCGTCCGGGCGTCGCGCACGTGCACCACGATCGGCTCGCCGTGCTCGTGGTGGTCCTGGGACTGGTCCGCGGCCGAGGAGCGGCTGGTCGCGGCGAGGGCCGGGCTGGCCGCCGCGCCCATGGCGGTTACGGCGAGGCCGGCGGCGCCGGCCGTCGCGGCGCCCTGCAGCAGGGAGCGCCGGGTCAGCCGGCGGCTCGGGGAATCCGCGGCTGAGGTGCGCTTCGCATCCTGATCGGACATGGTGAATCCTTACTGAGTGTAATGAAATGGGACACGGAGATCACTGAGAGTGAGCATAGCGTGTGCCCGGCTCGGGTGCCGCGGCTGCCGCCGGTCCCCGGATCGCCTGTCACGCCGGTGCTTCGCGGCCAACCGGCGTTCGGATGGGCGGTCAGGCCAAAGAATCGGTAACGTTTCGGCCTCGTCCGGCCGACGGCGATCCCGGCCGGACCGGGGCAAGCGGGCTGGTCCCGGCGGGGCTAGTCCTTGCGCCCGGTCACCGCGACGCTCAGGCCGAGCCCGATCATCACCAGGCCGCCGGTGCCGCCGATCAGCGCCAGCCGCCGGGGCGACCCGGCGAGCCACTGCCGGGCCGTACCGGCCACGGCTGCCCACCCGCTGTCCAGGACGAGCGCGATGACCGGGAACAGCGCGCCCAGGATGAGCATCTGCGCCTGCACCGGCAGGTGCCCGGGGGCACTGCTGGTGAACCCCGGCAGCGCCGCCACCAGGAACACGATCGTCTTGGGGTTGGCCACGCCGACCGCGAACCCGTCGCGGACGGCCCGCAGCGGCGCCACCGGCTGCACCCGCGCGGCCAGCGCCTCGGCCATCGACCCCCGGTGCCTGATCGCCTGCACGCCCAGGAAGACCAGGTACGCGGCCCCGGCGAACTTCACCGCGGTGAGGACCTGGGCCGAGCGCTCCAGCACCGCCCCGACGCCGAACGCGACGGCGACCACCTGGACGCACAGCCCGACCTCGTTGCCTACCACGGTGAGCAGCGCGGCCCGCCGACCGACGGTCAGTGCCCGGCTGATGGTGAACAGCACGCTCGGGCCCGGGACGGCGATGATGACGGTGACGACGGCGGCGAAGGCGAGCACGTGACTGAGCGGCACCATGGATTCCACGCTAGAGGTGCCGTCCAGCCGCCGCTACCGAATAATCAGGGCGTCCCTGAGCTTAGGGAGTCCACTTCGCGATGATCGCCAGGTACAGCCCGAACCAGGTGGTCGCGACCGCCAGCACGCCGATGAGCGGCACCAGCACCGAGGTCCGCAGCGGTGCCAGCAGCCGCGCCACCGGCAGCGCCAGCAGCATCGCGGGCAGCACGAACCGGGGCTTGGAACTGATCCAGTTCGCGCTCGTGGTCAGCGCCATGACCACCACCACGACCGTATAGAGGTGCAGGGAGAGCGGGATGCGCTCGGTCAGGCTCCAGCCCATGAGCAGGGCCGCCGCGACGATGGCCCCGATCACCAGGACCTGGGCTACCGAGGGATGGCCGAGCGCGACGCCCTTGACCAGCCGCAGCGTGCTCGCACCCCAGTCGAACACCATGTGGCAGGTGTTCCGCTCGACCCAGAACCAGCCGTCCAGCCGGTGCGTCGCGACCGCCACGTACCCCAGGTAGCCCAGCAGCCCGAGCGGCGCCAGCAGCACGGCGGCGGCCGGCCGCCACCACGCGGCGAACGGCTGCCGGGCCCGCACCGCCGTGATCACCGCGATCACCCCGGCCAGGCCGACCGCGGCGATGAGCGCCACCGCCGTGCTGCGCACGGTCCCGGCCGCCAGCGTGAGCAGCCCGGCCGTCAGCCACCGCCGGCTGACCAGGGCGACCAGCGCCCACACGGCCAGCGCGCAGAACAGCGCCTCGGCGTACACCATGGTCAGCACCACCGAACTCGGCGCCACCGCCCAGGCCGCCGCCAGCAGCAGGCTGATCCGCGGGTCGCCGGTCAGCTTCAGGCCCAGCGTGGTGAGCCCCCACGCCGCCGCCAGCCCGGCCACGGCCGTCACGATGAGCCCGGCCGCCACGATGGAAATCCAGGGCAGCCAGGCCAGGGAGTCGATAGCCGCGGGATATCCGGGAAACCAGGCAAATACTGAGGCGTGTGTCAATTGCCCGGGCGGATAGGCATAACCGTGCGCCGCGATGGACCGGTAATGACCGCCGTCGGATGACCGCATCCACCGGATCAGCGACCATCCCCGCAGCTGATATTTCCCGTGTCCCAGCAGGAAAGCCGCGACTACCACGCTGATCACGCGGATCCCGGCGTAAACGAGCGCCCCGATCGCCGGTACCGGCAGTCGGGACGGCACCGGAATGGCCCATCGCCGTCCCGGGCCGGCCGGCGCCGATGCGTCATCGAGCTTCGGATTAACGCGAGAAAGTGACATCTACGACCCAGGCCAGTACGTAATTTTACGGACAGGGAATTAACGTACCCGCCGGGCGCCGGTCCGGGTGCGGCGATCTGGCTTCCGACCGAAACCCGTAACCTGCGGCGGGTAGCATCCCGGCCATGGCAGGCTCACCCGGCTCCTCCGGTCTCGTCCTGGTGCTCAACTCGGGCAGTTCGTCGGTCAAGTACGCGCTGGTCGACCCGGACACCGGCGAGCGCCCGCTGAACGGCCAGCTCGAGGACATCGGCGGCAGCTACCACGACGCCATCACCCAGATCCTGGGCCACCTGGACGACAAGGGCCACGTGGACCTGGCCGGGGCCGGCCACCGGGTAGTGCACGGGGGAGAGCGGTTCAGCGCCTCGGTCCTGGTCGACGACGAGGTCCTGGCCGCGATCCGCTCCTTTTCCCACCTGGCGCCGCTGCACAACCCGGCCAACCTGGCCGGCATCGAGGCGGTCAGCCAGGCGCGGCCGGGACTGCCCCAGGTGGCGGTGTTCGACACCGCGTTCCACCAGAGCATGGCGCCCGCCGCCTACCGGTACGCCGTCCCGGACGAGTGGTACGCCCAGTACGGGGTGCGGCGGTACGGCTTCCACGGCACCAGCTACCGCTTCGTCAGCGAGCGGGCCGCCGCCCTGCTCGGCCACCCCGCCGCCGGTCACCCCGCCGCCGGTCACCCCGCCGCCGGCCACCCGCCCGCTGCCCTGCGCCTGGTCATCGCGCACCTGGGCAACGGCTGCAGCGCGGCGGCCATCGCCGACGGCAGGTCGGTGGACACCACGATGGGCCTGACCCCGATGGAAGGCCTGGTCATGGGGACCCGCTCCGGCGACGTCGATCCCGGCCTGCTCGGCTACCTGGCCGAGCAGACGGGTCAGGACGCCGCCGCCCTGACCGAGGCGCTGGACACCCGCAGCGGCCTGCTCGGGCTGTCCGGTACCACCAACGACATGCGCACCATCTCCGAGGCAGCCGGGAAAGGCGACGAACGCGCCCGGCTCGCCCTCGACGTCTTCGTGCACCGCCTGGCCAAGGCGATCGCCGCCCTGACGGCCAGCCTGGGCGGCCTGGACGCGCTGGTCTTCACGGCCGGCATCGGCGAGCACAGCCCGGTCGTCCGCAGCCGGGTGCTCGCCCGCCTGGGCTTCCTCGGCCTGACCGAGGACCCCGCGGCCAACGCCGGCCACGGCCGTGCCACCGGCGGCCGGATCACCCTCCCGGGCCCGGTCCAGGCCCTCGTCGTCCCGACCGACGAGGAGCTCATGATCGCCCGCGACACCGCCCGCCTCATCCCCGGATCCCCGAGCTAACCCGGCCGCCCCGATACCGGCCGGCGTACCTTCTCCTTGTGATCCGCTACCGTGTCCTGATCTCCGGCCGGGTCCAGGGCGTCTTCTTCCGCGACAGCTGCCGCCGCCTGGCCGAGCAGCACGACGTGGCCGGCTGGGTCCGCAACCTCCCCGACGGCCGCGTCGAAGCCGTCTTCGAAGGCCCCCCGACGACGTCCGCCACCTCATCGACTGGGCCCGCCAGGGCCCCCGCCTAGCCCTCGTCAACAACATCACCCTCCACCCCGAACCCCCCGAAGGCCTCACCACCTTCCACATCACCTAACTCGCGCCACTCCCGAAGCCCGCCCAGCCCTGACCCCTGCTCCCCAGGCAGCTCAGAGCTCCAATCTCAAACTCATCTGTCACATCCTCATCTGTCACATCCACACCACAGCTCACACCGTCACCGCCTCACCTTAACCTGATCCCGTCAAACGACATCAATGCTCCATCAATGTCGTTATAGCGACATCAATGCTCCATCGATGTCGTTACCACGCCCTGCTGGTCGGCTCCGAAGCCACCACTTGACACCGTGCGCATCACAAACACCAAGCGCCCCACGCGCCGTCTAACCCTGGCCTCCCTCGGCCCAGAACTGTGACTCAGGTCTTATTCTACTAAATCGATCGTTTTAGTACCCTGGACGCATGGCCACTGCACCCACAGACACCAGGCTCACCGTTCGCAAGATCACCGCGCGCATCGGCGCCGTGGTCAGCGGCCTCGGCCCCGACCTCGTTCTCGACCCGGAGACCGTCGCCGCCGTCCGCGCGGCCCTGAACGAGCACAAGGCAATGGTCTTCCGCGGCGTCGACCTGGACGACGAGGGCCAGCAGCGGTTCGCCTCCTACTTCGGCCCGGTCACGGCCGCCCACCCCACCGTGCCCGCCGTCGATGGCGAGCCGAACGTCCTGCCCGTCGACAGCTACGACGGCCCCGTCAACTACTGGCACACCGACGTGACCTTCGTGCTGAACCCGCCGCAGGCCAGCCCGCTGCGCGCCTTCGCCGGCTGAACCGCGTCACCGTGGCCGGCGACATCCCCGCCGGCATCGACGTCCGCCAGGGCTACTCCGTCCAGGGCGACGCCTCCAGCTACAGCCCGGTCTTCGCCGCGACCGCCGCCGGAGCCTGAGTTACCATCGGTACCGTGACTGCCGGGTCGGCCTTGCGCCGTGCACAGAACGGTTACCCGGCCACGGCTTGATCACCCCGCGGGCGCGCGGCCCGCCCCCGTCACCACGAGCGACATGCCACGACGCTCTACGAGTGACGGGAAGGAGGTGATCTTCATGAGCTGGCAGGAATTCATCGCCCGGCACCAGCCGGGTGACGTCCCGGCAACCAGCGGTTCAGCCTGGCCCCGGCTTGATGGAGGAAGGCGCGGGGGCTCAGGTCCAGCGCAGCGACAGCTCGGCCGACAGCCTCGCCTGCACCGACGCCACCGCCCGGAACGCCTCCCGCAGGTAGGACCGGGCCAGCGGGTTCAGCGTCTTCGGGTCGACGAAGTCATCCGGGGCCGAGCCGCGTTTCAGCTGCTCGACCTGGTGGTCGAGCCGCAGCGAGCCGATGAAGGCGAACGCCTCCGTCAGCGTCTGCGCCTCCGCGCCTTCCAGGGTCCCGGCCGCCTGCGCCGCGCGCAGCCGCTCCGGGGTCGGGGCACTCGCCACCCCGGCCGCCATCCCGGCCCAGCGGGCCAGGTCCACGATCGGGATCATCCCGCCGTGCTTGAGGTCGAGCTGCCCGCGGCGCTCACCCGAGTGCTCGACCACGAACTCGCGCAGGAACCCGGTCGGCGGCCGGAACGACAGCGCGAACCGCGCCAGCATCCGCAGCAGCTCCGGATGGTCCGGATGCGGCCGCGCTTCCCACAGTGCCGACCCCGGCTGGCCAGTCCCGATGACCCCATCAGAACTCCACACCGCCCGGCTGTCGGCCAGCACCGACGCCAGGATCAGCCCCTTCTCCTGGGTCGGGTCCTCCGCCAGGCTCCGCACTGCCCGGTGCCACGAGTCCAGCGACCGGGCGAACAGCGGATCAGCCGCGCTGGCGCCGTGCGCGTCGGACGGCAGCCCGCAGGCCCGCAGCCCCTCCTCCACCGCCCGGGCCACCCCGCCCGCGTACTCACCCGCCGAAGCGTCGTCCCCCGCCCAGCCCAGCGCGCTGTCCACATCAGAGGACGGCACCGCCTCCCGGCGGGCCAGGCTGCCCAGGGCGAACCAGGTGATCGGCACCGGCGGCGGCCCGGCGCTCGCCACGGCCAGCTCGGCCAGCCGCCGGATCAGCGCGTCCAGCACCACCGACCGGACGGCCGTGATGTGCTCCGCCGTCGCCCGCGCGTCGTGCAGCGCGATGGTCATCGGGCCGATCCCGTCCGCCGCCCCGGCCAGCTCGGCCTGGTCCTGCGCCCGGGCGATGGCCCGGCGCAGCAGCAGCGGCGTGCGCCCCTGCGCCGCGGCCAGGTCACCGTCGTCGACCACGCCCAGGACCTCCCCGGCCGCCGACAGCACCGGGATGTGATGGATGTTGCGCTCGAGCATGTCGAGCAGGACGTCGCTGGCCAGCCGGTCATCGGTCACCGTGTAGGCCGGCGTGGTCATCACGGCGGACACCGGCGCGTCCGGGCTGAGGCCGGCCCCGATCACCCGTATCCGCAGGTCCCGGTCCGTCATGATCCCGAACGAGGGAGCCATCCGCACCAGTACCGCGCTCGCGCCCCGGTCGGTCATCCGCCTGGCCGCATCGCGGACCGGCTCGTCACCCCGGCACAGCAGCGCCCGCGCCCGGACGAGCGCGCCGACCCGGATCGGCGCTACTATCTGCTCGGTCACCCGGTCAGGCGGGCTCTTCGCCCATGGCCGCGAGCACCTCGGCCCGGTGCTCGGCCAGCACCGCGGCCGGGCGGCCGCGCAGGCTCACCAGGTAGTAGATGACGCCCACGGCGCCGAGCACGCCGGTGAAAGTGAACGCGCCCCACTGGAAGTACCAGTGGTCGGCGCCGTACACCGCCGGGCGCGGCCAGGCCAGGTTGATCATGACGCCGACCTGGAACACGACCGCCAGCAGGTTCACCACCAGGCCCCAGCGGCCCAGGTTGAAGTACGGGCCGTGGTCCGGGGCCGGCCACTTGCCGCGCAGCCGGGCGATCAGCAGCGGCCCGGTGACACACAGGTAGGCGATGTAGAACATGATGATCGCGACCGAGGTGAGCACGAAGAACGCGCGCTGATTGCCGACGTTCAGGACCAGCAGCAAGATCGTCAGGATGCCGATGACGATGGACGGGACCAGCGGCGTCTTGGACTTGCCGTGTACCTTGGCGATGGCCGAGGCCCACGGCAGCCGGGCGTCCCGGCCCATCGTGAAGATCATCCGGATGCCGCCGGCGTGCACGGCCAGGCTGCACACGGTGATCGCGATCAGCGAGTCGATCAGGAACACGTTGCCGATCGGGCCGCCGAGCGTCGCCTTGACCAGGTAGGGCAGCCCGGAGGTGCCGAGCGCCTTGTTGTGGATGTCCGGCACCGACATCTCGCCCAGCAAGATGACCAGCAGGCCCGCCACCCCGGCCGCGATCAGCGCGCGCAGGATCCCGGGCGGGGCGTTCTTGCGCGGGTCCAGGGTCTCCTCGGCCAGCGACCCGGCCGTGTCGAAGCCGTACATCACGTACGCGCTCATCAGCCCGGCCACCAGGAAGGCGCCGAAATAGCCCCACGGATACGTCGCCCCGGTGCCGAACGTGTCGAAGATGACGGCCGGGCTGCGCCGGATGTGCACGGCCAGCAAGATGATCAGCAGCGAGACGCCGACCAGTTCGGCGGCCACCCCGAAGTTGTTGATCCGGGCCATCGTCTTGACCCCGACCATGTT
>JAICWX010000104.1 GCA_025934635.1 Streptosporangiaceae bacterium | reverse complement strand
TACGGCGCCACCAGCCGGTGCGAGCCGGTCAGGACGAGCGTGCCGCCGCCGCGGGGCCGCACCGGGCTGAGGAAGGCGAAGAACTGCACGGGCCGATGCCCGGCCGCCGCGGGCATGAAGTCGAAGTGCCACTCCCGGGCCGGCAGCTCCCACGGCCCATCGGCCGGGAAGGTCACCAGCGGCCGCCCCCACCACCGCGGGCGCGCCCACCGGCCCGCGCCAAACAGGCCATCCAGCGCGGCGCACAGCCGGTCACCGCTGACGGCCCAGAATGCCCCCGAACGGGTGACCGACTGGAAGCCGGCCGGTTTCTCGATCGTCCATGTCGACCGCTCACCCCGGACAATCCCGTCCCGGCCAGCGAGGAACTCCCACAGCCGCTCGCCCATCGCCTCGGCGGCAGCCCGCGGAAACGCCCCCTCCAGCCGGAGCAGCCCGGTAGTGCGGAACTCGTCCTGCTGCTCTGTCGTCAGCCCGACTTCACCTGTCCGGTGAACCTGCGCCACGCATCGCGAGAGAGCCGGAGCACTGAACCCGAACGGTCCTGGGTGTCACGCACCAGCACGCGGTTCCCGCGATCGGCTACCTCGACGCAATTAGCGCCGCCATTTGAACTGTAGGACGCCTTGCGCCAGTTCAGATCTGTGCTTTCCATCGTTCCTCTGCCGTCCGTATGAGGTCGAGCGACTCGGCGCGCGGCATCGCGGCGCCGAGCAGCTGCTCGTACACCCTGAGAGCCTTGGCCACCAGGTTGGGTGCCGCGCTCGTTATGTCTTCCAGAGTAGTCAGGCACACCGTAGTCGTACTGTCCATAGTTGCCAGGTCACAGGCACCCCACAAGCCCATATTCGTGCCCTCCGGAACCATGTGCATCGCGACAGAACGGCCCGCGCGTACGACTCGATTTGAAGCAGACCCGGGATCGCTAGCGGTGCCCAGCAGCGCAGCGTCTGCGCCTGAGCTTCGGCTTGCCGGTAGGGCATGAACCAGTCAGGCGTGCCCGACTTGGCGCGGTGCGCCAGTTCGATCAGCGTGTCCAGCGGCGCCCCCGTGACCCCGGCCCACGCCGCCAGGATCGCGTCGCTGGGAACCGGATGCGCCGCGTTCTCCGCCTTGGTGATCACCGGCCGAGACACGTTCAGCTTCCGCGCCAGCGCCCCATGCGACCCGTACCCAGCCTCAATACGAGCCTGCCGGAGCACATCAGCGAGCTGTTCCCGGGCAGTAGCCATGATGCCCACCTCACGTTTACCGAGCCCGACACCGATCAGTAACCGGATAATTACTACTGACTATCCCACTGCCTCCGCATAGCGGTCACGAGATTCCGCAATGCCGCGAATTACCGGCTCACCAATTGCGCGATCCGCGAACCCCGAGCCTCCCGGCCTCAGCATCCACATCCGCATCACAGACCCCGCCCATCACCCGCCCCGCCCCTCCGCAACGACATCGATGCTCCATCAATGCCGTTCCAGCAGCATCGATGCTCCATCCATGCCGTCAGCCGCGGCACCCGGGACCGCCGTCGAGCCGATATGGTCGATCCGCAGCGCCACCATCCCGAGCTCCGCCCGCAGCGCCGCCCCATCGCGCCGAACAACGCCGGCCACCCCGGGTCGTAGTCGACAACCTCGATCATGCCCTCTTCATACCGGCTGGCCGCGCTCCTGTCAGGTCACCAGGATTCCAGCGCGGCAGCCGGCCACGGCTGGTTATTTCGGCGGCGAAATTCCCAGCTGGGAAGTGGCTACGGTGATGTCATCCCCGTCGATGAGCCCGAGGCCATAGCGCTCGAGCTCTCGTTGCGCATCCTTCGCGGTCCAAGTCGAGGGCTCTGTTCCCGTGGAAGAAACGCCGGCATCTATATAAGGTCCGGTGCTGGTTCCCGAGAATGAAGGCAGGAGATACCAGACGTAGACCGTTCTTGGCCGGCTCATCAAACCGGACAGGCGGCTTGTCCAAAGTTGCCCCTGCCACTCGAGGTAATGCGTCGATGGCGACAGGCCGCCGCGCACCCATTGAGGTGCTGGCGTGACATTCTGCCCGGACGAATCCCAGGAGTGCGTAGCACTACCGTCGAACTCGGGGCTGAGTGTTACTTTATCATTTCTCATCACCGCGAGCATGACCCGCACCTGAATAGCCTCGTACGGTGTGGGGACTGGGATCGCGACCGTGTCCTTGAAGTTGGACTTACCGCCCGGTTCGATAAAACTTCCTGCCGTTATGATCGACCCCGCTTGCAGCATATAAGATTTGGGATTCCTTAGGTAACGCCGGATGATCTGCAGATCCTCGCCGGCGTGATCCTCATTGGTAAGGAAGTCTGTTTGCGTTGGCTTGGAAACGATCCCCGTGTGGCCGGTCACTTCATAGTATGCCGCGAGAACGTATACGCCGACATGCTGTTGATTAGTGACCGTAATGGAGAACGGAATATCAGCTTCTTTCGATCCCACCAGTGTAGCCCGGGACAGGCTCGCCGAGACTACCAGATCCTCCGGCGATGCCGATGGGAGATAGAACTGCGTGTAGGCGATGCCGAAAATTGGTATCAACAGCGCGACGGAGAGACCGCCGATAAAGTTCTTGGCGCCGATGGAAACGGACAGGCGGGCTTTCCTCGCTTGTGAAAGAGCCCATATAGATGCTGCTGCGATGGCCGCCCAGACAACCATCATTGGCGTAATGTCATAAACAATCGGTTGTGCTATGAAAAGGAGGAGGCTGGATATCAGGGCGAGCGCGATTCCGACGACAGTAATCAGGGCCGATACTTTGAGTATCGGCTTGTCCCATGAATCGCCTTCGTTCTGGTCTTTGCTGGATGCAGCTCTCAGTGCTATCCGTTGAATCTGCCAGGTGGCGACTCCGGCGCACAAGATAATGATACCGGAGATAAATATGGTCACACCGAGGATCCGGATCGCGAAAGTCAATTCGCTAAATGAGTCCTTGAGGCCGATCCATATATAGAAGACGCCGACAAGGACTAGTAGCAAGATTATGCGTACCGCACAGGACCACGCTGATAGGATCTTCACTAGAACTACCCCCCACATCCCATGGCTGACCCTGCGTAGGCTGCGCAGCGCCATTCATAAGGCAATGATGGACATGGTCGGAGCGAGCGTCAAGATGTCAGTGTTCGGAGTAGATCGTGACGGGCAGCGCAGCAGCAAAATGCAGTAATCATAGAGGCCGGTTTGGGTGATATGTTCTTTTCGTCCAGCACTTTTACTTCGGTCAGTAACCAGGCGACTACTTTTATTTTCGCGCCGTGAAGGTCCTTGACGACCTCGGTCTCGTCACCCGTTTGGTCGGAATTCTTGTTTCTTTTGCAGGGACCGGACCAAAGCCGAACTAGGTGAGCTGCCCGACCAGGAAGTGATCAGGCAGCTCACGCAGCTAACGGGGACCGGCGCGATCAGGACTGGATGAACGTCGGTGGAGCTCAGTTGCCACACCCACAGCACAGCTCACAGCCGTCACCTATCTCGACCCTCACTCAATCCCGACAAACGACATTGATGCTCCATCAATGTCGCGATAACGGCATGAATGCTCCATCAATGTCGTAATCGCGCCTCGCCAGCTACTGGGCTACTCCCGCAGGGAGGCGGCGTAGCTGCGGAGCCCCATCATGAGCTTCGGCCTGCGCACGGTCACCGACCCGAGCAGCACGTTGCAGCGGACCTCGATCACCGGCGCGCCCGGCCGCGGCGCCCGCCGCAGCTCCGACGACTTGGCCCCGAGCACCGCCCGTCCCGTCATCCGGACCTCGACCCCGTCGGGCACGAAAATAGTGATCGACCCGAGCCGCGCGGTGGCGTCGATGACCGTCACCCGCTGCCGGAGCACCGCGTCCTGCATCTCGAGATGACAGTCGCCCAGCACCGACCGGACCGCCAGCCGCGCCGGCACCACCCACGGCCCCTTCCGCGATTCGTTGCCGAGCACCGCCGTGATCTGCTCCGCCGCCTCGACCTCGCCCCGCGCGGGCACGGCCGGAATGTCAGCGGTCAGGACATCCAGCTCACCCTGCGTCCGCGCGGCCAGCGCCGACGAGCTCCGCTCGGAGTATTCCTCCAGCGTGAGCCGCCCCTCCGCCGCCGCGCCGGCCAGCAGGTCGATGACCCGGTCCCGGTCGGCGTCCGAGGCCCGTAGCCGCTTCCCGCGCGGCACCCGTGCCGGCCCGCTCATTTTCCTGCCGACCTAACGAGTTCCCTCCGCGCCATCATGCGCCGTCCTTCCGGAGTCGTGGCGAAAAGCTTCCCCAGGGCGCCAGCCAGCCCCGCCTGCTCCGCCTGATCAAGAGGTTCCAGAAACCGGGCGGTGTAATCATCGACCGCCCCCGCCATGTCAGCGAACGCCGCCTGTCCCGGCTCGGTCATGGCCAGCAGGTACCGCCGCCGGTCGCGCGGATCCCGCCGCCGCTGGGCAAACCCCAGCGCCTCCAGCCCGTCGACCAGTTCCACCATGTTCCCGCTGTCGATCCCCAGGACTTGGCATAGCTCCTGCTGAGAGGCTTCGCCGACAGTCCGCAGGGTCGTCATGATGGCGAACTGCTGCGGTCGCACCTGCCACCGGCCGAGCAGTTCCTTGAACCCGCCCTGGATCGCCGTCCCGACCCGCGACAGCAGGAACCCGGCATTCCCCGTCAGCGGCCTGCCCGTTTGCCCGGCTTCCATGGAAAAAGACTATCAGCAACAGTCACTGTAATTGACAGTTAATTAGGGCACTACGACGAGTTTGCCGACGGCCGCGTTGTCTTCCATGTACTGGTGAGCCGCCACGATGTCGTCCAGGTCGAAGACCCGGTCGACGTGCGGCCGGTAGACGCCGGCCTCGACCTCCCGCACAACCCGCTGCAGCGCGGCCGCCCCCGCGCTGCCCTTGAGGCTGTCGCTGTGGAAAGCCGTGAGCCTGGTCCCGGGCGGGATCATCGCGATCGGCTCGAACTCCGGGATCGCCCACCCGCTGAGCGATCCCGCCACGCACACCGTCCCGCCCCTGCGCACCAGGCGCAGCGAGTCCAGCACCGTGCCCGCGCCGACAAGCTCCAGCACGAAGTCCGGCCCCTCCGGCCAGACCGCGCCCACCGGCCCCGCCAGCGACCCGCCGTCGTCGACGAGCGCATGGCCGGCCCCCGCCGCCTTCAGCGCATCGATCCGGTCTGGCCGCCGGGTCGTGGCCGCGGTCTCGACCCCGTAGCCGGACGCGATCGAGATGGCCGCCAGCCCCACCGACGAGGTCCCGCCCCGGATCAGCAGCCGCCCGCGGCCACCCGGCCCGGCCCCCAGCGCGTCCAGTGCCCCCAGCGCGGTCAGGTACGTCTCGGGCAGCGCCGCCAGGGTGTCCCACGGCAGCGTGGTGGTGACCGGGATCAGCAGCGAGTTCGGCAGCAGCGCGTACTCGGCGTAGCCGCCGTCGAACGCCCGCCCCATCTCGCCCATCACCGCCGCCACGGTCGTCCCCTCCGGCACGGCCGGATCGGTCGAGGCGGCCACGATCCCCACGCACTCGATCCCGAGCACCCGCGGGAACCGCACGCCGGGGGAGTGCCCCTGCCGCGTCCGCAGCTCCGACCGGTTCAGTCCCGCGCCCCGAACCCGCACCAGGCTCCAGCCCGCCCGCACCTCCGGCACCGGCACCTCACGGACATGCAGCACCTCCGGGCCGCCGACCCTGACACAGACCGCCGCCCGCATTGTCTTCGTCGTCATCCATCCACTGTCGCCAGCAGGCACCCTGGCTGGCCACCGGTAAAATGCCACGTTATGCCCGTTGACCGCCAACCTCCCCAATCCGGCCCGTCCACGTCCCGGCTGTGGCCGTCCGGGGGAGTACACCGCTGGCCAACCGGCGGAACCAGCTCCGTGCAGACCCACCCCCGCGGGCACCTGGTGTACGCCGCCCGTGGCATCCTCACCGTGCACACCGAACGCGGCACCTCGATCGTCCCCGCCAACCGCGTCGCCTGGACCCCGGCCGGGTTCACCCACCAGCACCGCGCCCACGGCGACACCGACATGCGGATCGTCTTCCTGCCCGCCTCCCTGGCCCGCCTCGTCCCCGGTCACCCGGCCGTGTTCGCCGTCTCCGGCCTCGCCCGCGAAGTCCTGCTCGCCCTCACCGGCCCCGGCCAGTACGACCGCGGCGCCCGCGCCCGCCTCCACCGCGTCCTCGTCGACGAGCTCCGCACCGCCCCTGACCAGGCCCTCCAGCTACCGGAACCCCGCGACGACCGCCTCCAGGCCCTCGCCCAGCGGCTCTACGACCAGCCCGGCGACAACGCCTCGCTGGCCAGCCTCGGCCAGGCCGCCGGCGCCAGCGCCCGCACCCTCAGCCGCCTGTTCCACGACGAGCTCGGCCTGACCTTCTACCAGTGGCGCACCCAGCTGCGCATCTACCACGCCCTCGTCCTGCTCGCCGACGGCCACGACACCACCTACGTCGCCCACGCCTGCGGCTGGTCCAACCCCAGCAGCTTCATCGCCGCCTTCACCGACCTCATCGGCACCACCCCCGGCCGCCACCGCCGCCGCGATAAGCCCGCTGCCGGTCTAGGCGGCGGACCGCCCCTGACCCTCCCGCTCGATGATCCGCCGCAGGCCGCCAAGGCCGGACCCGCCGACCCGGCTGGCCGCCACGCGGATCACCAAACGACTGACCGTTAAGGGTCATATTGACAGTTTTGACCGTAGGCATCGCGTTCTCCGCTGTCGGTGTAGCTGATCAGATATATCATCTAATCTTTTCAAAAATCTGCCTTCCGTGGGTGGCGTGCCCGCTACCATATCGGCGTGAATGGAGAGCTTGTTCGCGAGGTAAATGGAAATTTCGTTTTCGGCGCGGCCGTGGCCCGGGTCGCGGAGACGCTCAGTCCGTTCAGCGCGGCGGCCCGTATCGTCGCCGAAGTCGCAGCTGTCGGAGTGGAACTTCGTCGGCTGTCCCTGGCCGGGGAGCAAATCGAGGCCGCCAAGGTGCAGGCGCTGCGTCGGCTGGAGAACCGGCGTATAGATGCTGACCAGGTGATTTACGACATGCACCGGACCGTGACCGCCACTGAGGTCAACGCCAGGGAGATGCGCGAGATGATCGCCGCGGCCCGGAATGCGATATTCCAGCGTAATGTTCCGGCGGCCGACAAAGAGATTTACCGGGAAATTCTCGATAAGTACGCCGCGCGCTTGATTGAAAATCATCTCGGCGGCGGAAACATCCTGACCGACCAGATCGACAAGGTTCTCAACGGAGACGGGGCACTCGGGCCGGATCAGCCGAGACGGTCCTCGCCCGAACCGCAGCGTCGCGGCGGTTCGCGCAACCGGAACCGGCGCCCGTGATGACATTACGGATGATAATTCCGGGCCGTCCGCCTCGTCCTGAACGGGCCTGACCATGGCCCGCACCCGCAGGAACGGCTCGCCGGGTTGCGGCTGCCTGCTTGGCGGCCTGGTGGCCTTCTCGTTCCTCGGCGGCTTCGCAGCCGGGGAGATAGGCCTGATCGCTCTCGTCATGGCGGCGCCCGCCATCGTTCCGTTCCTGCTGCTGAAGGCGCCGGCTGAGTTCCATCACGACCAGGCGATCTGGATTGTGATGCTGTGCGCCGCACCGGTTACCGCCTTCTTCCTCGCCACGGCGCGGCTGCCCAGGCGGATCCTTGGCTGGCTGAAGGTCCACGCGGACCTCGACTACAGCGACCCCGAGGACCGGCGGGCGCTCCGCATCCGTCAGTACACCCAGACGCTGCTGCTCCTGGCGGTCACGAGCGCCGTCGGCCTGGCCATGCTAGAGCACGGCGACACGGCGACGGGCCCGCGCGCGTTCGCCCAGACGATGCACCTGGCGTACGCCGTCTTCGTGCCCTGCGTCCTGCTGCCGATCCTGTTCCGCTGCTGGGATCACTGGTCACCGCCGGTCGGCGAGGCGATCACGGTGGAGGTGATCCGCAGGGCGGAACGAGACGTGACCCGGAAGCTCAGTCAGGTCAGGGCGCAGAACGATGCCGTGCGGGAGATGACGCGGCAGGTCGAGCGGCAGCTCGCCGCCGCGCGCCAGGAGGTCGGCTTCGCCAGCCTGCGCGAGCAGCATCACGCGTCGTTCAAGTGCGCCGACGTCGCCTACGTGAGCTATGAGTCGGCCAAGAGTTCGTGCCGTTTCATTACCCGCATCGCGGTCCGTGCCCGGGCGACCGCCACGCCACGGGTCGTTCCCCTGCGTGACCCGCGGACCGGCCAGCGCACCCGCCCTCAGCGCGCTGAGCTGCGAGCAAGCGCGACCACCCTGAGCGCGGGCAGCCGCGTCCTGGCCGCGGAGACGGCCCGCGGCCTCCAGCTCGTTCACACGCTCAACCTGCGCACCGGCGACCTCCGCGATAAGATCAGGGACACTTGCGGCCCCCGAGGCCAACGCTGGTACGTCGACCTCATCGAACGTCGAGAGCACGCCCGCGCCGTGGGAGCCTGATGATCGCCCGCCAGGCGCCCCGCGCCGGTGCCCTCAGGCCGCCGCCCGCTCGGCGAGCAGGTCGCGGACCTCCGTCAGTGGCCCACCTCGGCGTGCACGGCCGCGACGAAGGCGGGCATCTGCTCCGCGCTGACCACCGGCCGCAGCTGCGGGTAGGCGTACAGCCGGTCCGAGCAGATCTCCATGAGCACGGCGACCTGATGCTCGGAGTCCAGGTCGGCGACGAACGTCAGGGTGCGCCGGTCCGCCGACCCGTACATCATCTCCGGCGCGAACCGCTTCATGAGCTCGGCCACGATCGGCCCGGGACCTCCGGCCGCGTCGATCTCCTGCCCCTTGTCCGCTGGTGCCGAGACCTCGACGAGGAACTTCATGGTGGTTCTCCCTCCCTGGGTATGCTCTTGCCAAGATAGTAAATAGCTTGACTATAATGGTCAAGCACTTGACTAGAAGGCGAGCATGGCACCATCCCCGACCGACCGCTCCCTGGCCGACCGCCGCCGCGGCAACCTCGGCCGCCTGCTGTTCCGCGGCTACCGCGCGATCAACCTCAGGCTCCTCGACGAGCTCCGCGCCGCCGGCCACCCCGGCCTGCGCCTCGGCCACGTCGGCGTCCTGTCCAACCTCGACTACGACCAGGGCACCCGCCAGGTCGCGGTGGCCGAACGTGCCGGTGTCACCAAGCAGGCCATCGGCCCCGTGGTCCGCGAACTGGAGCGGCTCGGCTACGTCCGCACCGATCCCGACCCCACCGACCACCGGGCCACGCTGGTCAGCCTCACCGAGACCGGCCGCCAGGTCATCGAGCACGCTCAGCCGGTCATCGACCAGATCGAGGACTCCATCCGCGCCAGCATCGGCCCGGACCAGTACGCCGAACTCGAGCACCTGCTCGTATCGCTGCTGGCCGGCTTCGCCGAAGGCGACGCCTACCCGTAACCCTGGCGATCGGCTACCTCGACGCAGTTACCTCCGCCGTTTGAGCTGTATGACGCGGTGCGCCAGTTCAGATCCGTAGGCGCGGCCGATGACCGACTGGCGCTCGAGGCGGGCCGAGACGAGTTCGCCCAGTCGTTCGGGAGTATAGGGCTCGACCGGCCGGACGGCCCGCATGTAGCTCTCGCACTGAAAGCACGCCCGGGACCAGTCGGGGGTGCCCGACTTGGCGCGCTGCGCCATTTCGATCAGCGTGTCCAGGTCGCCGATGACAGCCAAAATCGCAGATCAACCCCCAGTCGTCGAAAAGCCGAAACACAAGCTCGCCCAATTGACGACCTACGAATTGCGCGACTACCGTCGTGATCTTGAAAAGGTCATCGCGTTCTTCGCCCAGCAGCGTGCCTGACACCCGTCCGGACCCATTCAGCCGGCGGTCTCCTTCAGCGCGGTGATGAGCTCGGGTGCGGCCTCGAAGAACCGCTCCTGCTCGGCGTCGGTGCCGCCGATCTGGACCAGGGCGAGGTCGGTGAAGCCGGCCTTGAAGAAGGCGCCCGCCGCTTCGGCCACCGCGTCTACGGAATCGCCGCAGGGAATGGAGCCGGCCACGTCCTCGGGCCGGACGAAGCTGGTAGCACCGGCGAAACCCGCCGTGCCCGGCAGTTCCGCGTTGACCTTCCAGCCGCCGCCGAACCAGCGGAACTGCTCGTGCGCCCGCTGGATGCACTCGTCGCGGTCCGGGCCCCAGCAGATCGGCAGCTGGCCGACCTTGCGGGCGGGCTGCCCGGCGCCCGAGGCCGCGTCCCACCACTCGCCCAGCGAGCCGTCCGGCTCGACTGCGATCATCACGTCGGCCAGCGGCGCGAACAGCTCGCACGACTGCCGTCCGGACACCGCGATGCCCAGCGGCACCGGACTGTCGGGCAGGTCCCAGAGCTTGGCCGCGTCGACGCGGAAATGAGCGCCCTCGAAGTTGACGTACCCGCCGTCCAGCAGGGCCGAGATGATCTGCACCGCCTCGCTGAGCATGTCCTGGCGCTGGTCCGCATCGGGCCAGCCTGCCCCGGCGACGTGCTCGTTGAGGTTTTCCCCGGCGCCGAGACCGAGGGTGAACCGGTTGTCGCTCAGCAGGGCCAGGGTCGCCGCCTGCTGGGCCACCACGGCCGGGTGGTAGCGCATCGTGGGGCAGGTGACGTAGGTCATCAGCTCCGCCTGTTCGGTCGCCTGGGCTACCGCGCCCAGCGTCACCCAGGCGTTGGGGGCGTGACCCTGCTCGTCCAGCCAGGGAAAGTAATGGTCGCTGCTGACCAGCAGGTCGAAGCCGGTTTCCTCGGCCCGGGCCGCCCACCGCACCAGGTCCTTCGGGCCGGCCTGTTCGGTCATCAACGTGTAGCCCACTCCTGCCATTGCAGCACCTCCGTGTCGTCGTCGCTGTCAGCGACGACCAGTGCTGCCCCGTCCGCTGTGATCTAACCGAGTCGGTTGCGGGTAGCTGGCTCGTTCTCAGGCTGAGGCGCTGGTCCGCTTCGCTCGCCAATGACGGGCCGCGGATTATCGACTTCGGAATCGCACGCGCCGCTGACTCCACGTGGTGGACCGCGCCCGCAAGTGTCGTTGGCTCACCAGGATTCATGTCCCCCGAGCAAGCCAGCGGCCAGGAATGCGGGCCGCCCAGCGATGTCTTTAGCCTAGGCGCCCGGATGTGCGTAATCCGGCTGTGGCCCGGGCCTGCCGGTTTCCGCCGGCCGACGGGCGTGCGACAGCATTGGCCTGGTGACGGTGATCTATGTGGTGCAGCACGGTGACAAGGAGCGCGTGCCCGGCGATCCGGGACTGACGGAGCTAGGCCAGGAGCAGGCCGCGGGCGCGGCGCGCTGGCTAGAAGGCGAAGGGCTGCAGTCGCTCTTCAGCAGCCCGCTGCGCCGGGCCCGGGAGACCGCGGCGGCTATCGCCGCCGTCACGGGCCTGCCCGTGCAGCTCGACGACCGCCTGCGCGAACGCCTGAACTGGGACGGGACGCAGCCGTTCGAGGCCTTCCTGGCCGGCTGGGACCGCTCCACCCATGACCGGGACCTCGTTCTGGCCAACGGCGAATCCTCGCGCTCGGCGGGGGAGCGGATGCGGGCCTTTATTGCCGGTCTGCGGGACGGCCCCGGGCCGGTGGCGGTGGTCAGTCACGGCGGCGCGACCACCGATCTCCTGCGGACGCTGCTGGGGGACGCGGCCCTTCCCCCGGGACTGCTGGCCGAGGGCATCCCGCCGTGCGCGATCACCACCCTCGACGACTCGCGGGTCGTCGCGATCGCCGCCACCGGGCACCTCGGGCTGCCTGAGGCGCCATGACCTCGACGGATCAGGCCTCCCCTTCTGCATCACCTGATGGGGCAGGAGAGTAGATGAGCTCGCGGGGCCGCGTCGCAGGAACGTCAGGCGGCGTAGCCGGCCGCCTTCTCGATCTCCATCCGGACCACCACGCGGACCGCGCCGGGCTTGTCCTCGCCGGGATCCCGGCCGTCGTACTTCCACGACAGCTCGGTATCGACCCGCCGCCCCTCGTCGAACGTCATCGTGACCCGCCCGCGCAGCTCGACGTAGTTCTCCGGGTCGGCCGAATCGATGATGGAGATGCTGATCCGCGGGTCCCGCACCATATTGCGATGCTTCAGGCGCCCTTCCACCGTGGAGAACACCAGGTCATCGCCGTCCCGGCCGACCCAGATCACGGAAGTCTGCGGGCTGCCGTCCGGGTTGACGGTGGCCACCACCGCGTAGTTCTTCCCTTCCACCAGCCGCCACGCCGAATCACTGAGAGGGATGCCCATGCCGGCACGGTATCAGTCAGCGCCGGCGTCCTTCCGCCTGCCGTGTGTCACATTCGCGGTGCGCATGTTGTCGTGTACCTAAGGGCAGACGGCCGAGAAGACGGAGGGCACCCGTGCCTGATGACGACAAGAAGCGAGCCGCGCACCGGGCCCTGGTCGACCGCGTCCTGACCGGACCCGGCCAGGCCCCCGCCGAGCTAAGAGGCCAGGCCTTTACCAACGGCGACCTCGACCCGCCATTGCAGGCGCTGATAACCAAGGTCGCTACCAGCCCCGCGCAGATCACCGCAGCGGACTTCGCCGCCGCGAAGGCCAGCGGCTTCACCGAGGACCAGCTTTTCGAGCTGGTGGTATGCGCCGCGGTCGGCCACGCCGCCCGGTTGTACGACCAGGGACTGGCCGCCTTGGCCGAAGCCACCAGGGAGCCCGGTCATGCGACTTGAGATCCTCAACCGCGGCTACCGCCCCGGCACCAAGCTGCTCTTCGCGATCATCAAGCTGGTGTCCAGGCACCCGGTCCCCGATGCGGCCAGGCTGGTCTTCTACCGGCCCGACTTCTACGGCGCCCAGGCCAAGCAGTTCACCCACGAGACGATGCGCGGGCCATCCGCCTGGTCGGTAGCCGAACGCGAGCTGATGGCAGCCTACGTATCCACGGTCAACGAGAACGCCTTCTGCATCGGCGCCCACACCGCGACCGCCAGCCAGGCCTACCAGGACGACGTCAAGGTCCGGGCGGTGCTGGCTGACCTGGATACGGCGCCCGTCGAGGAGCCGCTCCGGGCCACGTTGCGGATGCTCGGCCAGCTGACCGCCGGCGGAAACCTGAGCGCCCAGGACGTGCGCGACGTGCTGGCTGCCGGCGTGTCACCGGCGCAGGTCCGGGACGCGCTGGCGGTCTGCGCGGCGTTCGATGCGACCAACAGGCTTGCCGACTCGTTCGGCTTCAAGGTTCTTAGCCCGGAGGGCTTCGCGGCCGGAGCCAAGTACCTGCTCAAGCGCGGTTACCGGTAACCGCCTCAGCCAGGCCGCCGCGCCTTCGGCAGCGACGCCACCACCAGCTCATACGAGTCGCCCAGCAAATCGCACACCATCTCGTCGGCGACCGAACCATCCAGCGTGATCGTGTTCCAGTGCCGCTTGTTCAGGTGGTATCCCGGCGCGATGGCCGCGTACGCCGCCCGCAGCTGCACCGCCAGCTCGGGGTCGCACTTGACGCTCACCTGCAGCGGCTCGCCGTCCAGGTGGCTCAGCGCGAACATCTTCCCGCCCACCTTGAACACCGACACCTCGTCCCCGAACGGGAACTCCTCCACCGAACCTGGCAGCGCCAGGCACTGCTCCCGCAACTCGCGCCAGTCCATGAACTCCTGACTATCATGCCAACGCGGAGACCAGCGGCTGGCCCGCCGCGAACCACCACCCGGCCGCCAGGACCACCAGCCCGGCCACCCCCGCAACCCGCCGCCAGGCCGGCCACGGCGGCGGACTGTCCGACAGCGACCGGCGGCGCCCCACCCAGGCCGCCAGCCGCCGTCGGTTCAGCCGCCCGAACAGGCCGTACGCCGCGGGGGAGCCGGAGAACCCGCCCACCCCCAGCCCCGGGGACCACACCACCCCGCCGGCCACCATGCCGCCCGCCACCAGCCCCAGTCCCAGCTGCCCGATAACGATGACGCCCCGCGCCAGCTGCCCCACCGCTACCACCCCCAGGGCCAGCTGGCCGATCGCGATCACGCCGGTAGCCTCCTGCCCGATGGCGACCAGCCCGTTGGCCCGCTGCCCGACAGCCACGATCCCCGTCGCCTGCTGCCCGACCGCCACCACTCCGGGCAGCTCGCTGCCCACCGACACCATCCGCATGACCCCGCCCCCTCCAGGCACTCACCCTGGACACGGCTCCGGCCCCGTAACCGGTTCACGGCATCCGGCGGCCGCTGGCCTACGAGACCGCGACCTTCACGATCTCGTCGCCCGGGCTGAAGGTCAGCTTGACCTTCGGCCTGGTCGCGCTGTTCACGGTGACGCTGACCGTGATGGTGTCGCCGTCGTCCAGATGGCCCGACGTCGGCGTGACCTCGATGTCGTCCTTCTTCGTCTTGCCCGCGGGCACCGAGACCGACCAGTCGACCGGGCCGCCCGACGCGGTCAGCGTGACCGAGGCGGTGCCCGGTGACGTGATGTCGAGCGTGCCCGGGCTGACCGCCAGCGTCCCGGCCGCCGCGGTATCGCTCGCCGTCGGCGAGTCCGTACTATCCGGCGGGGGCACCGCCGCGGGATCGCTCGTCGCGACCTCGCTCGGGCTCGGCGTGAGCGGGCTCGGCGTCACGCTGGCGATGGCCGTCGCCACGGCGCTGGCCGGGGGCGGGCCGGGCCCCCGCGTCGCCGGCTTGACGGCCCTGGCCGTGGCCGGGGTGGTCCCGCTGGTCACGGCCGCGGGCCCGGCCCCCGGATGGTGCCCGCCCGGGTGATGGTGCGGGATCACGGTCAGGGCGACGCCGGCCGTGACCGCGGCCGCCGCGGCGGTCGCGGTGCCCGCGGCCGCCCCGAAATGCGCCGGCACCGCCTGCCACCACGGTGCGTGCAGGGGATGCAAAGGCTGCGGAAAACCATGATGACCGAACGAGTACGGTGTCCGCCCCAGTGCCGCCCGGTGCGCCACCGCGGCCGGCGAGCTCCCGAAGACGGCGTGCATGACCTGATCCCGCAGCGCCGCGGGCAGGGTCGCCGCCAGCGGCAGCGCGAGCACCGGCGCCATCCCCAGCAGCATGGCCGGCGTCATCTCGCGTTCCCGTCGCGTGGCGCAGATCGCGCACCGGTCCACGTGCCGGTTGACGCGCTTGCGGACCAGGACGGTCAGCCGGCCGTCCCAGCCGTCGAGCATCGCGTTCAGCTCCACGCAGTCCTGGCGCCCGGTCCTGGCCACCATCAGGGCGCCGAGCGCGGTCTCCAGCTGGACCCGGGCCCGGGACATCAGCGCGTGCGCGTGGTTGCGGGAGACCCCGAGCACGCTGGCCACCTCGCTGCTGGCCAGGCCGTGGCGGAGCTGCAGGTCAAGGACCTCCTGCTCGGCCGGCCCGACCCCGGGCAGCGCCTCGCGCACCAGCGCGCGCAGCTCGGCTTTCTCCATGTCCGCGGCGACGTCCGCCGCTTCGTCGGTCACGTCCGGCGCCTCCTCGAGCGGCGCTTGCAGGCTGCGGACGCGCAGCCGCCGCAGGCACTCGTTGCGGGCCACCGTGTACAGCCAGGGCCGCAGCCGCTGCGGGTCGCGCAGCGCTGACATCCGGGGCGCGGCGATGACGAACGTGTCCTGCACCACGTCGGCCGCGTCGGCCGGCTCGCGCAGCATCGCCTGGCAGAAAACGTACAGCGGGCCCGCGTACCGGTCGTACGCCTCGGCCAGCCCGGCGGGATCGCCGGCCACGATGGCTGCCACCACCTCGCTGTCATGCATGCCATCAAGGTAGTCACGCGTCCGGATATGCGGACAGGAACCGGAATAATGTGACGCCAATGAAGTGGTGGTGCCATTTAGCCGGCGAATCCGGCGCCATAAGCCCGGATATCATCTGGCGCATTTGTCTCACTGGTCACACTCGGCTCGGTGCGGGCGGCTGTTCAGCCGACCACGACCGTCACCACCGCGCCGCCGGGGATGAACTTCAGGTGCACATGCGGCTTGCCGAGACCGCCGGCCGTGACGGTGAGCGTGGCGGTCTGGCCGGCCGCCAGCGTGCCCGACATCGGCGTAACCGCCACCTTCTTCTCCATACCCGGCGGCTCGGAGACCGACCAGGTCACCGGGCCACCTGAAGCGGTCAGGGTGATCGTGCCGGTGGCCGGCGGCGTGAGGTCGAGCGTGGCCGGGCTGACCGTCAGCGTCCCGGCCGTCGTGGCGCTCGCCGTCGCCGTCGGTGTCGCCGAGGCCGGTCCCGGCGCGGATGCGGGCGGTGAGGTGCGGGCCGCGGCGGTGCCCGGGCCCGGGCCCGGTACCCGGCCGCGGGACGTGACGCCCGGGCCGACCGTCGCCACGGCGTTGGCCCGGGGCAGGCCCGTCGCGCCCGGGCGGTGCGCCGTCGGCCGCCGGGAGCCCCCGGCCGCCGGGCTGGTGCCGCCGGCCGCCACCGCGGGGCCGCCCCCGGCCCGGTGCCCGCCCGGGTGGTGCGGCGGCAGCACGGCCAGGGTGACGCCGGCCGCCACCGCGGCCGCCGTGACCCCCGCCGCACCGTAGTGCACCGCGTGCTGCTGCCACCACGGTGGCCGCAGCGGATGCATCGGCTGAGGAAATCCATGACGACCGAACGAGTACGGTACCCGCCCCAGTGCCGCCCGGTGCGCCACCGCGGCCGGGGAGCTCCCGAAGGCGGCGCGCATGACCTGATCCCGCAGCGCCGCGGGCAGGGCGGCCGCCAGCGGCAGCGCGATGAGCGGCGCCACGCCGAGCAGCCGGGCCGGGGTCAGTTCCTGCTCCCGCCGCCGGGAGCAGGCCGCGCACCGGTCCATGTGCCGGTGCAGGCGCTTGCGCAGCAGGACGGTCAGCTGGCCGTCCCAGCCGTCCAGCATCGCATCGAGCTCCGGGCAGTCCTGGCGCCCGGTCCTGGCCACCATCAGCACGCCGAGCGCGGTCTCCAGCTGATCCCGGGCCCGGGACATCAGCGCGTGCGCGTGGTTGCGGGAGACCCCGAGCACGCTGGCCACCTCACCGCCCGCCAGGTCATGGCGCAGCTGCAGGTCAAGAACCTCCTGCTCGACGGGCGCCACCCCGGGCAGCGCCTCGCGCACCAGGGCACGCAGCTCGGCCTGTTCCGCGCCCGCGGCCACGTCGGCGGTCTCGTCGGTCAGCTCCGGCGCCTCTTCCAGCGGTGCCTGCAGGCTGAGCCCGCGCAACCGCCGCAGGCACTCGTTCCGGGCCACCGCGTACAGCCAGGACCGCAGCCGCTGCGGGTCGCGCAGCGCCGACATCCGGGGCGCGGCGATGACGAACGTGTCCTGCACCGCGTCGGCCGCATCGGCCGGCTCGCGCAGCATCGCCCGGCAGAAGTGGTACAGCGGCCCCGCGTACCGGTCGTACGCCTCGGCCAGCCCAGTGGGATCGCCGGCCGCGATCGCCGCCACCAGCTCGCTGTCACGCATTTTGAATACCGTAGTCACGTATTCGCATATATGGACAGAAACTGACATAATACCAAGTCAGAGGTTGTGCGGCGCAATTGCGGGACGGATTTTTCTGGGAGCAGGCCGTAGGTTCGCCGCCTGCACTCGACCCGGACGAGCGGCCACGTGAACGCGGATGGCCCTGGACCACCCGGACCACCCGGTCGAATCCGTCTGACCGCAAAGGCCGCGGCCCAATTCGCGCAATCACCTTGCCGACGATGTTACCGACTAGTAGCGTCTTGGCCATGTGGTCGGCGGGAATCGTTGCTCCCCGGATAATCCGGTTGGTTCCCGCCGCCCGCAATCCCGCGCAGAAGCGTCGATGCCCCTTGGTAACCAGCGCGGCCCGCGCAACCGGGACCCGGCCCCGAATCGCTTGCCAGCCCCCAGCCCCGCTGCGATGCTGGGCCGCGTGGATTTCGCCCCGCTGCAAACCGCCCGGCTGCGCCTGGAGCCGGTGACGACGGAGATCGCGCGCGGCGTCGTCGCCGGTGACC
The DNA here is from genome assembly GCA_025934635.1 of Streptosporangiaceae bacterium. The sequence continues at coordinate 7,751 of JAICWX010000104.1, read as the reverse complement.
TGTCCGTCCTGGCCGCCGCCGGGCTGACCGCGGCCGAGGGCTGGCCGCACGACGACACCGTCGACGGCCTGACGATGCCGGCCAAGACCGGCGTCCCGGGCGGCTGGCTCATCGTGGCCGGCGACGCGGTCATCGGCGACGCCGGCACCCACGGGCCGGTGGACGAGGCGGGGAACGTGGAGATCGGCTACGGCCTGGCGGCGCCGTCCCGCGGCCAGGGCTACGGCAGCGAGGCGGTGGCCGCGATCACCGAATGGCTGCTGGCCCGGCCCGAGGTCCGCCGGATCCGCGCCTGCACGCTGACCGGCAACCTGCCCAGCCGCCGTGTCCTGGAAAAGGCGGGCTTCGCCTGCACCGGCATCGAGGACGGCGAAGCCGCCTACTGGCGGGACGCGCCCGGCTGACCCGCGCGGACGGCACCGCTCCCGTCGTCGACGCCCGGTGACCCGTTCCAGTCCAGAAGCTCGACGATGACGCCGTTGGGGTCGCGGACCTGGAAGGCGCGCTCGCCCCACTCCTCGGACCGCAGCGGCATCGTGATCGGGACTCCCTCGCCTTGCAACCGGGCCAGTTCGCCCTCCAGGTCGTCTACCTCGAAGGCGAGGATCAGCCCGCTCGCGTGGTCGTTCCGCTGGTCTTCGGGCAGCATCTGCAGGCCGCGGCGCAGGTACACCACATTCAGGGCGGCGTCCGGGCGGGTCAGGGCAGCGAATCCGTCAGCCGACATCGTCTCGGTGAAACCGAAGTGAGCGGTCATGAACCGGACGGACGCGACTACGTCGTCTACGTTCAGCGATACGGCCGAGGCGTTGACCTTCATGGGCGCTCCCTAGGGTGGGACCAAGGCGGCGCCGTGCGCAGCGTCGCCCGCGGTCCTGCTTATCTCTATACATTGTACAGAGTACGACGTACAACGAAGCGGAGGTGTTCCTGATTCCCGCTGCGCGCACCGGGGCCGGGGATCCGGCCCGTACCCTGCGGCTGCTCTGGCGCGGCCCGGCGGCCGGGCCGAGGCACGGCCCGCGCCCGGGCCTGACCATCGATCAGGTCGTCGACGCGGCCACCGCCCTGGCCGATGCCGAGGGGCTGGACGCGGTCACCATGCGGCGGGTCGCCGCCGGCCTCGGCGTGGTGCCCATGACCCTGTACACCTACGTGCCGGGCAAGGCCGAGCTCCTCGACCTCATGCTCGACTCTGCCTACGCCCGGATGGGCCGGGCCGACACCAGCGGTCAGCCCTGGCGGCAGCGGCTCGCCGCGATCGCCGCCGAGAACCGCGCCTTGTTCGAGCTCCACCCCTGGGCCGCGGCGGTCTCCGCCATCCGTCCCCCGCTCGGCCCGGGCCTGATCGGCAAGTACGAGCACGAACTGTCCGCCCTCGACGGCCTCGGCCTCGACGACGTCCAGATGGACGCGGCTCTCACTCACCTGCTGGCCTTCGTGCAGGCCTGGGCCATCGCCGCGGCCGATGCCCGGGAGAACCGCCGCGTCCTCGACGAAGCACAATGGTGGGCCGCCCACGCCCCCGTGCTGCAGAAGGTCCTCGACCCGGACGCCTACCCGCTGGCCGTCCGGGTCGGCGCCGCCGCCGGCGACGCCCACCAGGCCGCCTACGATCCCGGCCACGCCTACGACTTCGGCCTCCAGGTCATCCTCGACGGCCTCGCCGCCCTAATCGACCAGCCCCCGAAGTAACCGGCCACTCCCCGAAGTAACCAGCCAGCCCCAACACGGCCGGCCAGCCCCCAAACGGCCGGCCAGCCCCCAACGCGACCAGTTTGCGAGACGCGTGGTGCCCCTGATACGCCCGCGCCAGCGCGCCACCTCCTGGCCGGCGCAGCTAACGGCATCGATGGAGCATCAATGTCGTTCCCGCGACATCGATGGAGCATCAATGTCGTTGCCGGGAGCGGGTGATGGCCGGGCCGGGTGACGGGTGATACCTGTGGTGCGTGTGCGAATGCAGAAGCCAGGAACCCAGGCCGCGCACCTGAACCCGGCCTCGCACCAGTAGCCAGGCCACACCTGAACCCAGGCCGCGCACCAATAGCCAGGCCGCGCACCAGTAGCCAGGCCTCACTCCAAAGAAGCGACCCCGGCATCCCCCAGCCCCAGCCGCCGCCGCACAACCCGGCGGGCCATATCCAGCACGGCCGGGTCGTCGTTCAGCACGAACTTGGTGTCGGCCCCCAGCAGGATCGAGTGCAGCTCGAAAGCGAGCCAGGCCGGATCCTCGCCGGCCGGAAGCTCGCCCTGCTCCAGCGCGGTGACCGCGAAGGACTCGACGAGCGCGGTGAAATCGGTCTGGATGGCGGCGACCCGGTCCCTGACCGGCCCCGGCCGGGCGCCCATCTCCAGCGCGGTCGCCGCGAAGAAGCAGCCGCCGGGAAAGACCCGGCGCTCCACGTAGCTGAAGAACGCCTCGCACACCGCCGCCAGCTGGCCCAGCCCCGGCCGGGCCGCGAGCGCGGGCTGGACGACTTCCTCGGCCAGGATCCGCTCCGCCTCGCCCACGGTGGCCAGCTGGAGGTCCAGCTTGGTGCCGAAATGCGCGTAGAGCCCGCTCTTGCTCATGCCGATCGCAGCGGCCAGGTTCCCGATCGACAGGCCCTCCAGCCCGTCGACGGTGGCCAGCGATGCGGCCGCGCGCAGGATCGTGCCGCGGGTCCGTTCCCCGTCGGCCCGCGGCTGCCGCTGCGGACGGCTGCGCTGATCCGTCGTGTCCGTCGTCATGTTGACAACATAGCACGATCGGTCGTACTGTCCGAATTAGCACGAACGATCGTGCTAATTCCAGGGCGGCCTGCAAGGCACGGCCGCTGAAACGATCACCCACGTCAACCCGCAAGGAGCAGCTCCATCATGCCCGTCACCAGCATCGTCAACGGCGTCGACCTCGAACGCCTGTCCGGCACGATCGCCGCCGTCACCGCCGACCCGGGGCTGGCCCGGTTCCAGTTCCGGACCACCAACCGCTGGATCGACGGCGGCCACAGCCGCTCGACGATCCAGGGTTTCTACGGCGCCGGCCAGGAAGACACCACCCGCACCGACCCGTTCACCGTGGACAGCGACGAGCCGCCGGTCCTGCTCGGCCAGAACCTGGCCCCGAACGCCGGCGAGCACCTCCTGCACGCCCTCGCGTCGTGCCTGACCGGCACGATCGCCTACCACGCGGCCGCCCGCGGCATCGCCCTCGACGGCCTGGAGTGCACGCTCGAGGGCGACCTGAACCTGTACGGCTTCCTCGGCCTCGGCGCCGGCGACGTCCGCCCCGGCTACGAGCAGATCCGGGTCACCATCAAGGTCGCCGGCGACTTCGACGACGACCAGCTGGCCGAGCTCGAAAGCCTTATCCGCTTCTCGCCCGTCCGGGACATCGTCAGCAACCCGGTCCCCGTCGCCATCGACGTGGCCCGCGCCTGAGCAAAATCCGCGCAAAACCCGCCCGCTGCCCGCGCCGGCCGTCCCGGCGGCGCGGGCAGCGGGCCCGCCTGAGACGATGCCCAGCGTGACCGAGCTGCGCATCGCCCACACCGCCGACCTCGACGCCGGCACCACGTCCGCCATCCGGGACCTGATGAACGCGGTCTTCGGCGGCGTCTCGGACGACACCTTCGACAACGCGCTCGGCGGCCTGCACGCGCTCCTGTCCGAGGACGGCGAGCTGATCGCGCACGGCAGCGTGGTCCAGCGGCGCCTGCTGCACGGCGGCCGCGCCCTGCGCACCGGCTACGTCGAGGGCGTCGCCGTCCACACGGACCACCGCCGCCACGGCCACGGCGGCACCGTGATGGCCGAACTCGAGCGCATCATCGAGGCCGGCTACCACCTCGGCGCCCTCGGCGCGAGCCCCGAGGGCGCCCTGCTCTACGCCGCGCGAGGATGGCAGCAGTGGCAGGGCCCCACCTCGGCCATGACGCCGGACGGGATCAAGCGCACGGCCGACCTGGATGGCGCCATCTACGTCCTGCCCGTATCGGTCCCGGTCGACCTGGCCGGCGACCTGACCTGCGACTACCGTCCCGCTGCCCTCTGGTGACGGTCACCGGCCGAGATCACGGAAGAAGCCCTCCGGGTCGTATCGCGCCTTCACCTGCCGCAACCGGTCGTAGTTGCCCAGGTAGTAGGCGCGGCCCGGCTCTTCCAGGTCCGGATCGGGAAAGTTCGGGTACACCCCGCCCGACCCCCACGGATGCACCGCCGCCCACGACCCGTCGAGCCACCCCCGCGCCGCGGCCACCTCGCCGGCCGGGGCACCCGGACGCACCGTCACCGACTGCTTGAGCAGGAACAGCGCATCCCGGTGCGGAAACGCCGTCGCCCCCGCCGCCACCCGGTTGTAGGCACCACCCCACGGCGTGAAATCCAGCTCCCGCGCCTGCCCGGCCGGCCGGTCCCGTCCCAGTCCCGCCACCAGGCCCGTGACCGCATCATCCGGCAACGGCCCGCAAAAGAACTCAGCCTTACCAAACGAGTGGCCTTCTTCCCCCAGCTCACCCGTCCCCGCCATCTGATCGCCAAGTTCGGCCAGGTACTGCTTGGCCTGCCGGTACGTCATGGCCTGGATGCTGACCGACCCCGGATCCGTGCCCGCCGCCGTGACCAGCTCACCGAGCAGCCCCCGAGCGTCACCCTCGCCCCCGTGCCAGGCCCCGAACACGTTGACCACTGGCGCCCCGGTCCCGGAGGCGGTAATCAGCAAGCTGGCGGCCAGCTCGTCCGGCGCGGCCGGCGCCCACCTCTGCCAGGCCCGGACCACCCGGCTCGCGTGATCGTACGGCCAGCTCAGGTGGAAGGCCGTCGCCGCCGGAGCCGGCCTGGCCCGGAACGACAACGAGGTCACCACGCCGAACGTCCCCGTGCCCGCCCCCCGCAGCGCCCAGAACAAGTCGCCGGCATGATCGCCGTCGCACTCGATCACCCGGCCGTCCGCCCGCACCACCCGGGCCGCGACCAGCCCGTCGCAGGTCAGCCCGTAACGACGTCCCAGGATCCCCAGCCCGCCGCCGAGCGTCAGCCCGGCGATCCCGACATCCGGCCCGCACCCCGCCGGAATCGTCAGGCCCTCCCCGTCCAGTGCCCCGTACACCGCACCGAGCCGTGCCCCCGCCCCGATCGTGGCCACCCCGCCCGCCACCCCGCCCGCCACCGACACCGACCGCATCGGCGTGACATCGATGACCATCCCCGCCGTCGACGAAGTCCCCGCGAAACAGTGCCCGCCGCTACGCGCCACCGCCGCCAGCCCGAACCGGCGCGCCGCCACGATCGCCTCACTCACGTCCCCGGCCGACGCGCAGAACACCACCGCCTCCGGCCGGCTGTCATGAAACCGGGCGATAGCCGGCTTACGTGCCCGCTCGTATCCAGGCGACCCAGGCCGCACCACCTCGCCCGCGATCGCTCCCTGCAGCGCCGCCCAGTCAGCAGCGGACGGCCTCACACCCCGCAATGAATCAGCCATGCCCCGACGTTATGGCCTGGCCGCCCGCCCGTTCTTGATCAGACCGGCCATTCCGCGATCGGCGTACCCGGCCTCGGCCGCCAGCCGCCCCAGTCCCGCGGCCGCCGGCCGCTGCCCCCGCGCCAGCGCGAACTGCACCCGTCCCAGGAACCCCTGAAACCGCAGCACCCGCTGCAGCGCTTTAGGCGCGAGCCCGGTCGCCGCCTCGCAGCGCCGCCGGAACTGCCGCTCCGGCACAAACAACGACGACCTCAGCACACCCCAGCGCCCACCCGGCACCGAAGTTCCACGCTCCCGTTCGGAACGCTGCGATGTGGATAAGCGACCGCATCAGCCGCGACACGCTGAACCCAAACCGAGGAAACCACCGGCGCCAGCGCCCGGCCCGGCCGTCGCTCCCGATAACTCTGCCCCGCCGATCCCGGCCGACCGCATCATCGGGGTACGCCATCATCGTGTGTACTTACCCCCCGGAAAGCAGGGGAAAAAAGCACACGATCCCCAAGGCGCTAGCCGAGGGCCGGCGGCGCTTCGTGCCCGTGGTCAGGCAGCGCGGGGGAGAGCACCCACAGCACCCGGGTCGGCCCGGACCCGGCCGGCGCCTGGAAGGCGTGGTCCATGTCGGCGGTGAACGTCAAAGCATCACCTTCTTCCAGCAGGACCTGCTCCCCGGCCACCGTGACCTGCAGGTGCCCCGCCAGGATCAGGACGAACTCCACCCCGGCCGGCAGCGCGTACGGTTCCTTCCCGCTGCCGCCCCCCGGCTCGATGTCGGACAGGATGGCCTGCACCCGCTTCTCACCCGACGGCGTCAGCAGGTACTCCGTCATCTTGCGCCCGCCGAAGTTGATCCGCGGCCGCGCGTCGCGCCGCACCACCTCGCCCTTGGGCGCCTGGAACAGCGACCCGACCGAGATCCCCAGCGCGTCGCACAGCCGGATCAGCGAGGCCACCGACACGTTGGCCAGGTCCCGCTCCAGCTTGGACACGAACCCCTTGGTCAGCCCGGCCCGCTCGGCCACCTCGGCCATGCTCAGCCGGGCCGCCAGCCGGGCCGCCCGCAGCTGCACCCCGATCCGCGCCCCATCCGGTACCGGATCAGGAACGGAATCCGCGCCCGCCATGAAAACGTCTCCTCCCGTCCATCCCCCGCAACCTTCATGAAACCCCCGCATCATCTATGAAACAAGGGTTGACAGACAGGAAGCCGATCTCGATCATAGCTCGTGAGGCAGGTCACACCGCGCCGCCCGAGAGGCGAACGGCGCAGGTCACACCGGAGGCGGCCATGGCGGCACAGTCCACCGAACCCACGGCCGCGGCCGAACACGAGCGCGGTCTCCGCGGGCAGATCGAGGTCCACTCGATCGACTGGATCCCCGATACCGAACGTCACGGCACTACCCGGCAGCAGGCCATGCTGTGGTTCCTCGGCGACTTCCAGTACTTCACCATCCCGATCGGCTTCGTCGGTCCCGCCCTCGGCCTGTCCCTGGGCTGGTCGATCCTGGCCGGCGTGCTCGGCATCGCGTTCGGCACCCTGTTCATGGCGTTCCACGCCACCCAGGGCCCGGTGTTCGGGCTGCCCCAGATGATCCAGACCCGGGCCCAGCTCGGCTACCGCGGCGTCGTGGTCGCCCTGTTCGCGGTGCTGTTCACCTACATGGCCTTCAACGTGGCCGACCAGGTGCTGCTGGCCAGCGGCCTGAACGGCGCCTTCGGCTGGAACCCGACGCTGGTCGCCATCGTCACCGCCATCCTGGCCGCGGCGCTGGCCGTCTTCGGCTACGACTGGGTGCACCGGGTCTTCCGGTTCCTGCTGATCATCTCGTTCCCGTGCTACGCGATCATCTCGGTCGCCATCCTGATCGGCCACGCCGGCGGCGCCGCCCCGGCCAAGCCCGGCACCTTCCTGTTCACCGCGTTCATGGCCCAGTTCTCGGTGGCCGCCGCCTACAACATCACCTACGCGCCGTACGTCTCGGACTACTCCCGCTACATGCCGCGCGAGACCAGGCCGCGCAGCATCATCGCCGCGGTGTTCTTCGGCGCCTCCGGCTCCGCCATCTGGCTGATCGCGCTCGGCGCCTGGCTGGCGACCCGGCTGGGCATCAGCGACGGCCTGGTCGGCCTGCAGAAGTCGGGCGACAACGTGGCCGCCCCGCTCGGCTCGATCACCGCGTTCCTGTCCGCCACCGCCCTGCTCGCCACCATGGGCATGAACGCCTACGGCGGCATGCTCACCGTGCTGACCGGCATCGACTCGTTCAAGACGCTGAAGACC
>JAICWX010000538.1 GCA_025934635.1 Streptosporangiaceae bacterium | reverse complement strand
GCTGACCGGCCAGCCGCTGAACCCGCACTGGGCCGACCTCGTCTAGGGCTGGTCCCGCCACTCGGTCGTAACCCGCTGGGAGACCGGCATCAGAACTCGGCGCTAATCTCCCGTCCCCTGAAGTTGACGGCCAGCGCGCACTCCTCGGCCTCTCCAAGGCTAAGACCAGTGCGAGATGCGCACTGGTCCACATAGGCCGGCCAGCTCAGTAGCCCTGCGGTGAAGCTGGATGTGAATCGCTGAAGGTCGCAGGGCAGGCCCAGCCAGTAACCGCCGCCGCTGACCCATGCGATTGCCCAGCGTCCGGTGCCGCAACGGAAGGCGGGCATGCGCTTACGGTTGCAGCGCCAGCACAGCGGGACGATGTTCTGCACGCCATCCAGGCCGCCATCGTTCCGGTCGACCAGGTGAGAACGCTCAAGGAACGGGCTGGCGAGATCCCACCGCTGCTTCGGCCGAGTCTTGCTGGCCATCTCTGCCGCGATGTCTGACGGGGCGGTCAGCTGGCAGGCAAAGCACGACGGCTCGTTGATGGCCACGTCGAAGATTCCGCGCTCGTGCCAGAACTCAGCGATGCGCCAGAGTGAGGGCATGCGCCGAGGACGCCGACAGTCTTTGACGTAGGCATCAGGATCGTCATCTACGGTATGCCCCGGCGGCAGCCAGCAGGGCTCAGAAGTGATGGTCATCGGGAAGTCCCGTCGGTTGCCCGCAGCTGGTCGCGCCAATGGATCCCGGCTCCCTCGGGCAGTACGGTGGCGGCGCTGAACGTCCGCGCCCCGCGGCCGGCCGGGTGCAGCGTCACCTCCATCAGCGCGCTGACGACGGCACGCCGCCGGTCGGTCGGCAGCCCCTCCCATGCCGCGCGCACTCCGCCCGCGGCCAGCAGCGGCACCAGGACGCTCTCCCGGCCCAGGAACGTCATGCGCTCAGCGATCTGCGCGAGACGCTCCTCGCCCCACCTGCGGGCTGTGGCCACGTCCTGCTCGGACAGCCGGCCCGCCATGAGCGCCGGGCCCAGGGTTCCCATCCGGGAGCGGATGCCCTCGGCCTCCTCGTGCAGCTCGCGGGCCTCCCGGCCGTCATCCTTCGGCGCGATCAGGAGCGCGGCGTCGGGCTGAAGCAGGCGCCCGATGACGAGCTCGCCAACGAAGTCATCGACGGGAGCTGCCCCCACGGACACGTGGGGTCCATCCCGGCCGTTGCGGGTCACCGGGTTGCACCGGTAGTGGTGCCTGCCTGGTGACCGGGTGCCGCTGGTGACGTAGTTGCCGCACGTGCAGTGCGCGATCCCGCCGAGCAGGCTCCGGACCCCTGCGGTGTGCGGCCGGGAGTGGGAGTCAAGGACGCGCACGACAGCTCGCCAGGTGTCCTCTGGCACCAGTGCTTCCCAGGTGCCCCGGCCGCGTTCCTCGCCGTCGTAGCACGAGATCCCCGCGATCCTCGGCCCCCGCAGGATCGTCGTTACTGACGACCACGTCCACGGCTGCCGCCGCAGCGGGCCGAACGGTGCCTGCGCCGGCCGGACGCCACGCTCCGCCCAGTCCCGGCAGACCCCGGCAACCGTCCCGCCCGACAGCAGCGCGTGACAGGCAGCCACCACGGCCAGGCTCTCCTGCGGGTGCGCGGTGACGCGGTCCTCGAGCCAGCCGAATGGCCGCGGGCAGCCCAGGCGGGGCTTGCCGGCCTCTGCGTCGCGCTCGTTGGCGTCCTTCTGCCGCTCCGCCTTCTTCTCTACCTCGCCGCGTGCGTAGGCGGCGGCGCCGCGGGCGTGGGCGCGTCCGTCAGCGGTGCCGAGGTCGTAGCCGCCGCCGCGGACGGCCATGATGCTCAGGCCCTCGGTGGCGTCGATCACGTCTTCCAGCTCGCGCATGGAGCGGTAGAGCCGGTCGAAGTGCCGGACGATGATGCCCTGCGCGCCCCCGGCGTGGACGTGTCGCATCATCGCCTCGTAGTCAGGGCGCCGCGCGCCGGAGGTGGCCGAGATGGACCGGTCGGCGAACCGGCCGACGACGCGGTGACCATGCTCGTCGGCGTACGCCTGGCCGAGGGCCAGCTGCTGCTCCACTGAGGCGTCGCCGACGGACTGCCGGGCATATAGGTCTACTTCCACATGTGTGATGCTAGCAGACTGGTTGGCACGTGACGTGACGCATCACGCAAGTAGCCTCAGCGCCGCCCGATGCTCAGCGTGTACTACGGGGGCCTGCCGCGGCTGGCCTTCCAGAGGATTTAGTCTGGCTTTTGTTCGCTGAGCCCTCGCATGCCTCCGTCCTGTGCGGTACAGTGTGGCTTATGAACCAAAGCCAGACGGACACCCTGGAGGTCGTCCAGGTGCCCCCGAAGCGGGGCGACACGGCCGAATTCACCCTGCGCGAGGGAGGGAAGCTGACCGGGAAGGTCGTCAGCGCCTACGAGCATCACGGCGAGCCGCGGGTGAGCATCCTCGCCGGCGGGAAGCGGTACACGCGGGTCGCGACCAGCGTCCGCGTCACCCGGCGGGCCGCCGCCGAGCCCGAGGTGACCCGCGGGCCGCAGCGCCCCGGCCAGCCGGCCCCCAACGCCGGCAAGAAATACCCAGCCGAGCCGCTGACCCCGGCTGAGGCATCCGCCATCCTCGCGCAGTGCTCCCGTCGCGCCCCGACCGGCGTCCGCAACCGGGCCCTGCTCATGCTGCTGTCCCGCAGCGGCCTGCGGATCTCCGAGGCGCTGGACCTGCGCCCGTCGGACATCAGCATGGACAATCACACGATCCGGCTGCTGGACACCAAGAGCGGCAAGCCGCAGACCCGCGGTTTCCACCCCGACGCCGAGGACGCCCTGGCCCGCTGGCTAGATACCCGCAAGAGCCTGGGCGTCCGGAACGGCCGGCTGTTCTGCACCCTGGACGGCGGCCCGCTCTCCGACGACTACGTCCGCCAGATGCTGCGCCGGTACGCCCGGCGCGCGGGGGTCGAGAAGCGCGTCCACCCGCACGGGCTGCGGCACACCTTCGCCGACCAGCTCCAGCGCGGCGGCATGACGGTAGGTGAGATCTCAAAGCTGCTCGGCCACTCCAGCATCGCGGTCACCGCCCGCTACCTGGACCACATGACGAACCATGAGGCGATCTCGGCCCTGGAGGCCATCGACCTGCCATCGCTGGATCACCCGGAGGGGAGCGGCACGTGACCCGGAGCTCAGGGCGGCCGCCGAAGATGGGCTACCTCCAGGTCGAGCTGATGTTCCAGCTGAAGGCCGAGGGCCGGACCGTCACGGACATCGCCAAGATCATGGGCGTGAAGCGCCCGACCGTTTACCTCGCGCTGAGCCGGGAGCTGACCAGCCAGCAGAAGGCCGGGGCCGAGGAGATGCTGGAGGACGGCGCGTCCATCGAGAAGATCGCCGACCGGTTCGGCGTGACCCGCCAGCAGGTCCGGGAAGCCCTCGGCCTGGAGACAGCGCAGAATGCCGTTGCGAGCCGGGCATCGTAGCCCCTACTCTGGACTTAGGCAATGAAGGGCAGGAAGTCCGTGGAACACGGTTACGTCATCAGGCACGAGAACGGGCGCTGGAACATGCCCGCGTTCTCGCAGCCCACGGCGGACCTGAGCGGGATGGCTCCCGGATAGCCTGCAAGCCAGCAGACCAGGAGCCGCCCCGAGGGAAAATCCCGAGGGGCGGTTCGCATTTAACGACATAGGGATCAGCCAGCGGATAGGCAGCCCGCCTCCAAAGCGGGCGAGATGAGGGTTCGACTCCTTCGGTCCCTGCGAGCACCACCCTGCGGGGTGAACGTGCCGGTTAATTGACAGCTCAATAGCGTGAGCACAGGCGGCAGGCGCCATCCTGCCGCCACATGGGCTGCTAGCTCCAACGGTTAGAGCGCCTGCCTTGCAAGCAGAGGGTTCCCGGTTCGAATCCGGGGCGGTCCACGACCTGGCTGAGGGTCCCGTCATGACCGCCGACTGCGGCAGTCCCGGCCGGATGCTCGCAGCAACGGCGGCAGGCACGACTCAGCCAGGTGACAGCGGGTTGTAGCTCAGCTTGGCGAGAGCGCCTGGTCCGGGGCCAGGAAGTCGGCGGTTCAAGTCCGTCCAGCCCGACCGGGGTGTCGCGTACCGGCTAGCGCACCTGCTTTGGGAGCAGGAAGAGGGTGTTCGACCCACCCCATCCCGACTGTAAGACCGCCCGGTCAGGGTAGATGCGCCGGACTTCGCGCCGGCGGCTGGTGGTTGAAGGGAAGCCCTGACACATG
>JAICWX010000216.1 GCA_025934635.1 Streptosporangiaceae bacterium | reverse complement strand
CGACCGGTAAGCCGCCACCTTCGACGCGCCCGTCCCTGGTGAACCCGTCTGCGGCTGGCCGGCCTCGGCCGCGCCGAGCGAGCGCCGGGCGGCCAGGGCGACCGCCTCGGCGCCCCGGCGGGACCGGATGAAGGCCAGCGTCTGGACGTTCTCGCTGACCAGCCGGCCGAGCAGGTCCGCGGCCTGCGCGGTGGCCGTGCGGCGCAGCCGGGCGCCCGCCTCGCCCCGCGCGTCGGTCAGCGGCGGCTCCCACAGGGCGAAGGCCAGCGGCCCGCGCGGCGAGCCGTCCTCGGTCACTTCCTCGGCGTCCAGGCCGGTCAGCAGCCGGGCACAGACGCCCGGCGCTCCCACCGTGGCCGAGGCGAGCACGAAGACCGGGCGCGCCGGGGGATGGCCGAGCGCGCCCGGCCCAGCGGGCAATGGGGCGTGGTGCGCCACCACCCGCCGCAGCCGCCGCAGCACGTGCGCCACATGCGAGCCGAACACCCCGCGGTAGCCGTGGCACTCGTCGATCACCACGAACCGCAGCCGGCTGAAGAAACCCGACCAGCGGTTGTGCCCCGGCAGCAGGGCCCGGTGCAGCATGTCCGGCGTGGTCAGCAGGTACCGGGCGTGGCTGCGGGCCCAGCCCCGTTCGGTATAGGTGGAGTCCCCGTCGAAGGTGGCCGCCTGCACCCCCGGCAGCCCGAGCGCGCGGATCGAGGCGAGCTGGTCCGCCGCCAGCGCCTTGGTGGGGGTGATGTAGAGCACAGTGTCGCCCGCCAGCACCGAGGTGAGCGCCGGCAGCAGGTAGCCCAGGGACTTGCCGGACGCCGCCGCGGTGGAGATGATCACGTTCCGGCCGGCCCAGGCGTGGTCCGCGGCCTCGGCCTGGTGGCTCCACGGGGCGCGGATGCCGCGCTCGGCGAAGGCACCGGTGACCTCGGGAGGGACCCAGGACGGCCAGGGCACCGGCTGGCCGGGACGGGCCGGGATGTGCTCCACATGCACCGGGCGGCCCGCCTGCGTCTGGTCCAGCAGGATGCCGAGGGCGCGGTTCTCGGCCCCGGGTCCGGGCGCGCGCATAACGGGTCCGGCTGGGGGCAGGGGGGTGAGTGTGGACACAGCTATTTCAGTGTGACATCCTGCCCGGCGATGCTCGGAGATTTTCCGTGTGTCGCCCCGTTGGGGGGTGCTCGGAGGCATGATTTCGTATAGACATGACACCGGAGCGTGGTTGAATGCCGCAGAGGGTCACACCCTCGGCTCTGGTGGGTGAGCCCGCGCGCCAGGGCGGGACCCTGAGATGACGCCGTGGATGGCGCTGGAGGATTTGTGGATCTGAAGCTCGGTCACTACAACAAGGACGGCATCGAGATCGTCGACGTCGAAGGCGAGATCGACGTCTACACGGCCCCGCGGCTCCGCGAGCTGCTCATCGATCTCGTCAACAAGAACAACTACCAGCTGGTCGTCAACATGGAGAAGGTCGAGTTCCTCGACTCGACCGGTCTCGGCGTGCTGGTCGGCGGGCTGAAGCGGGTTCGCGCGCACGACGGCTCGCTGGACCTCGTCTGCACCCAGGAGCGGATCCTGAAGATCTTCCGGATCACCGGGCTGACGAAGGTGTTCGGCATCCACAACACGGTCGACGACGCCATCGCGGCTAAAGGCGACAAGTAAGCCGGGTCCCGACGAGCCTCCTGAAAGCCATGCCCACCGTAGAAGTCACATTCACGCCGCTGCCCGCGCACGTCCGTACCGCACGCCTCGTCGCTACCGCGGTCGCGCGGCGTAGCGGCGTGGACGAAGCGCTGCTCGACGAGGTGCGCCTGGCCGTCGGCGAGGCCTGCTCGCGCGCCGTCGAGGCGCACCGGCGGCACTGCCCGGCCGAGCCGGTCAAGATCGAGATGACCGACCAGGGCGAGCGGTTCGTCGTCGTGGTGAGCGACCACGCCCCCGCCAGCGCGCCCGTGTCGGTCGGCACCAACGGCAGCAACGGCCACGCGGTCCGCCACGACGCGGTCGCCGATGCCGTGGCCCTGGTCCAGGGGGCCGAGGAGGCCGGCATCCCGGCCGGGTTCGGGCTGGCCGTGATCTCCGGCCTGGCCGACGACGTGAGCGTCTCATCGACCAGCACCGGCGTGAGCGTCCGGATGAGCTGGCCGTCGGCCGTTCTCACGGCCTGAAGGCCAGCGCCGGACAGGACAGCATCCCGCAGGGTCCGAGGCGGCCCGGCGGGCACGGCGCAGGGCGCCGCGCTCACCGGGCCGTCGACGGGCCCTGCCTTTATTCCGCACCGTTCCGACCAGTTACACTGACGTGTCGCCACGATAACGAACGAATCACGGAACTGTTAGGAACGGCCCCACGTTAGTGGTTCGGCGCGTGCGTGCGTAGACTCCCGGCCACTCGTTTAGTCCCGATCGGCAACGTCTTCCGTTCGGAGTTCCAGGAGGTCGAATGTTCAGGCATGTCTCTGCGCTGGCGGCGAACCCCGTCAGCGTGAGCGGCTCCAACCTGACCTGGGTCATCATCGTCGCCGTCGTCGGGCTGCTCGCGCTCGGCGTGGCCGGCGCGCTGGTGCGCGAAGTGCTCGCGGCCAGCCAGGGAACCCAGCGGATGCAGGAAATCTCGCGCGCCGTGCAGGAAGGCGCGGCGGCGTACCTGCGCCGGCAGTTCAGGACGCTCGGCATATTCGTGGTCATCATCTTCTTCGTGCTGCTCCTGCTGCCCGCGGACGGCACCGGAGTGCGCTGGGGCCGCAGCATCTTCTTCCTGGTCGGGGCGCTGTTCTCGGCGCTGACCGGGTTCACCGGCATGTCGCTGTGCGTGCGCGGCAACGTCCGGGTGGCGGCCGCGGCCCGCGAGGGCGGCGAGAAGCCCGCGTTCCGGCTCGCGTTCCGCACCGGCGGCGTGGCCGGCATGTTCACCGTCGGCCTGGGCCTGTTCGGCGCGGCGGTCGTGGTGCTGTTCTACAAGGCGAACGCGCCCGAGGTGCTGGAGGGCTTCGGCTTCGGCGCCGCCCTGCTGGCCATGTTCATGAGGGTCGGCGGCGGCATCTACACCAAGGCCGCCGACGTGGGCGCGGACCTGGTCGGCAAGGTCGAGCAGAACATCCCCGAGGATGACCCGCGCAACGCCGCCACCATCGCGGACAACGTCGGCGACAACGTCGGCGACTGCGCCGGCATGGCCGCGGACCTGTTCGAGTCCTACTCGGTCATGCTCGTCGCCTCGCTGATCCTGGGCAAGAGCGCGTTCGGCGACAAGGGCCTGATCTTCCCGCTGATCATCCCCGCCATCGGGGTCCTCACCGCGGTCATCGGCATCTTCTCGGTCGCGCCGCGGGCCAAGGACCGCAGCGGGATGACCGCGATCAACCGCGGCTTCTTCATCTCCGCGATCATCTCGGTCATCGGCGTGGCCGTCGCCTGCTTCACCTTCTTGCCGGCCCACTTCGCCGCCCTGAAGGGCGTCACCGACACGGGCATCCTGGCCTTCAACGGCAACCCGCGCTGGATCGCCTTCGGCGCCATCTTGATCGGCATCGTGCTGGCCAGCGCCATCCAGTTGCTCACCGGGTACTTCACCGAGACCAACCGGCGGCCGGTCAAGGACATCGGGGAGAGCTCGGAGACCGGCGCGGCCACCGTCATCTTGTCCGGTATCTCGATCGGGATGGAGTCCGCCGTGTACTCGGCGCTGCTCATCGGCGGCGCGGTCTTCGGCTCCTACCTGCTGGCCACCGGCAACGCCACCGTCGCGCTGTTCGCGGTGGCGATGGCCGGAATCGGCCTGCTGACCACGGTCGGCGTGATCGTGTCGATGGACTCCTTCGGGCCGGTCACCGACAACGCCCAGGGCATCGCGGAGATGTCCGGCGACGTCGAGGGCGACGCCGCGCAGGCGCTGACCAAGCTGGACGCGATCGGCAACACCACCAAGGCGATCACCAAGGGCATCGCGATCGCGACCGCGGTGCTGGCCGCGACCGCGCTGTTCGGCTCGTTCCGCACCCAGGTCGAGTCGGCGCTGACCGGCAAGGCGTCCGGCACCTTCAACCTGGACGTGGCCCACCCGAACGTCCTGGTCGGCATCATCATCGGCGCCTCGATCGTGTTCCTGTTCTCCAGCCTGCTGATCATGGCCGTCGGCCGGGCCGCGCAGCGCGTGGTGCTCGAGGTACGGAACCAGTTCCGTACCCACCCGGGCATCATGACCTACGAGGAGAAGCCCGACTACAGCCGCGTCGTCGACATCGTCACGAAGGACTCGCTGCGTGAGCTGATCACGCCGGGCCTGCTCGCGGTGATGGCCCCGATCGCGGTCGGCTTCGCGTTCGGCTACCAGCCGCTCGGCTCCTACCTGGCCGGCGCGATCGCGGCCGGGGTGCTGATGGCGATCTTCCTGGCCAACTCGGGCGGCGCCTGGGACAACGCCAAGAAGCTGGTCGAGGACGGCAACCACGGCGGCAAGAACTCCGAGGCGCACGCCGCCACCGTCGTCGGCGACACCGTGGGCGACCCGTTCAAGGACACCGCGGGCCCGGCCATCAACCCGCTGCTCAAGGTGATGAACCTGGTCTCCTTGCTCATCGCGACCAGCGTGGTCAAGTACAGCGGCAACACCGGCCTGCGGGCCGGGATCGCGATCGGCGCCGTGGTCATCATCGTGGCGGCGATCGTCTTCTCCAAGCGCCGCTCGGCCGACCGGGACGAGGTCGCCCCGGCGGCCGCCGAGGCCACCGGCGCCGTCTCGCCCGCGGTGGAGGGGGCCCGCCAGGCTCCCGCCGCCGCCGAGACCGAGGTGGCCGCCGCCCCGCGGACCGAGGCCACCGCCGCCGACGACGAGACCGTGATCTCGCCCGTCGTCAAGCGCACCGAGTAGCCGCAGAAGTAGTTCACCGAACCGGGCTCCCCGCCATCACGGCGCGGAGCCCGGTTTCGTGCGTAAGGCCGACTCCGTCAGGGCGGCGGCGCGGGAGGGAGGCGGCGGCTGCGCCGGGGAGCGGCGGGAAGCGCCCGTTAAGAGGCGCCGGCGGCTACGTCGTCGCTGGAGATGCCGAGCAGGTACAAGATGGCGTCCAGGTACGGGACGCTCAGCGAGGTGTCGGCCGCGTCGCGCACCACCGGCTTGGCGTTGAACGCCACCCCGAGCCCGGCGGCGGCGATCATGTCCAGGTCGTTGGCGCCGTCGCCGACCGCCACCGTCTGGGACAGCGGCACCCCCGCGTCGGCCGCGAACCGGTGCAGCGCCGAAGCCTTGCCCGCCCGGTCGATCACCGGCCCGCTCAGCCGCCCGGTCAGCTTCCCGGAAACGATCTCCAGCTCGTTGGCGGCCACGTAGTCGATCCCCAGCCCGGCCGCCAGCGGCCCGATCACCTGGATGAACCCGCCGCTGACGATGCCCGACTTGAAGCCGAGGCCGCTGAGCGTCGAGATCAGCGTGCGCGCCCCCGCGGTCAGCCGCAGCCCGGCCCGGACCTCGTCCAGGACCGCCGCCGAGAGCCCGGCCAGCAGCGAGGTCCGCTCGCGCAGCGACGCGGTGAAGTCCAGCTCGCCGCGCATCGCGGCCGCGGTGATCTTGGCCACCTCGGCGGCGCAGCCGGCCCGCTCGGCCAGCAGGTCGATCACCTCGCCCTGGACCAGGGTGGAGTCCACGTCCATCACGATCAGCCGCAGCGCCCGCCGGTGCAGCCCGCCGCGCTGGACGGCCACGTCGATCCCGTGCTCCGCCGCGGCCCGGGCCAGGTCCTCCCGCAGCATGGCCGGGTCCCCGCCCGAGACGTCCAGCTCGATGCAGGTCACCGGCTGCTGCGCCAGCCGGCCGATGCGGTCGATGTTGGCCCCGCGGGCCGCGATCTGCCCGGCGATAGCCGAGACCGCCGCGGGCGCCAGCGGGCTGCCCAGCAGCGTGACGTGCAGCAAGGCGCCCCGCGCGGCCACGTCACCCGAAACCGGGCCGGTGCCGGTGGTGATCTCGGCCTCCAGGCCGAGGTCGGCCGCCAGCGCCAGCACCGCGGTGTGGATGCCGGTCAGGTCGGGCGCGGTGTCGCAGCCGACCAGCACGCCGAGCACCAGCCGCCCCCTGATCACCACCTGCTCGACGTCCAGGACGCTGAGCGGGTACCGGGCCAGGATGCCGAACAACCGGGAGGTCACGCCCGGCCGGTCCCGGCCGGTCAGCGTGATGAGCAGCGAGATCCGCGGAGTATTCATCGCGGGCGTCAGGCTACCCCACCTAACCGAACGTTACGGCAGCAGCAGGTGAACGTCACCGAACTCGTGCCACAGGTACCGCTCCTCGATGGCGGCGGAGTAGCACCGCCCGAGCACCTCGGGTCCGGCGAACGCGGCCAGCATCCGCAGGTGCGACGAGCGCGGCTCGTGCAGCCCGGTGAGCAGCCCGTCCACCGCCCGCACCCCGGTCTCCGGCGTCACCACGTGCGACGTCCACCCCGCCGAAGCCGCCACCCGGCCATCAGAGCCGGAAAGCGTCGCCGTCTCCAGCGCCCGCACCACCGTGGTCCCGCCCGCGATGACCCGCCCGCCCCGTGAACGCACGTGGTTGACCAGATCGGCCGTGGCGGCCGGCACCGCGTACGGCTCCGGGTACGGGTCCTCCCCGCCCTCCAGCGAGGACACCCCGCAGTGCAAGGTGAGCGGGGCGATCAGCACCCCGCGCGATACCAGCTGAGCCACCACCGACAGACTGAACGGGCGGCTGGCGCTAGGCATCTCCGCGCTGCCCGGATCCTGGGCGAAGACCGTCTGGTAGGCCGTCAGCGGCCAGTCCCGCGGCACGTAGGCGTACCTGATCGGGACGCCGTGCTTGAGCAGGTACGGCACCACGGCGACGGACAGCGTGGCCCGCCACAGCCGGGTAGTCTCGCGGTCCAGCAGGGTCAGGACCGCGCCGCCGGGCAGGGTGAGGGACTGACCGGGGGTGCCTGCCCCGTTTGGCAGTGAGGTCTTGTTTTTTAGCTGGCGCAATTCGACCAGCCACGATCCGTCCGGACGCGGGCTGGAGAAGTGCACCGCGAGCTCGGTGCTGACCCGGACCTGGGCCGGCAGCGTCTGGCTGGTGTTGACCACGAGCAGGTCGCCCGGCAGCAGCAGCCGCGGCAGCGCCCGGAAGCGGTGGTGGCTGATCTCGCCGGACGCGGTCCGGCTGACCATCAGCCGCACGCCGTCCCGGGCCAGGCCGCGCGCCTCGGGCGGGTCGTGCGCCTCGAGCTCGGCCGGCAGGGTGAAGTCCTCGAGAGCCAGGGCGGGAGTCATGACGTCACCGGCAGCAGGTGCGCGGCCCGGTACCGGCCGCTGGGCAGCCGTTCGGTGACGAGCCGGACGAACGCCGGGACGACCGATTCCGGCGCGGGCCGGTCCGAGATGTCCTCACCGGGAAAGGCGAGCTGGTGCATGTCGGTGCGCAGGTCGCCGGGGTCGGCCCACCAGACGCGGACCGCGAGTTCCTCGGCCGCCAGCACGTTCGAGGCCTGCTCCAGGGCGGCCTTGGCCGCGCCGTAGCCGCCCCAGCCGGCGTAGGCTTCCACGGCCGCGTCCGAGGTGATGTTGAGCACCGCGCCGCCGCTGGCCCGCAGCAGCGGCAGGGCCAGCTGGGTCAGCGCGACCGGGGCGATCACGTTCACCTCGAACGCCGCCCGCAGCTCATCCGGCGGGTAGTCGGCCAGCGCGGGCAGCGGGCTGACGCCGAGCGTCCCCGCGTTGTTGACGAGCAGGTCGAGCCGTTCCCCGGCGGCGGCGATCAGCGCCGCCCGGTGCGCCGGGTCGGTGATGTCGCCGGGAATGGCGGTGACCTTATGGCCGGCTGCACGCACCGCCCCCGCGGATGCGTCCAGCGCGGCCCGGTCCCGCGCGTCGATGATGAGGTCGAAGCCCGCCCGGGCCAGGCCGGCCGCCAGGGCCAGGCCCAGCCCGCGGGAGGCTCCCGTGATCAGGGCTGTCGGGTTGTTCATGTCACGAAACGCTAGGCCGCGCCCCGGCCCGGCACATCGGTCCGCCGCCGGCCCCGTCCTGGGCCGATGGTCCTAGGACCCCCGCCGGATGCGCCGGCCGGGCCACCCGGGCTAACGTCAGAACGTGAGTGAGCCAAAGGGCCGCGGTGCCGTCTGGACCGAGGAGCGAGGAACGAGCGACGAGGGAAGACGGCACCGCGCGAGCGGCCCGGAGGCGAACGAACAGGAGAAACTGTGACAGAACTCGATGAGCTGTATCGAGTGAGCCAGGCGGTGCTGTCGGTGACCCGGCAGATGTCCGTCCGCGACGTGCTGCAGGTCATCGTGCGGTCGGCCCGGTCGCTGGTCGGCGCGCGCTACGCCGCGCTCGGCGTGCCCGACGGAGGCGACTCGTTCGCCGAGTTCGTGGTGGACGGCATCAGCGCGGCCGAATGGGCGGCCATCGGCCCGCTGCCGCGCCGCCACGGCATGCTCCGCGTGCTGCTCGACGAGGGCAAGCCGGAACGCCTGGCGGACATCAGGAAGGACGCCCGGTTCGAGGGCTGGCCGTCCGCGCACCCGAGGATGTCGCACTTCCTCGGGATGCCGGTGCGCGACGGCGACCAGGTGCTCGGCATCATCTTCGCGGCCAACAAGACCTCCGCCGCCGCCGCGGGCCGCGGCTTCACCGAGCGCGACGAGGAGATCCTGGCCCTGTTCGCCGCGCACGCCGCGATCGCGCTCACCAACGCCCGGCTGTACGAGCGCAGCCGCGAGCTGTCGGTGATCACCGAACGCGCCCGGCTGGCCCGGGAGCTGCACGACGCGGTCACGCAGAAGCTGTTCAGCATCCGGGCGCACGCCAAGGCCGCCGCGGTGCTGGCCGGCCGGGACCCGGTGGCCGCCGCCCGGGTGCGGGCCGAGATCGACGTCGTCGGCGAGCTCGGCGCCGAGGCCCACGCCGAGCTGCGGGCGGTGATCGACGGCCTGGCCCCGCCCGACCTGGAGGCGGCCGGGCTGGCCGAGTCGCTGCGCCGGTACGCGGTGCTGGCCGGGCGGGCGCACGGCGTCTCGGTCACGTTCACCGGCGCCTGCGGGCCCGGCCTGGCCCCGGCGGCCGAGGCGGCGCTGTACCGGGTCGCCCAGGAGGCGCTGCACAACGCGCTGCGGCACGCCGCCGCGTCCGCCGTCCGGGTGACCCTGTCCAAGACCGCGCGCCAGGTGGTGCTGGAGGTGGCCGACGACGGCCGCGGCTTCGTGCCGGAGACCGCCGCCATCGGGCTCGGGCTGGCCTCGATGCGGGAACGGGCGGCGGCGGCCGGCGGGCGGCTGACGATCAAGTCGGGCGCCAAGGGGACGGTGGTGCGGATGACCGTGCCAGGAAGGGCAAGCCGATGACCCAGCCCATTTCGGTGCTGATCGTGGACGACCACCCGGTGGTCAGGCGCGGGCTGCGGGTGCTGCTCGAGGTCCAGGACGGGATCGAGGTGGCCGGCGAGGCGGGAGACGGGGCCACCGCGCTCGCGCTGGCGGCCGAGCTCACCCCGGACGTGATCCTGCTCGACCTCAAGCTGCCCGGGATGGACGGCCTGGCCGTGCTGGCCGCGCTCAAGGCCCGGGCCGGCCCGGACGGTACCGCCCGGGACTGCGCCTCCCGGGTGCTCGTGCTCACCAGCGTCACCGAACCGGCGTCCGCCAGCCTGGCCGTCCGGTCCGGCGCGGCCGGGGTGCTCTACAAGGACGTGGACCCGGACGCGCTGGTGCGGGCCATCCGTTCGGTGCATGACGGCCACTTGCTGCTGGCCCCGGAGGCAGCGGGCAACCTGGTCCGCGCGGGCAGCGGCTGGGGGGCCGTGGCCGGCCTCGACGCGCTCACCAGCCGCGAACGCGAGGTGCTGGCCGAGATCGCCAAGGGCCGGTCCAACCGGGAGATCGCCCGCGCCCTGACGGTCTCCGAGAAGACGGTGAAAGCCCACGTGAGCTCGGTCCTGGCCAAGCTCGGCGTCCAGGACCGCACCCAGGCCGCCCTCCTCGCCGTCCGCAACGAGCAGGGCGCCTAAATCGTCGCACAAACAATCGAATCTTCATGATCGCGAAAGGTTTTATACCCTATACAGTAGAAAAGTCTTCGTGATCATGGAAAACTCACCCGAAATGGGCTGAGCGAGAGGATGCGCCGGGATGCGGGGATACGCGACCGAGGCGGAGATCGGGCAGTACCGGCGGGACGGGTTCACGGTCCTGCCCGACGTGCTGGACCCGGCCGAGGTGGCGGCCTGGCGGGCGACGCTGAGCCAGGCGGTGGCCCGGCGGCCGGGGCGGCTGCCCGGGCCGGGCACGCGGTACGCGGAGTTCTTCCACAGCGAGCACGAGTACTACGACCGGGTCAAGGAGCCGTACGGCAATCCGACCGCGTTCCACGTGGACGTGCCGTTCTGGGCCTTCACCTCACCCGACGCGCTCACCATCTGGATCGCGCTGGACGACGCCACGCTGCAGAACGGCTGCCTGGGCTACATCCCGGGCTCGCAGCGGGAGCAGCGCTTCGACAACGCCGACATCGGGCCCGAGCTCGGCGCGCTGTTCGCGGTCTACCCGCAGTGGAAGGACGTCGAGCCGGTCTTCTGCCCGGTGCCGGCGGGCAGCGCGGTGGCGCACAACGGGCTGACCGCGCACGGGGCCGGGGCCAACATGACGCCGCGCCCGCGGTTCGCCATGACCGTCGCCTACCTGCCGGACGGCGCGACCTTCAACGGCCAGCAGGACGTCTACACCGCCGAGGAGGCGGCCCGCCTCCAGGTCGGCCAGCCGCTCGCCGACCCGGCCCTGAACCCGCTGGTCTACCCGGTCGACGCGCCCCTGTGATAAACCAGCCGCGTGCCTGAGCTGACGATTGCCACCGTCGAGGTGGAAGCGGTCCGCGGACCCGCGGGCCGGTTCCCGTACCCGCTCCAGTGGCAGGCGGTCCCGCTGGATATCTACCGCGCCCCCGGCGAGCCGAAGGACGCGCCCGCCGAGCCCGACCCGGCCGCCATCGTGGAGACCCTGTACGTCCGGATCACCACCCGGCAGGGACCGGTGGGCCTGTACGGCCCGGTGGACCCGGCCGCCGCCTGGCCGCTGACCCAGGTCCTGGCGCCGTTCCTGGCCGGGCAGGACGCGCTGGCCGGCTCGGCGCTGTGGGACAAGATGCAGCGGCTGGACCGGCACTCCCGCCACGGGCACCTCAAGCTGGCCATCAGCGCGGCCGACAACGCGCTATGGGACCTGCGCGGCCGGGCCTTCGACGCGCCGGTCTGGCAGCTGCTCGGCGGCGCCGGCCGGGACCGGATGCCGGCCTACGTCAGCACCCTCGGCGTCCCGCACGACACCGACACGGTCCGGGCGGTCGCCCAAGAGCTGGCCGAGGCCGGGTTCGCGGGCCAGAAGTGGTTCCCGGTCCACGGCCGGGCCAGCGGAGCCGAAGGAATGCGGGCCAACATCGCCCTGGCCGAGACGGTCAGGGAGGCGGCCGGCCCCGTCGTCCCGGTCATGTTCGACGCCTTCATGAGCTGGGACCTGCCGTACGCGATCACCTGGTGCCAGTCGGTGGCCCACCTCAGGCCCGGCTGGCTGGAGGAGCCGTTCGCGCCCGCCCAGGTGGACGCCTACGCCGCGCTGCGCGACAAGACCGCGATCCCGCTGGCGGCCGGCGAGCACCTGTATGACCGGCCGGACGTGCTGCCGTTCCTGAGCCAGCGGCTGCTCACCGTGCTGCAGCCCGACCCGGAATGGTGCGGCGGCGTCACCGAGCTGACCCGGATCTGCGCCCTGGCCGAGACGTTCGGCGTGCCGGTCATCCCGCACGGCCACGGCCTGCACGCGGCCCTGCACGTGATCGCCAGCCAGTCGCCCGGGACCTGCCCGATGGCCGAGTACCTCTACCGCATCGCGCCCGGCCGGCATCGCTTCGAGGTCACGCCGCCCGAGCCGGCCGGCGGGGCCTTCCCGCTGCCGCGGCGCCCGGGGTTCGGCATCGAGCTGAACGACGGCGCGATCACCGGCCGCGGCCCCTGGCACGGCCGCCCTAGCTGACCAGGTGGGCGTAGACGATGATGTTGTCCAGATAGTGCCCGGTGACCTGGTCGAACGGGCCGCCGCAGGTGATCAGGCGCAGGCCGGGGTAGCCGGCCTGCCCGTAGACCGAGGCGGTCGGGAAGGCGTCCTTGGCCACCTTCTGCAGCCCGTCCACGGCGAAGGCGGCCACCGACCCGTCGGCCCGCGTGACGTACACCCGGTCCCCGGCGTGCAGGTCCCTGAGCCGGTAGAAGACCGAGATCCCGGTCGCGGAGTCGACGTGGCCGAGAATCACGGCCGGGCCGCGCTGCCCCGGCGCCGGCCCGCCCCGGTACCAGCCGGCCAGGTTGTGCGCCCCCAGCGGCGGCACCTGCACCGCCCCGTCCGCGTCCAGCCCGACCTTCATCACCGGGGCAGCCACCCCGATCCCCGGGATCCTGACAAACCTAGGCACCGAACGGGGTAGCGCTTCCGCCCCGGCATCATGACCAAGCCGGGGCGGGGTCGTCGTGATGGAGGGCGGAATGTAAGTCCCGCCGGCCTGCGCGCCTGTCCCCCCGAACAAGGCCGTGCCGCCGGTCAGGCCGGACACGACCGCCCCGGCCCCGCCCGCGCACACCACGAGGGCGGCGAGAGCGGTGCCGAGGGCCAGCCGTCCGGTGCGACGGCGCTGCTGACGAGCCGCCGACACGATGCCTAGACCATGCCTTACGCCGTCGTCCGGCGCCAGCGGCGGTAGGCGATCAGGCCCAGGCCGGCCGAGGTGAGCGCCACCGCCGAGCCAGCGGCCACCATCGCGACGTCGGTGCCGCCGCCGATGCTGCCGCCG
This sequence comes from Streptosporangiaceae bacterium, assembly GCA_025934635.1. Next base: position 2,283 of record JAICWX010000216.1, on the reverse strand, counting down.
CCGCCGGTGTTAGCGCCGCCGGACGGGACGGCGGCCGGAACCGCCGGGGTCGTCGGAGTCGGGCGGGCCGAACCCAGCGGGGCCGGCTTCGGCGGGGCGGTGGTGCGCTTCGGCGCCGGGGCCGGGCGGGACGACGGCGGGCTTGACGGCACCGGGCTTGACGGCACCGGGGCCGGCGGCGCCGGCCGCGGTTTGCAGGTACATGTCGGGGCTGGGGTGGGGGTAGACGGTGGCGTGAAGCAGGGACATGTCGGCGTCGGAGCCGGCGTCGGCGGGTGGCAGCTGCACGTCGGGACGGGAGCCGGCGTCGGGCAGTCGCACCTCGGGGTAGGAGCCTGCGTCTGGCAGTCGCACCTGGGGGCGGGAGCCTGCGGGTAGCAATGGCACCTCGCCCTTTCCCCTGGTCCGGGCCGGTCGCGGCCATGCCCGGCCGGGCTGGCCGGCGAAGCGCTGACGCCAGCCTGGAGGCCGGCCAGCGGCACCGCACGCGCGGTCGTCCCGGTCAGCAGCAGGGCCAGCAGGCCTAAGGCGAAGCACCCGGCCAGGATCCGGATACGCGTTGTCATATCCCTCTCCTTTCCTTAAGTTCACTCTTTGTGGTCGTATTAGTTCGTTACGTAAAGCAGGCATGTTAGCGTCGTGGCGACCGATGCGTGTTGAATTTCGATATTTATAGCTGGCCAGTGCGCATTAAGCGTCAATGGTCACACAGTCCAACAAATCACCCATATCGACGGGTGAGATTCATCATGTGACCGGCTGGAAAGGCCAGTAAACGATCTATCTGGCTGTGCGCGCGGGGGCGCAGTGGCATAGGTTCGGTCTCGGTGGCGCGAGAAGGGAGCCCGATGTCCGACGAGGTGCTTCGGCTACGGGGCGTCGAGGTCCGGCGGGACGCGGCGGTCCTGCTGCGCAACGTGGACTGGACGGCCCACGGGGACGAGCGGTGGATCCTGATCGGGCCGAACGGGGCGGGCAAGACCACGCTGCTCCAGGTGGCCGCCACCTTGATGTTCCCGACCGAGGGCACGGTCGAGATCCTCGGCGAGCGGATGGGCGAGGTGGACATCTTCGACCTGCGCCCGCGGATCGGCCTGACCAGCGCCGCGATCGCGGAGCAGGTCCCGCCCGCGGAGAAGGTCATCGACCTGGTGCTCACCGCGTCCTACGCCATCCTCGGCCGGTGGAAGGAGGAATACGACTCGGCCGACGTCACCCGCGCGGTCGAGATCCTCGACGCGCTCGGCTGCGCGCACCTGATCAGGCGCCGGTTCTCCACCCTGTCCGAGGGGGAGCGCAAGCGGGTGCAGATCGCCCGGGCGCTGATGCCCGACCCGGAACTGCTGCTGCTCGACGAGCCGGCCGCCGGGCTCGACCTGGGCGGCCGCGATGACTTGGTGCGGCGGCTGAGCAAGCTGGCCCGCGACCCCAAGGCGCCGATGATGGTGCTGGTCACGCACCACGTCGAGGAGGTGCCGGACGGCTTCACCCACGCGATGCTGCTGCGCCGCGGCTCGGTACTGGCGGCCGGGCCGATCGGCGAGGTGTTCACCGAGCGGAACCTGTCCCGGTGCTTCGGCGTCCAGCTCGACGTCGAGTACCGGCAGAACCGGTGGGCCGCTCGTGCACGCTAAGTTAGCGATCGCTGGCTCTCTACGCTCGCGGTCGGTAACGTAGCAAATAAGCCCGGATACCCGTCAGACACTGGGATACCCGCCCCGGGCGCGGGAGCGAGGCCGCCATGAGCTCTCTTATCGTGACGATCCTGCTGGTTGTACTCGCCGTCGCCGTCATCGCCGCGGTCGTCAAGTCGGTCCGCATCGTGCCGCAGGCGTCGGCGGGCATCGTGGAGCGGTTCGGCCGGTACCACCGCAGCCTGAACGCGGGCCTGAACATCGTGATGCCGTTCATCGACCACCTGCGGCCGCTGATCGACCTGCGCGAGCAGGTGGTCAGCTTCCCGCCGCAGCCGGTGATCACCATGGACAACCTGGTGGTCGGCATCGACACCGTCATCTACTTCCAGGTGACGGACCCGCGGTCCGCCACCTACGAGGTCGCCAACTACATCACCGCCGTCGAGCAGCTGACCGTGACCACGCTGCGCAACGTGGTCGGCGGCATGGAACTGGAGCACGCGCTCACCTCGCGCGACCGGATCAACAGCGAGCTCCGCAAGGAACTCGACGAGGCGACGGGCAAGTGGGGGATCCGGGTGAGCCGGGTCGAGCTCAAGGCCATCGAGCCGCCCGGCTCCATCCAGGAGTCGATGCAGAAGCAGAT
>JAICWX010000574.1 GCA_025934635.1 Streptosporangiaceae bacterium | reverse complement strand
GGCCACGTTCATGCTGGCGTAGGCCGTGGTCACCGGGGTGACGTGCACGGCCCAGTCCGGGTGCATGGTCTGCAGCACGTTCTCCAGCCACTCCCACACGGCCGCGGCCCCGGACGACGTGGTGCTCATCAGGTAGTGCTCCGGGCCGAGGCGCCCGGTGACGCCGTCGTCGAAGACCACCCCGTCCTCGGCACACATCACGCCGTACCTGACCCGGCCGATGCCCAGCCTGGACCACTTGTTGACGTACACCAGGTTCAGCAGCCGCGGCACGTCGGGACCGCGCAGGTCGAGCTTGCCGATCGGGGTGACGTCGATGATGCCGACCCTGGTCCGCACGTTGCGGACCTCGGCGGCCGGGTCGCCGTAGTGGTCCGGCCGGATCCAGGCCCCGGCGACCAGCGGCCGCGCGTGGCGCGCCTCGTGCCAGGACTGCATCGGGGAGTAGCGCACCGGCTCCAGCGGCCGGCCGGCCAGCGCGCCCAGCGTGACGGGCGCGTACGGCGGCCGCCAGGTCGTCGTGCCGGTGTCCGCGATGCTCCGGCCGGTGGCCTCGGCCGCCACCGCGATCGTGTTGACCAGCTCGATCTTGCCCTGGGTAGGTCCCATGGTGGCGGTCGTGTAGCGCTTGGCCAGCTCGATCGAGTCGTAGCCCTCCCGCACCGCCGAGATGATGTCCTTGGACGACACGTCCTCGCAGAAATCCACGATGCCGTGCGTGCGGGCCCGGAACAGCTCCGGGTGGGCGTCGACCGGGAGCTCGGGGATGGCCTCAGGGGTGGCGTCATCGCCGGGCCGTGACCCGTTGGACGGCGGCCGGGTGGGCGCGGCCGCCTGCCATTCCCGGCGTATCCCGGCCGCGCGGCGGGCCGCCTCCCGGCCGGTCGCCTCGGCATGCGCGATCAGCTCCTGGTAGCTTCCGTCCCCGGCGATGCCGCCCGTGGCCAGCACGTTGCCCGGCAGGGTGCGGGGGAAGAACCTGGCCGCCCGCGGGTCGTAGGCGGGCTGGTCGCCGGCCATGCTGAGCAGGGCGGCAGGCGCGGTCCAGCCGGTCGCGGTCACCACCAGGTCGCATTCGGTCGTGGTCCCGTCCGCCGCCGTCACCGCCCGGACGCCCCAGCGCTGGCCAGCACCGTGCTGGCCAGCACCGTGCCGGCCAGCACCGTGCTGGCCGGCACCGCCGCCGCGGACCCGGACGATGTCCTGGCCAGCCCGGGCGTCGAGTACCCGGGCGACCTCGACCCCGATCCGGCTGAGATCGGCGATGGCCGCGTCGCCGTCGGCGTTGGCGGTCAGCACGACCGCCCGCTGGCCCGGCTTGACCGCGTGCAGCCCGATGAGCCGGCGCACGGCGGTCGACAGCATCACCCCCGGTACGTCGTTGCCCGCGAAGACGTAGGGCCGCTCGATCAGCCCGGGCGCGACGACCAGGATCTTGGCCCGCGCCTTGATGAGCTGCTCGGCGCCGCCGGGCAGCCCGCGCCGTACCACGGCGATCCAGTTGCCGTCGTAGCGCCCGGCCACCACCGCGTTGGTATGCACCTCGATCCCCGGCGTGGCCGCGAGCAGGGCCCGCAGCTCCGCCAGCGCGGTCAGGCCGGCGCTGTCGCCCCAGCGCAGGTGGCCGCCGAGCCGGTGCTCCTCCTCGACCAGCATGACCCGGGCGCCGGCCTGCGCGGCGGCCACGGCCGCGGCCAGGCCGGCCGGCCCGCCGCCGGCCACCAGCACGTCGGGGTGGGCGTAGCGCTTGTCGACGGCGGTCCGCGGCGTGTCCGCGGAAATGTGCCCGGCGTGCGTGAACCGCTGCAGCACCCGCTCGTACAGCGGCCAGAGGCGCTGCGGCTTGATGAAGGTCTTGTAGTAGAAGCCAGGGCCGAGGAACCGGCCGGCCAGCTGGTTGACCGCCTTGACGTCGAAGGCCAGCGAGGGCCAGGTGTCCTGGGAGCGCACATCGAGGCCCGGTTCGGCCAGCCGGTGCGCGCCGCGCACGTTCGGCTCGTCGCCGACCTGGAAGAAGCAGCCGGGGTCGTGGAAGCTCGCGGTGAGCAGGCCGCGGGGCCGGTGGTACTTGTAGCTGCGCGAGAACACCCGGAGCCCCGACGCCGCCAGCGCCGACGCGATGGTGTCCCCGTCGAACGCCGGGACGGTGTCTCCGTTCCAGCGGAAGGTGAAGGGCCGGTGGCGGTCGATCTCCTCGCCCGGCTGCGGCCCCAGTCGCATGGGGCCGGGCCGCATCGCGGCGCTCACCGCGGCCCGCCCGCGGGACCGGGACCCGACTCGTTGGTGTCCGTGTCGCGCTGGAGGGTGAAGAACTGGCGGCAGCCCGCCCGGTGATACCAGGTCTCCGTCACCTGGCCGCGCGGGTTGGCCGGGAAGTACAGGTACTCGCGCCACTGCCGCGGCGTGGCCGCCGCCGGGTCTGGCCGCGGCCTGGCCTCACCGGAATAGTGGAACTCGCCCGCGTCCCGCGGACCGCACCAGGGACACCGGATGAGGATCATCGCGTGCCGCCTCCCAGGTCGTTGCCGGCCGGAAGTCCACGGCCAGCCGGATCAGTGGCCAACCGCGGCCGCCCCCTTCTCACCGACCAGCTCGCCCGCGCCGAACCGCCCGAGCCCGAACGCCCCGATGATCTCCGGGGCACGGCCGTCGGCGATGCACCGCGCCATGGCCTCGCCGGAGACCGGGCCCGCCTTGAACCCGTAGGTGCCCCAGCCGACGTCGACGTAGAAGCCCTCCACCTCCGTGCCGCCCATGATGGGAGAGAAGTCGGGCGTCATATCGCACAGGCCACTCCACTGGCGCAGCAGGCGCACCTTCGACAGCCCCGGCATGAGCTCGATGACGTGCGTGGCGAGCCCTTCGGCAAACTCCAGCGTGCCGCGGGTCGAGTAGGCGGCGAACGGGTCGACGCTCGCCCCGAACACGAGCTCGCCGCGGTCGGTCTGGCTGACGTAGACGTGCAAGGTGCCGGACACGATCACGGCATGCAGGAATGGCCGAACGGGCTCGGTGACGGCCGCCTGCAGCGGGAACGTCTGGATGGGCAGGCGCACCCCCGCCATCGCCGCCACCAGCGTGGACCAGCCGGCCGTCGCGTTGAGCACGGCCGGCGTGGCGATGTCCCCTCGCGTCGTGCGCACCCCGCGGACCCGGCCTTCGGTTCCTGGGCCCACGTCGATGCCGGTGACCTCGGTGTCCTGATGGATGTGCACCCCCTGGGCGGCCGCGGCCCGGGCGTAGCCCCAGTTGACCGCGTCGTGCCGGATGATGCCGCCGGGCGGGTGGTAGAGGGCGCCCAGGATGGGGTACCGCGTGTCCGCCGAGGTGTCGAGGTAGGGCACCAGGCGCTTGATCTCGGCCGGGTCGATGACCTCGGAATCGACCCCTTCCAGCTGGTTGACCTCGGCCCGCCAGCGCATGGTGCGCAGGGACGAGTCGTTGTGGGCCAGGGTGAGGTGCCCGCGCCGGGAGAACATCACGTTGTAG
>JAICWX010000479.1 GCA_025934635.1 Streptosporangiaceae bacterium | reverse complement strand
GGTGCGTTTCCGCAGGTGACATGCAACGCGAAAGCAGGTCCCGGGAGATCCCGGAACCCGCTTCAGCCAAGGATGCCGATGGGATGGCCTTCCTATGTTCCGCTCAGGCTGCAGAGAGAACCCGGACTGACGCCCTGACGGACGATCCGCACCGGCCCCCACCGGGGGTGCTCCCGCCGCAGCTCGCACACCGCCGCCTCCACCTCGGGGGAGACCTGGTGCGGGCACGACTCCGGCCGCCTGTCCGTGGCCATGAGAAAGTCCCTGTGTGTGGCCAGGTCTAGGTCTCCGCTGGTGGCCAGTTAAAAGTCCCCATCCCTCGCGCGTGTCGTCCGGTGTTTTGGGCCCCGGGCGGTGACGGTGGCGGTGCGATCCAGTCACTGCACCGCCCGGGGGGCTTCTTGAAATCTGCGAGGGAACGTATGGACATCATCGCTGCTTACCGTGAGGCAGGCACCTACCGTGGGGCCGCGGAGATCGCGGGGACCACGCATAAGACCGTGAGGCGGGTGATCGCCCGGCATGAAGCCGGCGGGGCTGCGCCGCAGCGGGCGGCCCGGGGCCGTAACTACGATGGCGTGGCCGCGCTGGTCGCGGAGCGGGTGGAGAAGACCGCGGGGCGGATCTCGGCCAAGCGGCTGCTGCCGGCGGCGCGGGCGGCGGGGTTCACGGGGTCGGACCGGAACTTCCGCCGGCTGGTCGCTGAGGCGAAGCAGGCGTGGCGCAGGGATCATCACCGGGGCCGGCGCCCGGCGGTGTGGTCGCCGGGTGAGCACCTGGTGATCGACTGGGGCAGCCTGGCCGGGCTGCACGTGTTCTGCGCGGTGCTGGCCTGGAGCCGGTTCCGGTTCGTGCGGTTCGCCGCCGACGAGCGGGCCGAGACCACGCTGGCGATGCTGGCGGAGTGCTTCGATGTCCTGGGCGGGGTCCCGGGCAAGGTCCTGGCGGACCGGATGGGCTGCCTGAAAGGCGGCGTCGTCGCCAACGTCGTGGTCCCGGCGGGGCAGTACGTGCGCTTCGCGGCGCACTACGGGTTCCGGCCCGATTTCTGCGAGGCCGCGGACCCGGAGTCGAAACCTCGGGTTGCATACTGCACCTCTTGGGGTTGATGCGCGGGGTTGTGTTGTTGTCTTGGTGGAGACAGTAGCGGCGGGGTCTGACATTCGGGGCGGCTCACGCGTCGTGTGCGGGGGTGCGTCGTTCGCTGAGCTTGCGTCCTTGTGAGCGGGCTGGCGGGTTCGGGCCGGGTGGCGGGTAGAGGCACTGGCCCTTGTCGTTGTAGGGGTGGCCGGTGATGAGCCCGGCGTGGTACCAGGTCTTGACGGTTCCGGTGGAGACGCCAAGCTGAGTGGCGAGCTCGGCCAGGGTGAGCATGCCGGCGTCGCGGAGTCGCTGCTCGCGGCTGCGCAGGCCGTAGTCGTCGCGGATGTTGCGGATGATGAGCGGGTGGAAGGGGCGGCCTTCGCCGCTGGTCAGGCCGCGGTCGTTGAGGATGGCGGCGATCTGGGCGTGGGTGTGGCGGTCGAGGAGCTCGTCGATGGCGGTGATGGCGGCGGCGGGTGTCTTGCGGAGCTGGGCTGCGGTGGGCGGGATGGGCAGGGTGATGGTGGGGTGCTGTCCGGCGGGGAACCGGATGTGGGCGGTGATGGTGTCGCGGGTGCGGGTGACGGTGACGTCGGTGAGCAGCAGCCGGGTGATGCGCTTGCGCTCGCGGGCGGGGGTGGCGGGGTCGTTCCAGATGGCGGGCAGGTCGGTGGCCAGCTGGCGGATGCGGGTCTTCTGCGCGTCGGTGAGCTGCCCGGCGTTGTTCTTGCGGGCCTGGTCGTAGGCGTCCTGGGCCTGGGTGAGGGCGCGGAGGGCGGTGTTCCAGTCGGCTTCGAGGGTGTCGGCGACGAGCCGGTTGGCGGGGTCGACGGCGAGGTAGCGGCGGCGGGCGAGGTCGGCGTGGTAGCGGGCGCGCTCGACGTGGGCGGCGCGCAGGGCGTCGGCCTCGTCTGCGCGGTGCTCCAGCTCGGCGCTGACGGTGAGGGCGGCTTCGACGGCGAGCGGGGTGAGGGCGTCGATGAGCAGCCGCCCGATCTGGTCGTCGAGGCCGGCGCCGGGGATGGCCTGGCAGATCGGGCGGGCGTGCTCGATGCCGTCGCGCTGGCAGGCGTAGGTGGGGACCTGCTGGTCACGGCGAAGGTGGTAGCGGACGGTCATCCGGTTGCCGCACTTGCCGCAGATGATGATGCCCTGCAGCAGCGCGGGGCCTTCGCGGGGCGGCCCGGCGGCGCGGTCCGCGCCGTGGGCGGCGGCGTTGGCGCTCAGCCGGGCGCGGTTGGCGTCGTACTGGTCCAGGGTGATGTACCCGGGGTGGGCGCCGGGGATGAAGGAGGTCCATTCCTCCCGCGGCAGGACGGTGCGGGACAGCTTCCCGCCGGGAAGCCTGAGGTCGCGGTGCCGGCCGAAGGTGAACGCGCCGGCGTAGCGGGGGTTGTGCAGGATCCGCAGCACGACGTGGTGGGCCAGCGGCTTCCAGTCGAGCTCGCCCTTGCGGGGCCCGGCCCGGTGCCGCCAGGGGAACGGCAGGCCCGCGGCGTTGAACGCCTTCACGCAGGCGGTGGCCGAGCCGGTCGCGGAAAAGGTGGCGAACAGGTGCGCGACGGCACCGCGGACAGCGGCGTCGGGATCGAGGATGACGTGGCCGGCGGCGTCGTAGGCCAGCCCGACGGGCAGCGGGGTGATCAGCTCGCCGCGGCGGGCCTTGGACACGATCCCGCCGCGCAGCCGGGCCCTGATGAAATGGAGCTCTGCTTCCGACATCTGGCCTTTCATGCCCAGCAGGAGCCGGTCGTTGAAGCTGCGCGGGTCGTAGAGGCCGTCTTCGTCGCAGATCAGCGTGCCGGTCATGCCGCACAATTCGAGGAGCTGATGCCAGTCGGCGGAGTTGCGGGCCAGCCGGGAGCACTCCAGGCCCAGGACGATCCCGGCACGGCCGAGGGAGACCTCGGCGACCAGCTGCTGGAAGCCTTCCCGGTCGGCCGCGCTGGCGCCGGACTGGCCCTGGTCGATGTCGATGACGGTGACCTGGTCCGCCGCCCAGCCCAGCGCGATCGCCTTGCCGCGCAGGTCGTACTGGCGGATCGCGGACTCGGTGTTGTGCAGGACCTGCTTGAGGCTGGACTGCCGGACATAGAGCAGGGCGGCCCTGGACAGGTGGGCGGCGGTCACCTTGGAGGAGGCGGTATCGGCGGGCACGGGTGCTCCTTTCCCCGCCCCGGGCGGGGCGGGATCGGGGTGGGAGGACGGGTCAGGTGCCGGCCAGCGCGACGGCGAGCCCGGCCAGTGCGTGGACGAGATCGGCGCTCACCGGCCCGGGCAGCGGCCGGGGCGCCGGCGATGACGCTGGTGCGGCGCTCGGGGTGGCCGTGCAGGCCAGGCGGGCCAGGGCGCGCCGCCAGGCGGTGACGCCCTTGCCGGTGAGCACGCCGAGGCCGAGCGGGAACGCAGCAGCGCGCGCGTGCAGGGCGGCATGGCGCAGCTGCTCGTAGCGGGCGTCGAGCCCGCCGCCGGGAGCGCGGGCCTGGCCGGCATCCGGGCCCGGTGGTGACGGGCCTGGTTCAGCAGCCGCGGGGCCAGGTGATGGTCGCAGGGACAGGGACGGGGTCTTCTCCTTCCCGCGCTCGCGGGCGGGCGGGTCAGCGGCTTTTGGAGTGCTCCCGGCGGCGGGCCAGCGCTCGCTCGATGGAGCGGGGGTGCACGCGCACCCCGAACTCCCCTTCGATGGGGCCGGCCAGGGCAGCCGGCTTCAGGGCGGGATCGGCTGCCAGCTGGGCCTCGGCCCAGGTGAGGACCTGCCCGGTGAGCTTGTGGCCGCCGCGGGGCCCGGGCCTGGCCGGCACCAGCCCGTCCAGGCCGGACTCGGCGAGGGCGGCGGCGGCCTGGTAGTACGACGGCCGGGAGTAGCCGAACGCCGCCGCGGTCGCGGTCACCGGCGCGCCGTCCACGCTGACGCGGCGCACCATCTCGTACTTGACCTGCACCGCGTCGCGGGCGTCGAAGAACCCGTCGGCCAGGAACGCCTCGTCGGTGACCTGCTCGGGGTGCGGGTTCAGGCACCGCGACTCGCGCAGCGCGGTCACTTTCGGGTCCTCTGCGGGTCCTCGCGGGGCCATGCCGCCTCCCAGCCGATGTGATCGTCAGGGTAATTTTGCCTATCGTGAGAGAGGCTGTCATCGAGACACGCCGCATGAAGTATGAAAAGACCAGGAAGATAAGCAGATGACTGCTGCTTTCTCGCTCTGGCAGCCCCGCGCCGGCAGCAGCTACCGGCATAATCCTCTTGACGATCACGGCGTAATCCCCTTGACAGCCGCGTCGCTCGCCGGCAAGGACCGCAGCCGGCTGACCAGGTCAGCCAGCGCCAGCAGGCCATTGACGGTGAACGGGCAGCGGCCGTCCGCGATCACCACGAACGGATCAGCGGCCACGACATCGGTCCACCCGGCGGGAAGGGAGAACAACTCGCCATCCTCGTCATGCAGATGGACCCGGTCCTCACCCCAGTTCTGGCGGTGCGCGACGAACTCGAAGTCCCGGCCAGACAGTGGATGGAACAGATGGGTTACCCGGACACGTCGGTACCGATCATCTGGATCGGGTGTCGTTGACGATGTGGTCCAAGGCCCGGGTCGAGCGGCCGATGCCCTATGTCCGCGACTCGTTCTGGCGCGGCCGGGAGTTCGCGTCGCTGGAGCAGATGCAGGCCGAGGCCGCCCGCTGGTCGGCGGAGGTCGCCGGCCGGCGGCCCTGCCGCCCGCTGGAGGGCGCCGCCCCGGCGGCGGTCTTCGAGGCGGTCGAGCGGGAGGCCCTGCGCCCGCTGCCGGCCGGGCCGTTCGTCCTGGCCTCGTGGGCACGGGCGAAGATAGGCCCGGACATCCACGCCCAGGTCGACCGGGTCCTCTACTCGCTGCCCTGGCGGCACATCGGCAAGACCGCCGACGTCCGGATCACCGGCCCGATGGTGCAGTTCTTCATCGGCGGGGACCTAGTGAAGTCCCACCCCCGCAAGGCGCGGGGCAAGCAGACCGACTTCGGCGACTACCCGCCGGTTATGTGGAATCTGAGACCGCGTCAAGCAGCCGCCTGAATTTCCTGGGGTTCTTCGGTAGCGCTGCAGGTCAGGATGGCGGGCCGGGCAGGATCTGCAGCAGCGGTGGCTCGGCGGCGCCGCAGGCAAGCTGGCGGGGCGTGGACCCGTCGGGCGCCGGGGTGTCCGCGAGCCGTTCAAGGAGCTTGTCGAGTGCTTCCTGGCCGTCGTTGACGGCGGCTTTCTCGTCGTCGGTGAGCGGGATGGCGATGAGCATCCGCTGCAGGTTGGCCTTC
>JAICWX010000149.1 GCA_025934635.1 Streptosporangiaceae bacterium | reverse complement strand
GCTAAAGCCCGGCTCAGCGCAGTAACAGTGACAGCCGGGCTAGCACCCAGCGGCGGAGGCGGGAACGGGGTCCGCGGGTCCATTAGCTGTCCCCGTTACTGATGCAGGTCATCACGACGTCGAGGTCAGCGGTCTCGACGTAAAGGACGGAAGCAGGATTATCTTCGGCTGCGCGCCACAGCCCGTACCGCGAATCCCAGAAGACAGACCAGCCAGGATGACGGCACAGAAAGTCGGCGAGCCTGACCAGAGCGCACCTGCTCCTTGGCTGGCTCGTACCGCGCCCTCCACGCGTCGGGCCGCCAGTCGACCACAGTGCCGAACGTGTCGAACAGGACTGCCCGCACGGCCCGGCCCGTCGACGGGGCCGTATAACCGCTCACGAAAACCTCCGGCTCAGCGCCGATAGCTACAGTTCGTCAAACACGAGGATCTGGTCCTTGACCCGAGCATTTTTCATCAGCCGGGCGAAGGATGGATAGCGGCCATAGAGCCCGCGGTGCGCCGCCTGGTAATCCGCCACCGCCCCCCAGTTGAGCGGGAAGAACTCGGTGTAGTTCCAGCTCTTGGCGATACTCCGCCCCGCGGCCCCTGAACTCGACGAAACCGTGCCGCAGGTATGCAGCGGCCAGTCCGTCGACCCGGCCTGTTCCAACGTGAAGGTCGCGTCGCCGCCCAAGGCCAGCTCAACCTGCGACACACTGCCGCGCCCGGTGAAGTGAGTGATCACCTCGGCATCACTACGAGCCGTACTGACCCCGTCCACCACGTGATGGGCAGCCGCGAATCCAGTCCCAGGCCGCCCCCGCCAGGCGTAGCCCCCTTCGTAACCGCCGTCGTCGTACTCCACCAGCCAGTTCAGCCACACATTGTGCAGCTTGGTCAGCATCCCCATCTCGGCCCACATCGCGTCCGGCCGAGAGTAGATGTAGTCGAGCATAAAAAGACCCTCGACCGGCTCCCCGTCCAGCGTCCCCGTCGCCTTCCCCAGATGCGACCGCAGCATCTGCGGGTACTCATACCCTTCCTGCTCCGGCACCCAGAACGTGCACACCTGCCCGAGCCGCTCCGCTGACAGCGACAGCCGCCCGCCCCCGTCACTCCACCGGTACCGGTCAACCCCGAAGTCGAACCGCCAGCTCTGCCCTACGTAGCTGACAAAGTCGGCCGTCTCGGTCACGGAGTACCGCTCCGCGATCGGGTTCTCCTTATAAGGAAAGAGCACCGGGCACTGATCATCCAGCTGGCCGTTGAGCTGGTAGACGCCCATGTTCATCGTCTCGTTCTTGTTCTGCCCCTGCACCCCGCGCATGGCGTTATACAGCTGGCCCGCCGAGTCGGTGAGCACGACAAACGGGCAGATGAACACCGGGCCATACCCCGGCCGGGGCTGGTGGCTGAGCCGGTAGGACTCAAGCGTCGGCTCAGCTTCCAGGTAGACGTGGTACCGCATGCTCGCCAATCTGCCGATCGGTTGGTAGAACGACCCTACGCACCAGCCAGGCCCCGACACAACCCGGTGAGCGCCCGGCTCGTGAGGCGACTGGTGCCCGTGGTACCCCCGCCCACAGCCGCCGGATCCCGGGCGACCGCAGCTAACGGCATCGATGGAGCATCAAGGTCGTGATCGCGGCATGGATGGAGCATCAATGCCGCAGACCAAGGCCGGATGACGGCCAGGGCGGGTGGCGACAGTAACCCGTGATGCGGATGGGGATGCTGAGACTGGGACCCCGGGCGACAGCTGCTCAGGGCCGCGACACACGTGCTGCCCAGCTTGACGTGGTCAGCCGAGCTAACTCGGTGCCGCCACCATCACCGTGTACTGGCAGCACGACGTGGCGGAGGCGCGAATCTTGCCGCTGGTCACCTGATAGGCCCATAGATGCTGGCCGGGTCCCTGGTAGAGCAGCCATGAGCCGGTCGCTGACCATGCGGTCCTGGCGAACAGGTATGCGGCCGAGGACGGCACTGCCCTGGCTGCCCGGAACGGTCAGTAACCGGTATCAGGTAAAGGCGCACCCGGCCTTGCCCCTGCGGGCGCATGGCCGCGTAGGCGGCGATCATCTGGTCTGCGGGGGAGGCGGGGGAGACCGCACTGACCAGGTTGAAGCCGTTGGGTACCCATCCGGCGGTGCCCGGCGGCGCGGCGAATGAGGTCAGCTGTCCGGTCATGACGTCGAGGATCCGCAGGATCCGGCACGTGTCGTAGGCGGCGTTGGGTTCGTAGGCCGCGTCCGCCGCGGTGGCCCGCCCGGTGCAGCCTGTCCCGTAGACGACCAGGCGCGCGGTGGCATCGAAGCCGTCGGAGAGACCGCCGGGGGGTGAGTGCGGCAGCACCCTGGGCGTGCTGCCGGGATTCCACAGCGCCAGGCCCTGCGGTACCTGCAGGAGCAGCCCCGCATCGGTGCCCCGGATGAGGCCCGCTCCGGCGGGCAAGGTGACTGGCGGGCTCGGCGCTCCTCCGGCGACCGGCACCTGCCACGCCTGGGCCAGGCCCTGGCTGCCGTGACGGGACCGGAGGAGCCACACGTGACCAGGGGCCGCGGCCGGGGCGAAGAACGGTGTCGGCCCGAGCACGCGCGGTTTTCCGCTCAGGTCATCCCTGATCGCGGTGACCCCGTTGCCCACGTAGACCAGCCAGCGGCCCACCTGGGTCAGCAGCGGCTGGTAGTCGCCCACTGAGATCGCTGGTTCCTGGCTTTGCGCCAGCCGGCCGGTACTCAGGTTGTCGACTGCCACCGGCCCGCAGCACTGCCCGAAGCTGGCTGGCCACATCAGCACCGTGGTGTCGATGCTGCGCGGGATCGGTCCCGGCGCGCGGGCGGCGTGCCTGGCCGCGACCGGTGGCCCCGCCTGGCTGTGCGGGCCGGGGCGGCTACCCCGCCCGTGCAGGCCAGCCGCCACGCCCGCGACGCTGCCAAGCACCGCGACCACGGCTACCCCGACCGCGACGTACCGGCGGCGCTGGCGCCTGCGCGCCTCCTTGATCAGGGCCTCCGGCTGTGTCCCGGTACCGGGCCGCCGGCGGGCCGGGGCAGTCTTCATGACAGCTCCTCGCTAGGACACCTGCTCGATGATCGCGGCCAGTTCTTCGGGCCGGTACCCGTACCGCCGGGCCACCGCGACCAGCTCACGTGCCTTGGTCACCACCGGGCTGCGCTCCGCGGCGATCGCGGTCACCGACACCCCGCGACCGCGGCGGAACTCCACCAGCCCCTCCTCCCGCAACGTCCGCAGTGCCCGGAACACGGTGTTGGCGTTGACCCCGAGCACGGCGGCTAGGTCTTTGGCTGGCGGGAGCCGCTCACCCGGGCGCGCCTCGCCCTCGGCGATCGCCCGGCGGATGGCCGCGGCGACCTGCTCGTGCAGCGGCACCGGGCTGGAGCTATCGATCTCAACAGTGCCCTTAGTGCTACTCACATTGGCATCATAGTCATTCAGGCTCACGCGCGCCAGGCTCAGGCAGGTCACCCCGTCCGTGTCCTGGGTGGGTGCGGCTAACAGCATGGATGGAGCATCAAGGTCGTGATTGCGCCATGGATGGAGCATCGATGTCGTTGCCGGAGAACGGGTGAGGACGCGCGTCTGTGAGGGGCGTGGACTGTGATGCGGACGGGGATCCTGAGGCCCCGGACCTGGGATCCGTGCACTAGATGAGCTGAGTCCGGGACGTACTCCCACGTCCCGTCGCTCATGCAGTGGCTGTCTCAGCCTGCCGCAAGATCTCGCTGATCTCGGCCGCAGCCGCCCGGCGCTCCGTACGGTCCGTCGACTCGGCGACGATGCGCTCGCAGGCATGCAACCGGGCTGCCAACTGCGGCCAGCGCTCGACGGCAACCCAACTGAACCAGTGCTCGACGAAGTACCGGGCAGGAAGCAGGCTGTACTCATCCCGCGCGCGAGCAGTCGCGGCCGTCCAGTCAGCCTCGAACTCAGCGAGAGCCGCCGGGTCGAGACGTGCCACGGCCGCACGGATTGCCGCGGGCTCGCGCTCCGGCAGTGGCAAGACCGGCTGCTGCCCATCTACCAGCAGGTCGCTCATGAACACTCATGCTAACTCACGCCGCTGACCCTGGGCCTGCTCCGCGCACCCGGCTACGACCCGGCCCGCCTGACCTTCGTCAAACCCATCTTCAACGTCGCCCCCACTGACACCCAGCGCGTCATCGAGACCCTCCTGCCCCAGGAGATGGTCCTACTGACCGACTTCGGCATGATCACGGTCACGCCCCGCGACGCGGCGGGGGAGGACCGCCTGACCCGCAACGGGACCCCCTCCCCGGCATCGAGGTCCGCGTCACCAACCCCGAAAACCCCAAGACCATTCAGCCGAACGACATGCCCGGCGAGATCCAGTTCCGCGGAATCAACGCCTTCCGGGCCTACTGCAAGAACCCGGCGGAAACCGCGGCCACCATCATCGACGACGGCTGGGTCCGCACCGGCGACCCGGGCACCCTCGACAGCCGCGGCCAGCTGCTGTTCCTCGCAGCGTTATCCGCGGATGACCGGCAACGGCGGGAGCGACGCCGACCACCCGGCCGTCGTCGGTCCTACCTTCCCCGTCTTCGCGTCGACGAACACGACGATGAAGTTGTCCGGCCCCGGCGCGCCCGTGGACGGGCCGCCCGGATTGGTCAGGCCGCCGGCCAGCTTCAGCGACACCAGCCACATCAGCCGCCGGCGTGATCGTCATCGACCCTTCCCGCTTCCGATCGGCGACAACATCTGCTGTTACAGTGCTTTCAGGTGTCCACGCGGGCGCCGAACGACGTGCGATGTCACCCATCGGGTGCATGGCGCGAGCTGATGGCCCAGTCCGACCTGTCTGGCGGCTCGCCTAACCCGTTCGCACGGGAAGGTACCGGTTTCCAATGCCGCGGCAGCGTGGCACTACAGGTCTGCATGATCATTTCCGCACTGGACTGGCGCGTTATCGCGCGGTCCTCAGCCTGCCCGGCGCGGCGGCTTTCTTCGGCCCGGCCGCCGTCGCGCGGCTCGGCGTCGCGATGTCGGGCCTCGCGGTGCTGTGGGCGGTCCGGGGCGCGACCGGGTCGTTCGCCGCGGCGGGCGTCACCACGGCCGTGTTCGCCGTGGCCGAGGCGACGGCTGGCCCGCAGGTCGCCCGGCTGGTGGAGAACCGCGGCCAGCGGCGCATCCTGCCCTGGTCGGTAACCGTCTACGTCCTCGCGGCCGCGGGGCTGATCACCAGCGCGGCCCTGCGCTTTCCCTTCGTGATACTCGCGGTTACCGCGGCAGTGGCGGGCGCCAGCGTCCCGCCAGTGGGATCGTTGTCGGCGGCCCGCTGGCGATACGCCGTGCGCGCGCCGGACCAGGTCGCGGCGGCACTGTCGCTGGAAGCCGCCCTCAATGACGTGACGTTCCTGTGCGGCCCGGTTCTCGTGACCACGCTGAGCACGGTGCTCTACCCGGCGGCGGGACTGACGCTGGCCGGCGTTCTCGTGGCCGCCGGGATGACGGCGTTCATCCGGCAGCGCCGTTCCGAACCGCCAGCCCACGGACGCGGCGAGCGCCGGCTAGTCGACCGCCGCCTGCTCACCCCGGCCGCCGCGGCCCTGTTCGGGGTCAACCTGGCGATGGGCTTGTTCTTCGGCGGCATCCCGGTCGCGATCACGGCGTTCGCGTTCGCCCACCACGCCCCGGGCCTGGCCGGGCCGATCGCCGCGGTCAGCAGCCTCACGAGCCTTTCGGCCGGCCTCGTCTACGGCGCCCGAACCCACCAGCGGCAACCCTTGACGGTGATGCTCGTAGTCTCGAGCTTCCTCGTCCTGGGGACGGCGGCGCTCAGCCTGGTGCCGGACGTGCCCGCGATGTTCGTCTGCTACGCCGCGGTCGGAGGAGCCATCGCGCCCATCCTGATCCCGTCCGCCGTCCTGCTCCAGCGCACCATCGATCCGCGCGTCTACACCCAGGCCAGCACCTGGATGAACTCGGCCAGCGCAGCCGGCATCGCGGTCGCCGCCCCCGTGACCGGGCTAGCCGCTCAGCTCGGCGGCTGGCGCCTCGGCTTCCTCGTCACCGCGGCTCTCACCACGGCCCTGCCCGCCACCATCACGGTCATCCGGCGACCCCTCCGCTGAGGGCTCGGCGGCGGGTTCGCCGCGGGTGTTGGAGGCACGCAGCGCGATGGCTCCGGCTGCCACGAGGCACAGCGCGCTGACGAGCAGGCCCCGCTGGAATCCGGCGGTGAGTGCCTCCGGGAGCGGGGTGCGGGCGGCCAGCAGGTGGCCGGTGCGGCTGGTCGCGATCCCGATGAACACCGCCAGGCCGAGCGCCGACCCGAGCTGGAAGGAGGCGGTGATCAGGGCCGCGGCCAGCCCGGCCTGATCGGCCGGCACCCCCGCGTTCGCGGCCGTCTGCACACCGGCGTACAGCAGCCCCAGCCCGAACCCCATGATCACCAGCGGGGCGAGCAGGTTGGTGAGATAGCTGCCATCCACCGGGATGCGGGACAGCCACAAGATGCCGGCCGCGGAGAGCAGCGAACCGCCGACGATGATCGGACGGGTACCGGTCCGGGCGAACAGCTTCGTCGCCATGGTCGAGCCGACCCCGATGCCGACGCTCACCGGCACATACGACAGCCCGGTCTCCAGCTGGGTGAAGCCCAGGACGTTCTGCATGTACAGGGTGACGAAGAAGAACATCGACCAGAACCCGGCCCAGGCGATCATCTGGGTGGCATCGGCCGCCGCCAGGCCCTTGACCCGGAAGATCGACAGCGGGACCAGCGGATGGGCGCGCCGCTGCTCGTTGACCACGAACGCGGCCATCAGCACCGCCGAGGCGGCCAGCCCGCCGATGGTGCGGCCCGCCCCCCAGCCCTCGTCCGGCGCCTTCACCAGCGTGAAGATCAGCAGCAGCATGCCGGCGGTGACCAGCACCGCGCCGATCGCGTCGAAACCACCCGGCGCGGACCGGCCGTGGTCGGCCTTCAGGAGCCGGAACGTCCCGAACAGCACCACCGCGGCCAGCGGCAGGCTGATGAAGAACACCCACCGCCAGCCGAACTCCTGGGTGAGCATCCCGCCGAGGACCAGCCCGACCATCGAGGCCATTCCGCTGATCCCGGCCCACACGCCCAGCGCCTTGTGCCGGTCGGAGTCCTGGAAGGTGGTGGTGAGGATGGACAGCGCGGCCGGCGTCATCATCGCCGCCCCGAAGCCCTGGACGAGCCGGCCGCCGACCAGCAGCCCCTGGCTGTTCGCCAGCCCGCAGGCGAGCGAGGCGGCCGCGAACAGCGCGGTCCCGGCCACCAGCAGCCGCCGCCGCCCGATCAGGTCCCCGGCCCGGCCGCCCAGCAGCAGGAACCCGCCATAGGTGACCATATAGCCGCTGAGCACCCACTGCAGGTTCTGCACCGAGAAGCCCAGCTGCGTTCGGATGGTCGGCATCGCGACGTTCACGATCGCGCCGTCCATGACGTCCAGGAACGTCGCCAGGCACAGCACCGCCAGGATGGCCTTGCCGCGCCCGGTCGCCAGGAACGATCCCTCCAGCGGCGCCGTCGATGCGGTCATGGCGTCGCTCACGACCCGGCGGCTTCCATCACCGGGCCGACCTCGACCCCGCCGCCGGCCCGTATCACCGGGCAGTCCTTGGCCAGCGCCAGCGCGGAGTCCATGTCATCGGCGGACACCACCGAGTAGGCGATCATCCGGGAGCCGCTGCCGCCGACCTCGCCGAGCGAGGCGTAATCGGTCACCGCGTTGCCGACGTCCACCAGGGCGGAGCCCAGCCCGCCGAACCAGGCCTGCCACTCGGCCGACGTCCCGGCGTTGGGTGCGTAGCCGGCGGGCACACGGAAGGAGAAAACGTACTGAGTCATGATCTGTGGTCCTGTTCTGTGTCCGGGGCGCGCCCCGGGCCGGGACCGCCTCCAACCGGGTAGACGCCCGCCGCCCGCCCGAATCGGGCGGCGCGATGCCGCCCAATTTGCCCACCCGACGGCGTCTTTACCGGTGGGCGAGCCGAACGCGCCCGGCGGAAAGAAGAGCGAGGATGCATGCCGATGGAGATGGACGCGACGGACCTGATCACCCGGGCCCGGGCCGGCGACCACAACGCGTTCCGCGACCTGGTCCAGGGCCACTCCCACGAGTTGCAGGTGCACTGCTACCGCATCCTGGGATCCCTGCAGGACGCCGAGGACGCGCTCCAGGAGACCCTCGTGTCCGCCTGGCGTAACCTCGGCGAGTTCGGCCAGCGGTCCTCGCTCCGGACCTGGCTGTATCAGATCGCGACCAACCGGTGCCTGAGCATGTTGCGGGCCGACAGCCGGCGCCCCCGCATCGCCGCCCCGCTGCCCGAGGCCACCCTGCCCGAACCCGCCGGCGCCGGCGACGCCCCGCCCTGGCTGGAGCCCTACCCCGACGTCCTGCTCGACCACCTCGTCGACCAGCGCCCCGGGCCGGAGGCCCGCTACGAGACCACCGAGGCCATCTCGCTGGCCTTCATCACCGCCCTGCAGCTGCTGCCCCCGCGCCAGCGCGCCGCGCTCGTCCTCCGCGACGTCCTGGGCTACCACGCCGCCGAAGTCGCCCAGATGCTCGATGCCACCCGGGAATCAGTTCAAAGTGCCCTCAAACGCGCCCGCGCCACCGTCGACAACCACCTCGCCGACTCCGGCAGCACTAGCAGCGGCCCGGGCAGCCGCAGACCCGCACGCCAACCCGGCACCGCCGCCGAACACCGGCTCGTCGCCCGGCTCACCGACGCCCTGGAACGTTCCGACCTGGACGCCCTGATCGAACTGCTCGTCACCGACGTGAGACTCTCCATGCCCCCGGCCATGCTGGAATACCGCGGCATCGAATCAGCCCGGCGCGTCTACGCCGCTGTCACCTTCCGGCCCGGCCGCACCTACCGCGTGGTACCCACCCGCGCCAACGGCCAGCCCGCCTTCGGCTTGTACCTGGCAGACCCCCACGCCAGTGTCTACCGCGCCTACTGTCTCCTGGTCATCACCACCGCCGGCGACCACATCACCGCCATCACCAGCTTCAGCACCAACGTCATGACGAGCTTCGGCCTGCCCCGGACCCTCCCCTGAACAGGCTGACAGGCCTCCGGCGCACCACCCTTGCCTCCGGCTAGCCGCTACGCCGGGGATTCCAGCTGGGCGAGCAGCCGTGCCTTGCCGGTCCGGCTCAGCCAGCTGCCGAAATCCATCAGGCCGGGGTAGGCCTTGCGCAGCGGACCGAGGTCGGTGTCGAAGTAGCGCTCGTTGGCCCAGGTGAACACCTTGGCGGCTTCGGGGACCTGTTCCCAGAGGACTTCGAGCGGAACCCGGGTATGCGGTACCGGCCGGCCCGCCGCCGTGCTCAGGGCCTCGGCGATCTGCGGGGCGGTCAGCCGGTCGCCGGTGATCTCCAGGGCGGTCCCTAGATAGACCCCGGGCTCGGCGAAGGCCAGCGCCGCGAACGCGCCCGTGTCGTCGATGGCGATGAGCTGCATGACCAGGTCATCACCCCAGGGGACGTTGAGCGAGCCGTCCTGGAAGAACCGGGCCGGGCTGACGAAGTCCTCCATGAACCCGGCCGGGCGCAGGATCGTCGCGGGCAGGCCCAGGCTGCGGATGTGCTCCTCGATCTGCCACTTGTCGATGGGACCCCAGCCGCGCTCGACGTAGAAGTCGTTCTGGCTCTGCATGCCGCCGACCGAGGAGTACACCAGGTGCTGCACGCCGGCCGCGCTGGCGGCATCGGCGATGTTGATGCCCTGCGCGATCTCGTTCGGGTTGGCCGACTGGACGCTGTAAACGCCGTACGAGCCGCGCACCGCGGCGTCGACGGAGGCGCGCTCGTCCAGGTCGCCCCGGACGAGTTCAGCTCCGGCGGCGGCGAGCGCGGCGGCGGCCGGGGTGCCCGCGTCGCGGACCAGGGCGCGGACGTGCCAGCCGTCGGCCAGCAGATGGCGGGCGGTGGCGCCGCCCTGGTTCCCGGTGGCGCCGGTGACGACGATCGTCTTGCCGCGTGTGTTCATGACGTCTCCCTCAGTACCTAAAAAATCTGCATTGAGGGCAAGTTTGCATCAAGTGCAAGTTGACTGTCAATGCAGTATCCTGCGGGCATGGCCACAGCTGAGCGCGGCGCCCCGGTCCCGTCACTGCGTGATCGCAAGCGGGAGCGCACCCGCCGGGCGCTGATCGCCGCGGCGGCGGAACTGTTCGAGCGCCAGGGCTACGACGAGACCACCGTCGCGGAGATCGCGGCGGCCGCGGACATCGGCACCCGGACCTTCTTCGGCTACTTCGCCAGCAAGGAAGACATCCTGTTCCCCGACAGCGATACCCGGGCCCAGATCACGATCGAGGCGATCGCTCACCGCGATCCCGCCGACGGCCCGGTGGACGTGCTGGTGCGGGCGCTGGACACCGTGGCCGAGACGGACGCCGACATGGTCGGCCCGATGGCCGCCGTCCGGATGCGGCTGTTCCGCACCGTGCCGGCCGTGCGCGGCAAGGCCTTGCAGGTCCAGATGGCGGTCCAGCAGCAGATTGCCCGGGAACTGCACGCGGCCTTTCCCGCCGAACTGGACCGGGTAACCGCCGCCGCCCTGGCCGGAGCGTTTACCGGAGCCGTCAGCGGCGCCCTGACCGTACTCATCGACGATGACACTGCGGGCACCACCCAGAACCCAGCTGAGCTGCAGGTCCGAATACGGCAGGCGACCGAGCTGGCCCTGCAGCCCTGGCGGCGCCGCCAGTAAATCCTTCGGCGCAGCCGTGGTCCAACGGCCGGGTCGGCCTGTCCACCCTCGACCTCCCGATCCTGGCTGGAAATGAGCGCGCCGGTGATGTCCGTCCGGCGGCTGGCAGTTCGTCACTGCTGTAAGTCCGCCTCAGCGGAGGCGGCCACCCGAGGGAGGATCGATGACCATCGGACCCGCGCCCAGCCCGGATGCCGCGAGGATCGAGCGCACGTACGCCGCTCCGGCCGAGCTCGTCTGGGAGCTGTGGACCACCGCCGCCGGCCTGGAGGAGTGGTTTGCCCCCGGCGGCTTCGACAGCCGGGTGAGCGAACTCGACCTCAGGCCCGGCGGTCAGCTGCGGTACACCATGACCGCGACCGCGCCGGAACAGGTCGCGTTCCTGCGCGACACCGGCAATCAGCTCTCGGCGGAGGTGCGCAAGACGTTCACCAAGGTCGCACCGCCGGCCCGCCTCGCCTACCTGTCACTGATCGACTTCGTACCCGGCCGCGAGCCGTATGAGCACCTGACGACCATCGACATCGAGCCCGCCGGTGACCGTGTCAAGGTGGTCATGACGGTCGATCCCCTGCACGACGAAACCTGGACGCAGCAGCACCGCGCCCATCGCGGCGAGGAGCTCGACAACCTCGAGGCGGCGATCAGGCGACGCGCGGGCGCGCACTATCACAAGACGATCCGCGTGAAGTCCTCTCCGGAAGCGCTGTTCGACGCGCTCACCACCGCCGCGGGCCTCGCCGCCTGGTGGAACCCCTGCACGGGACACGGCGACGCCGGCGGCGAACTCAGGTTCTTCATGAACTCCGCCGAACCGCTCGTGATCCACGTCGACGAGGCAACGCCGTCCACATCAGTACGGTGGACCGTCACCGACTGTCCCTTCCTGCCGGACTGGGTCGGAACGCGTCCGGCCTTCACCATCACCGCGGTCGACGGCGGCACATCGGAGCTCGAGTTCCGCCACCACGGCCTGACCGCGGAACTGGACTGCATCGATATGTGCGCGCGCAGCTGGGACCACTACATCGCGACGAGCCTGCGTGAGTACGTCGAAGCCGGCTGCGGCAGCCCCTTCGGAAGCGACGCGGACAACGCCCGGCGCGCCAGCGCGCGCGTGTCCAGCTGACGGACGAGGCGTTAGGAAGGCGCGCCCTGGTCCCTCCTATTACGTTGACTGATATATTGGTCAACGTAATAGGAGGGCAGATGACCGCTCGAGAGCAGGACGTGCTGCGCCGCGCCGGCGAGGTGTCGGTGCTGATCCTGGTCAGCCTGGCCGACGGGCCGAAGCACGGTTACGCGCTGATCCAGGACGTCAAGGAGTTCGCCGGCGTCGACCTCGGCCCCGGCACTCTCTACGGCGCACTGGACCGGCTCGAACGGCTCGGGCTCATCGAGCCGCTGCCCGCCGACGAGCGGCGCCATCCCTACCGCATCACCCCGCCGGGTGCCGAAGCACTCACAGTGCACCTCGATTCGCTGGAACGCGTCAGCGCGGCCGGCCGGCTGCGCCTGCAACTGGGCGGTGCCTGATGAGCACGCTCCAAGCCCGCCAAAGCCGGCTGGTCGATACGGCGCTCCGCTGCTACCCGCCCCGCTGGCGGCGGCGCCACGGCGCCGAGGCCGCCGAACTGGCGGCGCTCCTCATCCGCGACGGCCGCCCGGCGGCCTCGATCGCCTGGAGTTACCTAGTCGGCGCGGCCTGCGCGTGGCTGACCCCGCGTCCCGGCCGGTCCCTGAGCGCCGTGGCCGCGGCCCTGCTGGCCGCGGCCTGCCTGCTCGGCTTCGCGGCGGCCCTGGCCGCCGAGACCACCCCGGCCCGGGCGGCCAGCACATCGACCCCGTCGCCCTCCCCGCACCAGGTCACCCCGTGCCCGAGCACCCCGGGAACCGCGCATGCCCGAAGCTGCTGACCCCGGCGCGAGACGGCGCGGCCGCTGGAAGCGGATCCTGCGCGAGACGATCGGCACGCTCCTCGTGGTAGGGCTGGCGTCCTTCCTGCTGCGGACGTTCGTGATCCAGACCTTCTGGATCCCGTCGGCGTCGATGGTCCCGACGCTGTCGGTGTACGACCGGCTCCTGGTGCAGAAGGCGTTCTTCAGCTGGCACGACGTCCGCGAGGGCACCATCGTGGTGTTCACCCACCCGCCGCGCGACGACTGCCCCGGCCCGCCCGGTGACCTCATCAAGCGCGTCATCGCGCTACCCGGCCAGACGATCTACTCCGCGGGCACCGCCATCTACATCAACGGGCACCGGCTGGCCGAGCCGTACCTGCCGGCCAATGACCCGCTCGGCCCGCCGATCGCCAGCAGCAAGCATCCCTACCGCGTCCCGGCCGGCGAGTTCTACGTCATGGGCGACAACCGTGCCGACTCCTGCGACAGCCGTTACTGGGGACCCATTCCGGGCTCCACCGTCGTCGGCCAGGCCATCCTGGTCATCTGGCACGACAGCCACCCCGTCGCCCGCGGCCTGTGACCAGCTGATCAGCGGCGCGGCGGCTAGTCGCCGACGAGGTGGCGCTGGCCACGTGTACCGCGGTCATCTGGCCGCAGCGATGAATTCCCGGCGCTGCCACGGTCAGTATGGAGACACCGCGACGACACCTGGAGGACGAGATGGCACTGGATCTGTTCGCCGGCATCCCCGTCACCGACTACACCGCCGCGCTGCCCTGGTACGAGCGGTTCTTCGGCAGGCAGCCCTCGTTCCTGCCCAACGACACCGAGGCCGTATGGGAGCTGTCCGAGCACCGGTACATCTACATCGTGCAGGACCCCGGACGAGCGGGCAACGCCCTGGTGCTGTCGTTCGTCGACGATCTCGGCGACCGGGTCGCCGAGATCACCCGGCGGGGGATCGAGCCCGCCAGGCGCGAGACCTACGACAACGGCGTGACCAAGGTGATCTACCGGGACCCAGAAGGCAACGAGATCAGCCTCGGCGGCGCCAGCTGATACATAGGTGCAATGGTTGTGCCCGCCACCCAGCTCACGACATCCGTCCCTGCAGCCTCGGCCCAATAGCACAGCTCACAGCACTGATGGAGCATCGATGTCGTTGGCCGGGACCGGGTGAGGGGCCGTCAACCAGGCTCGAGCACGCAGCGGCCGGTAACCCCACCGCGTTGGCGCGGGCGATCGCCGAGTAGACGGCCGCGCTCGGCTTCGGTGTCCGAACGAACGTCTCCCGGTTCACCTCGTGCAGCCCGAACTTGACGTCGTAGCCGAAGATCCACTCGAAGTTGTCCATCAGCGTCCAGTGCAGGTACCCCAGCACCGGCACGCCCTCCTCGATGGCACCGAGCAGCCCCGCCAGCGCCGGCCCGATAAACGAAGCCCGCAGCGTGTCGTCCCGGTGCCCGAGCCCGTGCTCCGTCACCAGCACCGGCACCCCCGTGGCGGAGTGCGCGTACCGCACCGCCCCCGCCAGCGACAGCGGATAGATATCCGACGAGCTCAGCTGGTTCAGCTGCGCCCCGGCCGGCGGCGGCACCTCGCCGTTGCCGTCGTACCGGGCCCGTTCGTAGTTCTGCACCCCGATGAAGTCGTCCTCCCGCGCCAGGTCCAGCCACAGGCCGTACACCTCGGCGCGCTTGCGGTCCCGGACCGACGGGTCGTCGCCCACTACCTGGTCGTCCACGACGGCCAGGCTGAGCCCCACCGGCAGGTCCGGCCGCCGCGCCTTGATGGCCGCCCGCGCCGCCCGGTGCCCGGCCGCCATCCCCGCGGCCATCTCGTCCATCTCCTCCGGGAGCACCAGGTTGGACGGCCGGTAACGCGGCACCCCCGCCTGCTCGCTCGCGGCCAGCAGGGTCGCGCGCTCCATCTCATGGACCTCGGGAGGAAGGTTGATCCAGGTCAGCAGCCGCGGCAGGTCCGGCTCGTTCAGCGTCACGGCCCAGGCGGCGCCGTCACCGAGGGCCTCGGTGACCATGCCGCAGTACCGGGCGAACAGCGCCGGCGCCTCCGGGTCGAGCCACCCGCCGCGCTTGGCGAACCAGTGCGGCGCGGTGAAGTGGTTGTAGGTAACCGCCGGCGCGATGCCCTGGGCCAGGCAGTAGCCGGTGATCGCCTGGTAGTGCTCGAGGGCCTCATCCGAGAAATGGCCCTCCTCCGGCTCCACCCGGGCCCACTCCACCGAGAAACGGTAGGTATTGAGCCCGAGACCGGCCACCAGGTCGACGTCTTCCCGCCACAGCTCGTAGCTGTTGCAGGCCCTGCCCGACGGCTCCCGGAACACCGACGGCCGCACCTGCTCGAGGAACCACGTGTCGCTGCTGGAGTTGCCGCCCTCGATCTGATGCCCCGAGGTGGCCACGCCCCAGCGGAATCCGGGCGGGAATGGCATCTCAGGAGGCTAGCACCCACCCCGTTCGGTCAAAATGTTTTAGAGTTCCCAGCGGACGGACGAGGCTGGGGCAGGATCGGAGACAGCGGTGAGTACACAAACGGACCAAACGGGGCAGCCTAACCAGGAATCCTTCACCTTCCAAGCGGAAGTGGTCCAGATCCTGGACCTGATGGTGCACTCCCTGTACAGCAACAAGGAGATCTTCCTGCGCGAGCTGATCTCCAATGCCTCGGACGCGATCGACCGGCTCCGCCTGGAACTGCTCGCCCAGTCCGAGCTTCCCGACGCCGACGGACCGCTGCAGATCAGGGTCAGCTTCGACTCCGGCGCGCGGACGATCACCGTGGCCGACAACGGGATCGGGATGAGCCGCCAGGAGGTCATCGACCACATCGGCACCATCGCCAAGTCGGGGACCAGGGAATTCCTGTCGGCCCTGACCGGTGACCAGCGCAAGGACGCGTCCCTGATCGGGCAGTTCGGCGTCGGCTTCTACTCCGCCTTCATCGTGGCCGACCGGGTGACGCTGACCACCCGCCGGTCCGGCCTGGAGGCCGCCGACGCCGTCCGCTGGGAATCCGACGGCCGCGGCGCGTACACGCTGGAGGCCGCCGAGCAGGCGGACCGCGGCACCACGATCGTGCTGCACCTGCGCGAGGGCGAAGACGACCTGCTCAGCGACTACCGGCTGCGCGCCATCATCAAGAAGTACTCCGACCACATCAGCCTGCCCATCCTGATGCCGTCGGAGGATGAGTCCGCAGAAGAATCCCCGGTCAACCAGGCTTCCGCCTTGTGGGCGCGCCCCAAGAGCGAGCTCGCCGACCAGGATTACAAGGACTTCTACCAGCACGTGGCGGGCGACTTCAGCGACCCGCTGGCCTGGGTGCACAGCCGGATCGAGGGCACCTACGAGTACACCCTGCTGCTGTTCATCCCGTCCCGCGCGCCCTTCGACCTGTACATGCCGCAGGTCAGCCGGGGCGTCAAGCTGCACATCAGGCGGGTCTTCGTGCTGGATGACTCGGGCCAGCTGATGCCGCAGTACCTGCGGTTCATCCGCGGCGTCATCGACTCGTCCGACCTGCCGCTGAACGTCTCCCGCGAGCTGCTGCAGGGCAGCCGCGTGGTCGACAGCATCCGGTCCAACGCGACCAAGAAGGTGCTGCGGCTGCTGGCCGACACCGCGGAGAAGGAGCCGGAGAAGTACGCCGCGTTCTGGAAGGAGTTCGGCGCCGTCCTCAAGGAGGGCCTGGCCGAGGACTTCAGCAACAAGGACGACATCGCCAAGCTGCTCCGGTTCACCACCACCAAGTCCGCCTCGGACGAGCCGGACGTCTCGCTGGCCGACTACGTGAGCCGGATGAGGGAAGGCCAGCAGCACATCTACTACCTGCTGTCACCCGGCCTGGCCGCGGCCAAGGCCAGCCCGCACCTGGAGGCGTTCAGGAAGAAGGGCATCGAGGTCGTGCTGCTGGGCGACGGCGAGGGCATCGACAACTGGGTGGTCGCCAGCCTGCGCGAGTTCGGCGGCAAGCAGCTCCAGTCCGTCGCCCAGGGCAGCGGCGACCTGTCCGAGCTCGAGGACGAAGCCGAGACCAAGGCCAAGGAGCAGGCCAGCACCGAGTTCGCCGCCCTGGTCGCCCAGCTCAAGGCGGTCCTGGGGGAGCGGGCCTACGACGTCCGGGTCAGCAGCCGCCTGACCACCTCGCCCGCCTGCATCGTGGCCAACGAAGCCGACATCGACATCAACCTGGCCCGCCGCCTGCGCGGCTCCGGCGTGCCCAGCCAGCCGGTCCTGGAGATCAACCCGGACCACCCCCTGGTGCGGCGGCTCAACCGCGAGCCCGCCGACCCGAACCTGGCCGAGTGGGCCCACGTCCTGTTCGACCAGGCCGTCCTGACCATGGGGGCGCGGATTGAGGAACCCGCCGCGTTCGTCGGCCGCCTGAACGATCTCCTCGTCACCCTGAGCACGGAGGAAGCCGCTGACGACGCCGGGACCCCGGCGGCCGACGATACCTCCTCGTGACCCCTGGCCGGCTCCTGGCCATCAGCGACCTGCACGTTTCTTACCCGCGCAACCGGCAGTGGGTCGCCGACCTGCCGCCCGGCCAGCCGGGGGACTGGCTGCTGGTAGCCGGCGACGTCGGCGAGAAGGCCGAGGACATCGAGTGGGTGCTGCGCACGCTCAACGCCCGGTTCGACACCGTGATCTGGGTGCCCGGCAACCACGACCTGTGGGCTCACCCCCGCGACCCGCTCCCGCTGCGCGGCGTCAAACGCTACGAGCACCTGGTCCGCGTCTGCCGCGACCTCGGCGTGATCACCCCCGAGGACCCCTACCCGGTGTGGGAGGGCCCCGGCGGCCCGGCCGTGATCGTCCCGCTGTTCGTCCTGTACGACTACTCGTTCCGCCCGGACGGCGCGCGCACCAAGGACGAGGCCCTGGACATCGCCTACCGGGCCGGGATCATCGGCACCGACGAGCGGCACCTGTACCCCGACCCGTACCCCAGCCGGGAAGCGTGGTGCCAGGCGAGGATCGACGCCACCCTGCCCCGGCTGGCCGCCCTGCACCCCGCCCTGCCGACCATCCTGGTCAACCACTTTCCCCTGACCCGGGCCCCCACCCGCATCCTGCGCTACCCCGCGTTCGCCCAGTGGTGCGGCACCGACCAGACCGCCGACTGGCACCGGCGCTTCCGCGCCCAGGCCGTCGTCTACGGCCACCTGCACATCCCGCGCACCAGCTGGGAAGACGGCGTGCGCTTCGAGGAGGTCTCCCTCGGCTACCCGCGCGAGCAGGACCGCCACCCCGAGCGTCCCCTCACCCTGACCCAGATCCTGCCGCCCGCCCCCGCCCGGACCCTCGGCCCGCCGCCTGCCTCCGCCGCAACCTGAGCCGCGCCGGCCCGTGCCGCGCTGATGGTAATGTGCTCCCGACGCCCGGGGCGGTAGCTCAGCCGGTCAGAGCAGCGGACTCATAATCCGCCGGTCGTGGGTTCGAGCCCCACCCGCCCCACCAGCCACGTGCGGCCGCGACTTGCCTGCTGACGCTTACCGGTTCCCCAACGACCAGATGCGTCTATATTGCCGAATCCGGATTGGGCCTCTCCGGATCGGCGACGAGCGGGGCAACAACGCTGCGCGTCCGTCGGCCTACTTGATGACCTGGATGTCGCAGCGTGTCCCGGGGGCGGCTGTGATGCGTTCGTCGCCTGTGACCAGGACGGCGCCTGTCATCTCCGCCAGGGCCACGTAGGCGGCATCGTACGGGGTGAGGTTGTCGCGCAGTTCCCACATCCGAGGAAGCAGGGGTGACATATGCCATCGGTCGACGGGAAGCACCATCAGGTCGACGATAAGGTCTGCTGCTGCGGCTTGGTCGAACTTCCGGCCGCGGACCAGACCTCGAAGGGCACTAAGCACCTCGGCGTCGAATATTGACGGAACCTGGAAAATCGCGTCGTCCACGGACAGCAGGTCAGCCGCCGGACTCCCTGGTTGGGTCAACGCGGTCACGGCGACGGAAGCGTCAAGGACATATCCGCTCACGGTTCCGCCCGGCGATCTCGTGCGGCGCGCACCGCAGCGACGGCGTCGTCCATTGTCACCGTAGACCCGGTAGCCTCAGCTCGGGCCTGCGCTCGCCTGACGATCTCGGCCATGCTCGGCCGGTCGGCCAACTTGCTCAGCTCACCTAGCAGGTATGCCTGCATTGACTGTCCGGCGGCAGCGGCCTTCCTGGCCAGCTCGTCCCGGACGGACTCCGGGACATCCCTAATCTGAATCAATGCCATGCATTCATTATGCATATTGAATGCATGACTGTCGATCCTGACCGTTATAG
Source organism: Streptosporangiaceae bacterium (assembly GCA_025934635.1). Next base: position 1,247 of record JAICWX010000149.1, on the reverse strand, counting down.
CCGCCTCAGCGGCGAACCTCCTGTGTTGCCGGACATTCATGATCCGTCTCACGCCTTGAGGCGGGATCTGGCTCTTCGCTCCCGCGGCCGCGGGTCGGGAACTTCTAGCGCCGTTACGCACAGTAGCAAGACAAGTGTAAGTCGGCGCTTCGCCGTGGACCGGTTCGTGGACCGAGCCATCTGTGTAACCAGTGCGATCGGCGCCATCAGAGGCATGGCTTCGTGGTATCTCCGCAGGCAGTGCGTACGATGCACCGGGCCGTACTTCTCATAATCCGCCGGTCGTGGGTTCGAGCCCCACCCGCCCCACCTTACGGTCGGCACGCCGTTCGGGGTTAGCTGATCCAGTTCACCTGGATGATGACCACGCGTTCGCCGCGGACGTCTGTTAGGTAGACGAGCATTAATTGGCCTCGCTGGATGGTGCGTAGCCCTGGTGGCTCACCTGTGAACTCCCGCCCGTCGAGGAAGATCATCGATTCACGGACGGTCAGTTCCTCGGCTACCTGCCTGACCGTTGTCAGCGCGGCAGCCGGCAACCCGTCGAGCAGGTCATCAGTGACGAGTTCCCAGCGCCACTCAGCCACCCGCGACCTCGCGGTAGGCCGCCTGGACGATCTCGGCGGCTTCCCGGACTGCCTGGTCCCGGACCGCGGGGTCGGGGTCGGCGAGGGCTCGTTCGGCGGCGTGGAGCCGGGCGGCGATCGAGGGCCGCCGCTCGATGGCGATGGTGGCGCCCCAGCGCTGGTAGAAGTGGCGGATGGGGAAGACGCTGTCCTCATCGCCGGCCTGGGAGAAGGCGTCCTGGATCTCCTGGAAGAACTCCGGTAGCCGGGACGGTGCGACCACGGCAACCGCCTGACGCAGGGCGGGCAGCGACAGGGCCGGCATGGGAATCAACGGCTCATCACCCTGCGGGTACTCGGCAGTCATCCAACTCGCCTCCTCTCACGTCCAGCATCAGGATAATCCGTCTCACGCCTCGAGGCGGGATCTGGCTCTTCGCTCGTGCGGCCGCGGGTTGGGCACTCCTAGCGTCGTCACGCACAGTAGCAGGGCACGGGGAGACCGGCGCTTCGCCGTGGACCGGTTCGTGGACCGACCCGTGGGTGCGAACGGTGCGATCAGAGCCATCAGTGGCACCGCTTCGTAATATCTGTGCAGGTAGTGCCTACGATGCACCGGGCCGTACTTCTCATAATCCGCCGGTCGTGGGTTCGAGCCCCACCCGCCCCACCAGTAGTTTC
>JAICWX010000379.1 GCA_025934635.1 Streptosporangiaceae bacterium | reverse complement strand
GCCGCGGTCAGCCCCTTGCCCATGACGTCGCCGACCGCCACCGCGAGCCGCTGGTCGGCCAGCCGGAACGCGTCGTACCAGTCGCCGCCGATCTCCATGTTCTTGGCCACCGGGCGGTAGGTCGCCTCCAGCACCAGGCGCGGCAGCGTGGGCAGCTGGTCCGGCAGCAGGCTCCGCTGCAGCGTCTCGGCCGTGGTGTGCTCCCGCTCGTACAGGCCGGCCCGCTCCACCGCCAGCGAGCACTGCCCGGCCAGCGCCTCCAGGAAGACCCGCTCCTCCTCGGTGATCTTCCGCGGCCGGGCGAAGGAGAACCGCAGCGCGCCCAGCGGCGCGCCCGCCGCCAGCAGCGGCAGCCCCACCCAGGACCGCTCGTCGGAGGCCGCCACCCGCTCCGGGTCGATCTCGAGCTCGCCGTCGAACTGCCTGCGCAGGTCCTCCGGGTCTTCCACCAGCACCGGCCGCCGGGTCGAGATCGCCCGGGTCATCACGCCCGGCGATTCCAGCGTCAGGTCACCGCCGGCCGAGTCGGGCGCGTCCCGCAGGTCGTCGTTGACCACCCGCAGCCGGGCGCCGTCCAGCAGCGCCACCGCCGAGCGCAGCGCGCCGATGGCGGTCCGGCCCACCTCGGTGATGACCTCGACCACCTGCTCGACCGTCAGCGCCTCGGCCAGCATCGAGGTGGCCTGCTGCAGCCGCGCCGTGCGCAGCGCCGCGGCGGACAGCTGCTCGGTCAGCCGGCCGCGCATCTCCTCGGCCTCGCGCTGGCTGGTCACGTCGGTGCAGGCGCCGACCCACTCGGCGATCTTGCCGTCCCGCTCGATCGGCACCGCGCGCACGTCATAGTGCCGGTAGGAGCCGCCCTTGGTGCGGATCCGGTAGCGGTCGTCGCAGATCTTCCCGGTCCTGACGCACTCCCGCCAGTCCCGCTCCACCCGCTCCCGGTCCTCCGGGTGCACCGCGTCCAGCCAGCCGAACCCGGTGTACTGCTCCTGGGACTGGCCGGTGATCCAGCGCCACTCCGGCGAGTCTTCCTTCATCGAGCCGTCCGCCGCCGCCACCCAGACCACCTGCGCGCCGCCCTGCACCAGCGAGCGGTACCGCTCCTCGCTGCGCCGGATCTCGGCGGCGGCCGCGGCCGCCGCCTCGGCGGCCTCGGCCGACGGGCCGGCCACGTTGAGCAGGATCAGGCCGACGCCGAGCAGCTGCCCGGCCGCGTCGTGCACCGGGTACCAGGAGGCGCAGCCGGACACGTCCTCGGCCGCGGGCTCGCCCGGGACGGCGGGATCTCTGGACACCGAAACCGCGGGGTAGCCGCTCTCGGTCAGCGGCGCGCCCTCGCCCAGCACCTTGCGCAGCGCGGCCTCCGCCCGGGCCGCGACCGGCCCGGGCCAGGCCTCGGAGGGCAGCAGGCCGTGACAGGCGGACGGGTGCGCGGGGGCGGCCACCGCGGGGACTTCCGGGCCCAGTGCTTCTGGGCTCAGAACTTCCGGGCCCAGTGCTTCCGGGCCCAGTGCTTCCGAACCCAGTGCTTCCGAACCCAGGGGGACGGCTTCGGCGTTCTCGCCGAGCCGCACCAAGGCGGCATTCACCCAGCGGAAACGCAGGTCGGGCCCGAACAGGGCCAAACCGACCGGCGCCTCCAGCGTCAGCATGTCCACCAGTGCGGCATCTGAGGCGTCACGCTGCCTGGGCACGGAAGTATCCATGCTCACGACGAACACCGTTGTACCGCGCCGGGGGCTGCCATGGGCGGCTCCTTCCCCGGGATCATCTTTCCCGCTGCCAACCAATCAAGCGTGCCACAGTCCGGCACTTAGTGCGGCCAGGTGTGCGGATTCGCGAACAGCGAACGCCGGTCACGGCCGCACGACATACCCGCCGCCGCCGAGCCGGCAACTGGGCCGGCGTGGCGCGTATGGTCTAGAAGCCGGAATCACAGCGGGCATGACAACGTAGCATAGCGTCCGCATGTCCAGATCTGAGAGGCTATCAGGGTGAGCCCGCAGAGCCGACGAAGCCAGCCACCCCCCGGCCAGCCCCCCGGCGGTTCCGGGGGCGGCCAGCGGCGGGGCGGCCCGCCGCCTAACGCGCTCTTCGCCGAGCTGCTGCGCGCGGCGCGCGAGCTGCTGGCCGTACGCAGCCCGCTCGACGCCGAGCTCATGGTCAGCGAGCTGCTCGGCACCTGGTGGGGCCAGCGCGGCGGCGGCCGGCGCGCGGCCACCGTCGAGCAGCTGGTCGGCGAGGGACTGGTCGACTACGCGGCCGAGCAGCGCAGCCCGGCGGCGCTGGCCCTGCTGTCCGGCATCGCCTGCCTCGGCACCTCCCGGCAGGCGGCCAAGGCCGAGCGGGCCGCCCTGGAGCTGATCGAGGCCGGCGTGCCCTGCCCCGGCTGGGCCGAGCACCTGGGCGCGGTCACCGCGGCCGAGTGCTACGTCAACCCGGATGACCTCGGTGACACCGACGAGATCATCTGCGTGTTCAGCTACGCCGGGGAGGAATCCCACGCGCTGGTCTCGGTGATCGACTACAACGCGGACGGCATGATCAAGGACGGCTGGGTCACCTCCCGGGTGGGCAAGCTGCTCGATCACTGCCGCGAGGCCAGCAGCCAGCGCGGGGCCGAGGGCAAGTACGCGTTCCGGCCGGTGGACGCCGGCCAGGCGCGGCACATGCTGGAGACCGCGCTGACCGTGACCGACTCGGTGAACGACCCGACGGTCAGCGAGTCCTTCCCGTCGTACCACGCGTTCATCCGGGCCCGGATCAGGGCGCTGCCGCCGTTCCGGGGCCGCTCGCTGACGGCCACCCTGTCCGCCACCGGGCCGCTGAACGTGACCGGGCGGCGGCAGGCCTGGAGCAAGGACCGCCGGGCCATGCTGGCGGCCGAGTTCCTCGCTTCCGACGAGGCCGAGGACCTGTCGGACCGCGGGGCGGCCAGCCACTGCGCCGACCGGATCATCGACTACGGCTGCGACAAGGACTTCGGGCGGCCGCTGCGGATGAGCCCCACCAAGGTGGAGGCCTTCCTGCTCGGCTGGCTGCCGCGCAAGGTGATGCTGTCGTTCGCCGAGCAGGACGCGATGCCGCACGTGCTGGCCGTGTGGGTGCGCTGGGCGGGCCGCCGCCGCGGGCTGAGCGAGGCGGCCATCACCGACTCGCTCGAGGCCGTGTTCAACTCGATCAGCCGGTTCGCCCAGGCCTACCGCGACCCGGCCGAGTTCGGCCTGGACTACGCGCTGGTCCGGCGGCTGCTGCCGGACGCCGACCTGGAGGCGCTGCCGCGGCGGGCGTTCGCGTTCCCGGTCCTGGAGGGCTGGCACTCCGGTAGCGACCTGTCCATCCTGGACCCGGCCGACCCGCGCGACCGGCGGGCGCTGATCGCCGCCGACCACGCCACCCCCGCCCCCGGCGGGGTGGGCCGGCACATCGAGCGGCACACCGTGCTGGCCGACCGGCTCTGGCGCGGTGACCCGCCCGAGCTGTGGGAGGCCGCCCAGCGGCTGCTCGACGCCGGCCAGGACCGCCACCTGGTGCTGCACGCGCTGATGGCCGTGCTCGACCACACCAGCGGCGACGAGGCCGCCCTGATCGCGGTGCTGCGCGAGCTCGAAGCCGACGAGCCGTAACGGCGCGACGAACCTCAGGGCGGCGTCCCGTAACCGCCGCCGCCGGGGGTCTCGATGACGAAGACGTCACCCGTTCGGACGTGGACTGAGTCGCACCCGGCCATGGCGGTCAGCGTGCCGTCGGGGTGCTCGATCCAGTGCCGTCCCAGCGCGCCGGGCTCGCCGCCGGCCAGGCCGAAGGCGGGCACCCGGCGATGGCCGGTCAGCGTGGTGACGGTCATCGGGGTCAGGAACCGCAGCCGCCTGATCCCGCCGTCGCCGCCGCGCCAGCGGCCGCGGCCGCCGCTGCCCGGCCTGATCCGGTACGACTCGAGCAGCACCGGGTAGCGCCACTCGAGCACCTCGGGGTCGGTGAGCCGGGAGTTGGTCATCTTGGTCTGCACCACGTCGGTGCCGCCGAACCCCTCCCCCGCGCCCGAGCCGCTGGCCACGGTCTCGTAGTACTGGTACGAGTCGTTCCCGAAGGTCACGTTGTTCATCGTCCCCGACCCCTCCGCCATCACGCCCAGGGCGGCGTAGAGGGCGCCGGTGACAACCTGGGAGGTCTCCACGTTGCCGGCCGCGACCGCGGCCGGGTACCGCGGCGAGAGCATGGTCGCGGGCGGGATGATCACCTTGAGCGGGTGCAGGCAGCCGGAGTTGAGCGGGATGTCGTCGTCGACCAGGGTGCGGAACACGTACAGCACCGCGGCCATGGCCACCGACGACGGCGCGTTGAAGTTCCCGGCCAGCTGGGGCGAGGTCCCGGTGAAGTCGATCTCGGCGGTGCGCTCCGCGCGGTTCACCCGGACCGCCACCACCACCCGCGCGCCGTTGTCGAGCTCGTAGGCGAACTCCCCGTCGTGCAGCGCGGTGATCACCCGGCGCACCGACTCGGCCGCGTTCTCCTGCACGTGGGCCATGTAGGCATGCACGACGTCGAGGCCGAAGTGAGCGACCATCGCGCGCAGTTCCTCGATGCCCTTGGCGTTGGCGGCGAGCTGGGCGCGCAGGTCGGCCAGGTTGGTGGCCGGGTCGCGGGACGGGTACTCGGCGGTGCGCAGCAGCTCGGTGGTCGCGGCCTCCCGGAGCGCGCCGTCGTCGACCAGCAGCCAGTTGTCGATCAGCACCCCCTCCTCCTCGACCCGGGTGCTGGCGGCCGGCATGGAACCCGGTGACACGCCCCCGATCTCCGCGTGGTGGCCGCGCGAGGCGACGTAGAACCAGATGTCGTCCCCGGTGCGGTCGGAGGCTGGGTCGCTGAACACCGGGGTGACGACCGTGATGTCGGGCAGGTGGGTGCCGCCGTGGTAGGGGTCGTTGAGGACGTAGGCCTGGCCGCGGCGGATGCGGCCCTGGTTGCGCTCGATCACCATCTTGATCGACTCGCCCATGGAGCCCAGGTGCACCGGCATGTGCGGGGCGTTGGCGATCAGGCCGCCGCCGGCGTCGAAGACCGCGCAGGAGAAGTCGAGGCGCTCCTTGATGTTGACGGAGTGGGCGGTGGACTGGAGGCGGACGCCCATCTGCTCGGCCACCGACATGAACAGGTTGTTGAAGATCTCGAGCAGGACCGGGTCGGCTTCGGTGCCGGCGTCCTGCTGGTCCGGCCGGGCCGCTACCCGGGTCATGAGCAGGTCGCCGCGTTCGGTTACGAGGGCGCGCCAGCCGGGTTCGACCACGGTGGTGGCCAGTTCTTCGGTGATGATCGCCGGCCCGGTGATGGCGTGCCCGGGCTCGAGGCTGCTCCGTTCGGTCAGATCGACCTCAGTCCAGGCTCCGCCGGTGAACAGGGGCACGCGGGCGGCCGGCTCGGGCCTTTTTTCGCCCGAACGGGGCTGGCTTTCCCGCTCGGTGTTCCCTTCCTGCGGGGCCCCCGCGACCTCAACCGACACCGCCTCGACCAGGACCGGCTTGTCCCGCAGGAGGAAGGAAAAGCGGCGGGAGTACTCGGCCTCGAACCGTTCGGTCATCTCGGCCAGCGTCCCGACCGGGACGATGACGGCGGTGTCGGTGCCCTGGTAGCGCAGGTGCGCCCGGCGGGTCACGGTGATCCGGTCCGGCGGCACGCCCTCGGCCTCCACCTCGGCGCGGGCGTCGTCTTCGAGCGGCCTGATCGCGGCGCTGACGTCGGTCAGGTTTTCCTCGGTGAGGGGGACCTCGACCGCCTGCTCGCGCATGGCGATGATGTCGGCCAGCCCGATCCCGTACGCGGACAGCACGCCGGCCAGCGGGTGGATGAGGATTTTCGTGATCCCGAGCGCGTCGGCGACCGCGCAGGCGTGCTGGCCGCCCGCGCCGCCGAACACGTTGAGCAGGTACCCGGTCACGTCGTAGCCGCGCTGGACCGAGATCTTCTTGATCGCGCTGGCCATGTTGGCCACGGCGATCTCGGTGAACCCGGCGGCCACCTGCTCCGGGCCGCGGTCGTCGCCGGTGGCCGCGGTGATCTGGCGGCTCAGTTCTTCGAACTTGCTTTTCGTTATCTCCGCGTCCAGCGGCTGGTCGCCGTTCCGGCCGAAGACTCTCGGGAAGTGATCCGGCTGGATCCGGCCAAGCAGGACGTTGGCGTCGGTGACGGTCAGCGGGCCGTGTTTGCGGTAGCACGCGGGTCCGGGGTCGGCGCCGGCCGAGTCCGGGCCGACCCGGTAGCGGCTGCCGTCGAAGTGCAGGATCGAGCCGCCACCCGCGGCCACGGTGTGGATGGACAGCATCGGCGCGCGCATCCGGACCCCGGCGATGAGCGTCTCGTACTCGCGCTCGAACTCGCCCGCGAAGTGCGAGACGTCGGTGGAGGTGCCGCCCATGTCGAAGCCGATGACCTTTTCAAAGCCGGCGTCTTCGGCCGTCCTGGCCATGCCGACGATGCCGCCGGCCGGGCCGGACAAGATCGAGTCCTTGCCGCGGAAGCCGGCCGCGTCGGTCAGGCCGCCGTTGGACTGCATGAACAGCAGCCTGACGGTCTTGAGCTCGCTCGCCATCTCGGTCACGTAGCGCTGCAGGATGGGCGACAGGTAGGCGTCAGCGACCGTGGTGTCGCCCCGGGAGACCAGCTTCATCAGCGGGCTGGTCCGGTGCGACTCGCAGACCTGGGTGAAGCCGGCCGCCCGGGCCAGCTCGCCGATCCTTTTCTCGTGCCCGGGGTAGCGGTAGCCGTGCATGCAGACCACGGCGGCGGCCCGGAAGCCTTCTTGGTAGGCGTTTTCCAGGTCCTGGGCGAGGGTGTCCTCGTCCAGGGGGGTGAGGACCTCGCCGTCGGCGGTGACCCGCTCGCCGGCCTCGATGACCCGGTCGTAGAGGACCTCGGGGAGCAGGATGCGGCGGTCGAAGATCCGCGGCCGGTTCTGGTAGGCGATCCGCAGCGCGTCGGCGAAGCCCTTGGTGATGATCAGCACGGTCGGCTCGCCCTTGCGCTCCAGCAGGGCGTTGGTGGCCACCGTGGTGCCGAGCCGGACCGAGCCGATGCTCATGGCGGGAATCTGCTGCCCGGGCTTCAGCTCAAGGATCTGCCTGATGCCGGCGACCGCGGCGTCCCGGTAGGCCTCCGGGTTCTCGGACAGCAGCTTGCGGGCGGTCAGGCGGCCGTCCGGACGGCGGGCGACGATGTCGGTGAACGTGCCGCCCCGGTCGATCCAGAATTCCCAGCGTTCATCCACCTGGTCATTGTGGCGTGGTCACTGCGGGGGGATCGGCAGCGGGTCCCGCGGGGCCAGGTCGCGGTAGGCCATCTCCACGTCCGCCGCGGTCAGCGTGGTCAGGTCGGCCGCGGTGGCGTTCTCGCCCAGCCGCACCACCCGGACGTCCCGGCAGGCGCAGGCCCGCTCGAACAGGGACCGGGCGAACCGGCCGTTACCCAGCTCGTCGATCCGGCCGGTCTCGCAGGTCTGCCGGAAGATGGCCCCGAGCACCTGCTTGGCGGCCGGGTCGAACATGTCCCCGGCCTGCTCGGCCAGCAGGTTCGAGATCTGCACCAGGTCAGCGGGCTGGTAGCTGGGGAAGGTCACCCGGGTGCTGAACCGCGAGGCCAGCCCGGGGTTGCTGCGCAGGAACCGGTCCGTGTCG
>JAICWX010000452.1 GCA_025934635.1 Streptosporangiaceae bacterium | reverse complement strand
GGTTCCGGTTCCGCACCTCCTACCTGATCATGCTGCTGATCGTGCAGATGCTGCCGCAGCAGGCGATGGTGATCGCGCTGTTCCTCGACTTCCGCTCGCTGGGGCTGCTGGACAACCTGGCCGGGCTGATCCTGGTCTACACGGCGTTCTCGCTGCCGGTCACGATCTGGATGCTGCGCAACTTCGTCGCGGCCGTCCCGCGCGAGATGGAGGAGGCGGCCGCCATCGACGGCGCCGGGCCGATGCGGATCTTCTGGCGGATCATGCTCCCGCTGGTGGCGCCCGGCCTGGTCGCGACCAGCGTCTTCGCGTTCATCTTTGCCTGGAACGAGTTCATCTTCGCGCTGACCTTCCTCGGCACGGACACCGCCAAGTACACGCTGCCCATCTACGTCACCTATTTCTACGGCCGCGGCACGGTGGACTGGGGGTCGATCATGGCCGCTTCTACCCTCTTCACGATCCCGGTGATGATCTTCTTCCTCATCGTCCAGCGCCGCATGACCAACGGCCTGGTGGCCGGGGCGGTGAAGGGATGAGCCAGGACACGGACATCAGGGCGGCGGACCCGGTGCTGGGACGCCTGGCCGACGCGATCCTCATCCCGCCGTTTCCCGACACGACCGCTCCGGGCTGGATGCTCGACGCGCTCGGCCGGGGCCTGGCCGGCGTCACCCTGTTCGGGCAGAACATCGCGGCGCCCGGGCAGGTGCACGCGCTCACCACCGCGCTGCGCGCAGCGGCCGCCGGGCACGACCCGGTGATCGCGATCGACGAGGAGGGCGGCGACGTCACCCGGGTCGCGTACACCGACGGCAGCCCGGTCCCCGGCAACGCCGCCCTGGGAGCGGTGGACGACATCACCCTGACCCAGGCGGTGTACCGCTCGACCGGCGCCGACCTGGCCGCGCTGGGGATCAACTTCGACCTCGCGCCGTGTGCCGACGTGCTGGGCACGGCGGACAGCCCCGCCGTCGGAACCCGCTCGTTCGGCGCGGATACCGGCCTGGTGTCACGGCACACCGCCGCCGCCGTGGCCGGCCTGCAGAGCGCGGGCGTGGCCGCGTGCACCAAGCATTTTCCCGGGCACGGCCGCACCGGCACCGATACTCACGAGGCCATCGCCACCATCGAGGGCAGCCTGGCCGAGCTGCGGCTGGTCGACCTGCCGCCGTTCGAGGCGGCGATCAGGGCCGGCACTCTCGCCATCATGCCGAGCCACCTGCGGGTACCCGAGCTCACCGGTGACCTGCCCGCCACGGTGTCCGCCGCCGCGATTACCGGGCTGCTCCGCGGCGAGCTCGGCTTTACCGGCGTGATCGTCTCCGACGCGCTGGAGATGCGGGCGACGAGGGACATGTTCGGCATCCCGGGGGCCGCCGTGCTGGCCGTGGCGGCAGGCACCGACCTGCTGTGCCTGGGCCGGGACGGGGGCGAGGACGAGTACCTCGCGGTCCGCGACGCGCTCGTGGCCGCGGTGCGCGACGGCACGCTGGACGGGGCGCGGCTGGAGGAAGCCGCCGACCGGGTCGCGCGCCTGCGCGGAGGCCTGGCGCGCGCCCGGTTGTCCGGCGCGGTCCCGGCGGCGCCGGTCACGGGTGGCCCTGTCGTGGCGGGCCTGGTCACGGGGGCTCCGGCCACGGCGGCTCCGGCCACGGCGGCTCCGGCCACGGCGGCGCCGGTCACGGGCCCGGCGGGTACGGTCCTGAACATTACGGGCCCGGACATTACGGATCTGGATAATCCGGGTCTGGAAGGTCCGCAGCCGGCGGTCGGGCTGGTCGCGGCCCGGCGTGCGGTGCGGGTTTCCGGGCCGCGCCGGACACTGGACCGCCCGGTCATCATCGAGGTCGAGCCGCGGGAGAACATCGCCGCGGGACGGTTCGGATGGGGGCTGGGGCCGTGGGCGCCGCATGGCAGCGTGCACCGGGTCGGTCCTTCCGGGCGGCCGGTCAACGTCATCGAGCCAGGCCCGGACGGTCACGCGAGCCCCGGGCCAGGCGGTAACGCAGAGCCGCGGCCGGACGGTAGTGCAGAACCCGAGGGCACTGGCGTCGCGGGGATCCTGGCCGCGGCGGCCGGGCGCTCGCTCGTGGTGGCGGTTCGCGACGCGCACCGGGACCAGCAGACCCGATCGCTGGTCGGCGCCCTGCTCGCGGCGCGCCCCGATCTGGTCCTGGTCGAGATGGGCCTGCCGTTCTGGCATCCTCCGGAGGGCACCTCCTACCTGGCTACCTACGGCGCCTCCCGGGCCAGCGCGACCGCCGCCGCCGAACTGCTGGGCCTGGTGTAAGACGAGGAACCTCTGCTGACGCGAGGGATCCCGGACGCAGGAAGTTCGAGATCCTTCGCTCCCGGCGGCGTGTACGGCTCGTGTGTCCGCAGCGAAGCGTCCGGCCCGCGTGCTCGACGGCGCGTCCGGCTCGCGAGACGGAGTGCTGCTCGTGGTGCGCCTGAGGCTGTTCGCGGCGTCTGGTGTCAGTCCGCCGTGTCCACGGTGGCCCGGCTAACGACATCGATGGAGCATCAATGCCGCCGGAACGACATCAATGGAGCATCAATGTCGTCGATGAGAGCGAGGTGAGGGGCGGATCGGTGACGGGTGTGGACTGTGATGCGGATGCGAATGCTGATGTCAGGAATCCGGGGTCCAGATCGGGCGGGCTGGCTGGCCGACCGCGACGGCGGCGTAAGGAGTGGCTGACGGGGCGGCGTTACGGGGTTGAGGTGGGGGTGGGTGAGGGGGGCAGCGTGGCGGTGCCAGTAGGGGTGGGTGAGGAGGGCAGCTTGGTGGTGCCGGTGGGGGTGGGTGAGGGAGACAGCTTGGTGGTGCCGGTGGGGGTGGGTGAGGGGGACGGCTTGCGGGCGTGGGTGGGGGTGGCTGTGGGGAACAGGCTGGTGGCGGGGGTGGGGGTGGCTGCGGGGGCGGGGGTGGCGCCGGGCTGGGGTGGCGGGGGAAGGGAGGGGCTCAGGTCGGTGAGCAGGTTGGTGTCGTAGGTCAGGATGACGTACGGGCCGAATTCGTAGACGTGGGCCGGCGGGCCGAACCGGTTGCGGACCTGCCAGGGGGCGATCGGGTCCAGCGGGACCGGCGGGTTCATCACGACCACGAAGTTGGCGTAGTGGCGGCTCGGGTCGTACCAGTTCTGGTCGAACTCGTACGGGCCGGCGCCGACATCGCTGTTGTAGAAGCGCACCGACCGGACGCTGACGGCGCCGCCGCTGGCCAGCGTGGTCGTGTTGGCGATGCCGTAGCTGCTCAGGCCGTACGTCAGGTGGTGCGCGACGAGCCAGTCGGCCAGGTCCTGGGTCATGGCGGGGCGGGACGGCTGGGCGACCGAGTAGCCGAGCGCCGCCAGGTAGCAGGCCAGCACCACGGCGAGGGCCGGGGTCAGCCGGGCGGCCATCAGGCGGCGGCCGAGCATCCGGCCCGCCAGGACGGCGCCGGCCGGCAGCACGCCGGCCATCTCGCGGGCGCTCCAGTACGTGGTGGGCACCGTGCTGAGCAGGTAGGCGGCCACGTTGACGAGGATCCCGACCGTCAGTATCTGGGCGACCCGGTCCGGGCAGCGGAAGAAGCGGCGCAGGACGAGGCAGAGACCGGCGACGGCCAGGGCCAGGCCGACCAGGTGCAGGAACGCGATGGCCGCGTCCAGGCCGGGTTCGGCGATGCCGAAGAAATCCGCGCCGTAAAGCCCGAAGATGCTCTCCACGGCCAGCCAGGAATGCGCCGACAGCTCGCTGACCGGGGCCAGCGCGTTCTGTACCGGGAGCACGGAGTACCCGCCGTGCGCGCCGATCTGCTTGACCACCTCCGCGGCGATCACGACCGACGCGCCCGCCGCCGCCACCAGCGACAGGTCGAACCAGGCCGACCGCAGGCTTTCGCGGCGCTGCACCAGGGCCTGGTAGGCCCGGATGCCGGACACCGCGGCCAGCGGGGCCACCCCGATCAGCAGGGCCAGCTGGTCGGCGATGTCGACCCAGACCAGCATGACGCAGATCAGGACGGCGGTGTACCAGCGGCGCGGGAAGCGGTCGAGCACCAGCCAGGTCAGCAGCAGGGGCGCCTGGGTGCCGATGTGGTCGGGCTGGAAGACCAGGATGAAGACGCCGGGACCGAGCTGCGGCGCGATCATGATGCCGGCCGCGATGAGCATCCGGACGACGCCCTCGCGGCCGGTGGCGCGGCCGCGGGCGAGCATCGCCCCGGTCAGCACGACCAGGGTGTAGCTGATCGCCGCGGACACGTGCAGCACATCGGCCTGCAGCCCGCGGACCAGCTCCACGAGCGCGTACTCGGGCAGCTCGGTGGTGTAGAAGGACACGTCGGTGACGGTCCAGCCGCGCAGCATCGGGTTGCCGTGCAGCATGGCCCACGCTTGCAGCGCGTTCGACGCGCCATCCGAGCTGACCCGCGCGGTCCGGGATATGTACAGGTAGCACAGGTAGAGCCCGATGCCCACGGCGATGAGGCCCGCGAGCCAGGCCAGCCGGATCACCCAGCGGGCTCGCCACCACGGACGGCGCCCCTGCTCGGAGTCGTCCGCCTCATGGCCGGGGCTGCTCGGCGGCGTGTCCCCGGCGTCGGCCACGGCCACGGCCGAAGCGGCCACCGGCTCTTCTCGTGACCCGGATTCTGGCTCGGACATGATCCCCCAGGCCGGTCGCTGACATCCGCTAGCGAGGTTACCGGAACACGGCAACCGGTGACGGCCAGCCGGGCAATGCCAGAAAAGCGATGGGGAACGTGCATAATAGCCCTCATGCGATTGTCTGCCCGAGCCGACTATGCGCTGCGTGCCGCGATCGAGCTGGCCGCGGCCAGCGCCGGCCACGTTACGGCCGATCAGCTTGCCCGTGCCCAGCAGATTCCGGGCAAGTTCCTGGAGACCATCCTGACCCAGCTCAGGCGGGCCGGGCTCATCCGCAGCCAGCGCGGACCGGACGGCGGTTTCTGGCTGGCGCGCCCGGCGGCCGAGATCTCGCTGGCCGACATCATCAGGGCCATTGACGGCCAGTTGCTCGGGGTCCGGGGCGAGCGTCCCGAGAATGTCACCTACCCGGGCGTGGCCGAGCCCCTGCAGCAGGTGTGGATCGCGCTCCGGGCCAACGAGCGGGCCGTGCTCGAGCAGGTAACGCTGGCTGACATCGTGTCGGGGACCCTGCCGGACATGGTCCGGCACCTGACGGAGAACCCCAGCGCCTGGGTCTGAGCCGTCAGCTTTCCGGCTTCCTGGCCGACCTTCAGACCGATACCATGCCGGGCGCGTCGCCCGCGAACTCCAGGCTCGCGTCGCCGTCCGAGCCCATGGTGCTGATCGGCACGAAGCCGCGCTCGCCGTTCAGCCCGACACCCGACTCCGCGGGGACCCGCAGGCCAGGCTCCCGAGGACCGCCGAGAACCGGCTCGCTCTGCAGCTCAGCCAGGGCGAAGTTGTCAGACACCTCACGGAACACCTGAGACAAGGGCGTGTTGAGGGCGCCGCAGATCGCGGCGAGCAGCTCGGAAGAAGCTTCCTTCTGCCCGCGCTCGACCTCCGATAGGTAACCGAGCGATACGCGTGCCGAGGCGGAGACCTCCCGCAGCGTCCGACCCTGCCGCAAGCGCAGCCGACGAAGCACGTCACCTAGCAGCTGACGGAGCAGTACCATCGCCGCACTCCCTTCCCCGTGGCCGAAACCGCCGACACCTCCACCGTACCTGGACTAACCGTGAGTCCGCGAGATCATGCCAGTTCGTGTTCGCTGCCAACGTAACGCTGTAATCAGTAACTCTCTTCCCGAAGCCGGCCTAGCAGCAGTCCCAGGACATGCTCCACCGTCAGTCTACGTATTTCGTGCCTGTCCCCGGCCAG
>JAICWX010000491.1 GCA_025934635.1 Streptosporangiaceae bacterium | reverse complement strand
GCCGTCCCCGGTGACCAGGTTGATCACCCCGGGCGGCAGCCCGGCCGCCTCGAGCAGGCGCATCAGGTAGTGCGCGGAGAGCTGCTGGGTGGGCGACGGCTTCCACACCACCACGTTGCCGAGCAGGGCGGGCGCGGTCGGCAGGTTGCCCGCGATCGAGGTGAAGTTGAACGGCGTGATGGCCAGCACGAAGCCCTCGAGCGGGCGGTACTCCATCCGGTTCCAGGTGCCGGGCGCCGATTCGGGCTGCTCGCTGAGGAGTTTCCTGGCGTAGTAGACGTTGTAGCGCCAGAAGTCGATCAGCTCGCAGGCGGCGTCGATCTCGGCCTGGTACGGCGACTTGGACTGGCCGAGGACGGTAGCGGCGTTCACGACGGCCCGCCACGGGCCCGCCAGCAGGTCGGCTGCCTTGAGGAAGACGGCGGCGCGGTCGTCGAAGGACAGGGCGCGCCAGCCGGGCGCCGCCTGCTTGGCCGCGTGGATGGCGGCGGCTACGTCCAGGTCCTCGGCGTTGCCGAGCTGGCCGAGGACGTGGGTTTTGTTGTGCGGCTGGACCACGTCGATCTTCGGGCCGGCGGGCAGGTGCTGGCGGCCCGCGATGGTCATGGTGAGTTCGGTCTGCTGGCCGGCGAGTTCCTTGATCTTGGCTTCCAGCGCGGCCCGCTCGTGGCTGCCCGGCTGGTACTGCCTGACCGGCTCGTTCACCGGTACGGGGGTCCTGGAGACGGCGTCCATCACGATCGCTCCTGGCGTTTTCGGGTCTTGTGGATACCCGTATCGTTGCACGACCTGCTGGTTCTGGGGTACGCGCCCTGGGCGGGGCTACTCGGCCAGGTAGGCCAGCTCCTGGTTGGCGTACCAGCCGAGCTCGTGACCTTCGGCCCCGTCCACGGCGAACTTGGCGTCCTCGTCGCCCGCGTCGGCGGCGGCCAGCGCGTCGGCCGCGGCGCGCACGTCCGGCCCGGCGTCGGTGTCGTCCGCGTGGGCCGAGACCAGCCACGCGACCGGGACCGCGACGGCGATCAGGACCCGGCCGGGCTCGTGGTCCCGGGCGTCGAGCTTGACCTGCTCGGCCGGGAGCTCGGCGGCGAGCACCACCCGCCGGGACGGGGCGGCCGGGTCGCCGGCCAGCAGCCGCAGCGAGGCCCGGGCGGCCGCGGTCAGCGCGGCGTACTCGAGTTCCTCCTCGTCGCCGCTCGCGTACGCCTCGCGCAGCGCGGGCGTGACCGCGTAGCCGGACAGCGGACCCGGGTCCGCGGCCGGGCTGGAGTCCGGGTTGGCGCCGACCTGGCCGGTCTGGAGAACCTCGGCCAGGGCGGGGAGCGTCGAAGGCAGGAACACGCGCATGGTGACCCAGAGTCTGCCACAGTCGCCGGGTGTCAGCTAAGCGGGTCGTCTCCGGAAGCGGGATTTCCCGGCGGCTGGCCCTTGGCCGGGGCGCCGGCCGCGGTCAGGGCGGTGACCACGGTCGTGATCGCCTCGTCGATGGGCACGTGCTCCCAGAGCCTGATCACCGTCCAGCCGTCCAGCATCAGCGCGGCGTCGTTGACCCGGTCCCGTTCGACGTTCTTGACCAGCTTCGGGCTCCAGTACCACTCGTTGTTCTTCGGCTTGGACCCGTGCTCCGGGCAGGCATGCCAGAAGCAGCCGTCCACGAAGACGGCGAGCTTGCGCGCCGTGAACACGATGTCCGGCCGGACCCGGCGCCCGCTGTCCAGGTCGAGCCGGTGGTCCTTGCGGTAGCGGTAGCCGAGCCGGTGCAGGGCGCGCCGCAGCGCCAGTTCCGGCTTGGTGTCCGTCCGCCGGTTGGCCCTCATGTTCGCCGAACGCCCCGGGCTGGACGGATGCGGATAGTCCGCCACGCCCCACAGGCTAGCCCGGTGGTTATCACCGCGTCCCGGCGGTTATCGCATCGTGTTGCCAGTTCCGGGCCCGGCCGCGGGCTCGGCGGGCTTCGTCACGCCGAGCCCGATGCCGAGGAGGTCTTCGACCGCCGCCGCCGTCTGGGCCGCTTCGACGTGGTGCACGCCGGTCATGCCGCAGGCCTGCGCCGCGGTGATGTTCGCCTCGATGTCGTCGATGAAGATGCACTGCTCCGGCGGCAGGCCGAGCAGGTCCGCCGCGTGCCGGAAGATCTCCGCCTCGGGCTTGCGCAGGCCGCACTCACTGGAGATCACCACGGCGTCGAACAGGTGCGGGAAATCCGCCCGCGGGTAGTCGGAGGCGCCCCAGGAGTTGGACAGCAGCGCGGTCCGCAACCCGGCGGCCCGTACCGCGCGGATCAGCTCGTACATGGCGGGAATCTGGACGCTGGCCGCGAACATGCGCTGCAGCAGCCCCGCGGCCAGGACGGACCCGCCGTCCACGCGGAGCAGTTCGGCGGCCAGCGCCTGCTCGAACTCGGCGTCCGAGCATTCACCGCGCTCCAGTGCGTGGATGGGGTTCCGGGTGCCGTTCGGCCCGTAGGCGTCGGTGACCCACGTCCGCATCACGGTCCGGTAGCTGTCCCAGTCGATGCCGTCGGCCTCGATCCAGGCCTGGACCGTATGCAGGATCGGCGTGGTCAGCACCCCGCCCCAGTCGGTGATGACACCGCGAAATTCCGTACCATTCGTCACGCTAACGATTTTAGGTGCGTTTTCACCGGGCGCGGGAACGGCGTCCGTCCAGTGCGTGAAGGATCGCCTAACCAGGCCGGACGCCGAAATGTCGGCGACCTGGGGTACAAACGGGAACAGCCGGAGCCTGATGCGGACGCGCTGTCACGGGACGTTCGCGGTCGTTCGCATTCTCCGGACTGGAAGCAGCACATGCCCTCGAGGACCCGCACACCCGACCTTGCGGCCGTCTCCGGCCGCACCACCCCGCCCGCGACGGCCGAGCCGGTACAGGATCCTGAGCCGCTGGAGACTCCTGAGCCGCTGGAGACTCCTGAGCCGCTGAAGGCGCTCGAGCCGCTGGAGGCGCCCGAGACCGGGACCGCCCGTGAAGCGGGCGGTGCTGGGGCGGGAGACAGCGGGGCGATCGCCGATGGGACGAGCGGAGAACCGGCCTGGGGCGGGTTGCGGCTCGTCGCGGTACCGAACGGGTGGCCGCCCTACGACTGCGAGGCCCACGGCGCCGCATGTTCGGCGACGGTCGCGGAGGCCGTCCGTCAGCCGCCGCGACCGGTCGCAGCCGGCGGAGCGAGCAGCGCCCGCAAGGCCGTCTCGGCCCTTCCGGGACCGGCTACGGGGACAGGGGCCGCCGAGGCGGGCAGCGCGCCCGGCCCGGACGGCGAAGCAGGTCACGCGGCCGGGCTGAGCGCCGCCTGGCCTCGGCAGTTCGGCCAGGTGCTCGTCGAGATCCTGGCGGGCTGCCGCCCGGCCAAGCAGCTCACGCCCTGGGCGACCGAACGAGTCCGGGCGCAGATCGACCTGCTCAGCTGCGCCGCTGACGCGGAACAGCGCCCCCGGATCCGGCGCGTGATGACGTCACGACCGACAGCGGGCGTGGTGGAGATGACCATGGTGGTCGGCTTCGGATCACGTTCGCGCGCCCTGGCCATGCGCTTCGAGCATGTCCCGGCGCGCTCTCCCGTACCCGGCCGTCCCGGCCGTCCCGCCCGGTGGCTCTGCACCGAGATCGAGACCCGTTAAACGAGCGGGCCGGACCTAGTGAGTCACTAGGTCCGGCCGCTGCCTGGAATCAGATGCCGTCGGCGCGGGAGCGGGGGTCGCCGTGGCACCGCTTGAACTTCCGGCCCGAACCGCACGGGCACGGATCGTTCCGCCCGGCCCGCGCGAACTCGTCGTTCACGCCCGGGCCCTGGCTGGTTTCCACGTGCGTCCCGCCGTCGACGGACGGGGCCGAGTACTGCAGCCGCTGCGGCCGGCGGGGGGCGAACCCAGCCGGAATCGGGTCGTTCTGGTCCTCCGGGATGTTCTGCCCCGTCGGCTGGCCGCCGGGACGCCGGGCGTGCGCTCCGCCGCCGGCCCGGCCGTCCCGCCGGGTCGGCTGCCCCTGGGTTCCGCTGACGCGGCCGTCCCGCCGGGGAGCGGCGGTCCCGCCCTGGGCGTCCTGGTCACTGCGTGCGTGCGCGCCGCCGGAGCGACCCGGCGCGGCTGCCCCGCGCCGGGTGCCCGGTTGTCCGGGCGGCGCGGGCGCGGCCGGACCAGCGGCCACCCGGCCACCGGCCGGCGGGGCGCCGGGAACCGGTCCGCTCGGAGATACCGGCCCGGCGGGGCCGCCCTCCTCGACGATCGGGTTCTCCTGGACCTGGACCTGCAGGTTGAACAGGTGCCCGACGGATTCTTCCTTGATCCCGTCCATCATGGCGCCGAACATGTCGTAGCCCTCGCGCTGGTATTCGATCAGCGGGTCGCGCTGGCCGTAACCGCGCAGGCCGATGCCCTCGCGCAGGTAGTCCATCTCGTACAGGTGCTCGCGCCACTTGCGGTCGAGCACGGACAGGATCACCCGGCGCTCGACCTCGCGCATGACCTCGGAGCCGAACTCCTGCTCACGCCGCTCGTACGCGCCCTGCGCGTCGGCGGTCACCTGCTCGGTGATGAACTCGCCGGTGAGCCCGGCCTTGTCGCCGCCCGCCTCCTCGATGAGCTCGTCGATGGTGAGGGTGACCGGGTACAGCTGGCGGAAGGCCCGCCAGAGCTTGTCCAGGTCCCACTCCTCCGGGTAGCCGTCGCTGGTCTCGCCGACGACGTACCCCTCGATCACCTCGTCGACGAACTCGCTGATCTGCTCGTGCAGGTCGGCGCCCTCGAGGACCTTGCGGCGCTCGCCGTAGATGACCACGCGCTGGCGGTTCATCACGTCGTCGTACTTGAGCACGTCCTTGCGGATCTCGAAGTTCTGCTGCTCGACCTGGGTCTGGGCCGACCTGATGGCCCGGGTGACGACCTTGGACTCGACCGGGACGTCCGGCGGGATGTTCAGCCGCTCCATGATGGCGCCGACCCGGGCGGAGTTGAACATCCGCATCAGGTCGTCCTCGAGCGACAGGTAGAACCGGCTCTCGCCGGGGTCGCCCTGCCGTCCGGACCGGCCGCGGAGCTGGTTGTCGATGCGGCGCGACTCGTGCCGCTCGGTGCCGAGCACGTACAGGCCGCCGAGCTCGCGCACGCCCTCGCCGAGCTTGATGTCGACGCCGCGGCCCGCCATGTTCGTCGCGATCGTGACCGCGCCG
>JAICWX010000432.1 GCA_025934635.1 Streptosporangiaceae bacterium | reverse complement strand
GACCTCAAGCCGGCCAACGTCCTGCTGGCCACCGACGGGCCGCGGGTGATCGACTTCGGTATCTCCCGGGCCGCCGACGGGACCTCGCTGACCGCGGCCGGGGTGGTATTCGGCACGCCCAGCTACATGTCGCCGGAGCAGGCCGAGGGCCGCGGCGCCGGGCCCGCGAGCGACGTGTTCGCGCTGGCCTGCGTGGTCGCTTACGGGGCGGCGGGGATGGGACCGTTCGGCACCGGGACGGCGGCTGCCGTGTTGTACCGGGTGGTGCACGCCGAGCCGGCCCTGGACCGGATCCCGCCGAAGCTCCGGGAGGTGCTCGCCGCCTGCCTGGCCAAGAACCCGGCCGACCGGCCCACGCTGCGGGCGCTGTCCGGCCTGCTCGCCGCCCAGCTGGACGCGACCGGGCCGTCCGCGGTGGCGTTCTGGCCGTCGGCGGTGACCAGCCTGATCGGCGAGTACCAGGCCCGGCTCGAGCTCAAGACGCGCAGCGTCAGCCGGCCGCCCGAGGCGTTCTCCTGGGCCAGCCCCGCTCCCCCGCCGACCACGCCGTCGGACCCGGGGCGGCCCGCCGCGCAGCCGGCTCCGGCCGGGTGGCCCGCGGCCGGCGGCGCGTCCCCCCGTCCGGCCCCGCCGCCCGGACAGGCCCCGCCGACCCCTTCGCCGCGGTGGCCCTATGGCGGGCCGACCGCGCAGGCCGGGCCCGCTTCCCCGGCCGGCCCATCCCCGGCCGGCCCAGTGTCGCAGGGGTATCCGCAGCCTCAGGGGTACGCCCAGTCGCAAGGGAACGGCGCGCAGGCGCCGGGACCGCCGTACGCCGCGCCCCGGGGGTATCCACCGGGCGGCGGGTTCCCGCCGGGCGGCGGGCAGGCCGGTTACCCGCAGCCGTACCGGGCGGGAGCGCCGGCCGCGGTCCTCGCGATGCCCGCCACCATGGTCACCGCGGTCCGGCTGATGTACGCGGGGGCGGCCTACGCGCTGGTCTGGGCGATCGGCGTCATCACCGTCTCGGCCAGCATCGTGAAGGCCCACCCGGAATACATCGCGGGCGGCGACCACCGCCTGGCCGGGGCGGCGGGCCTGGCTGTCCTGATGGCCATCGCGGAGATCGCGCTGTGGCTCGGCATCGCGCGGGCCTGCCGCCGGGGGCGGAACGGGGCCCGGGTGGCCGGCACGATCCTGTTCGGGCTCAATACCGTGGTGGTGCTCGGCGTGGCCGCCAGCCCGCAGGCCGGCCTCGGCCCGGCCAAGGTGCTGAGCCTGATCGGCTGGCTGATCGGCGCCGCCGCGGTGGTGTCCTTGTGGCAGCGCGCGTCCAGCGCCTTCTTCACCGCTCAGGCTGCACCGAACCGCTAGCGGCCCGCGGGTAGCGGCCCGCGGGTAGCGGCCCGCGGCGCATGGATCGCGCATGCGCGGCGCATGAATCGCGTTAAGACCTGCCAGCCGTTCTGGCAGGCGGAATCTCCGGCCGGGCGGACGTGCTTGACTAGGGAGATCAGTTCACGCAGATAAGGACACGGGCCGGAGATGGCGGACAACGACGGCCGGCGAGACACTGGCAGGGCGACCCGGCCGGGACGTGGTCACCTGCGGATCTACCTCGGCTCGGCGGCAGGGGTAGGCAAGACCTACGCCATGCTCAACGAAGGGCACCGGCGCGCCGAGCGAGGCGCCGACGTGGTGGTGGGATTCGCCGAGGCCCACGCGCGTCCGCACACCAGCGCGCTGCTCGACGGCCTCGAGGTCATCCCCCGGGCCCGGCCGGAGTACCGGGGCGCCACCTTCGAGGAGATGGACCTGGACGCGGTGCTCGCCCGGCGGCCGGAGATCGCGCTGGTGGACGAGTTCGCGCACACCAACGTGCCCGGCTCGCGTAACGAGAAACGCTGGCAGGACGTGGAGGAACTGCTCGACGCCGGGATCGACGTCATCTCCGCGGTGAACATCCAGCACCTGGAATCCCTCAACGACGTCGTCGAGAAGATCACCGGGGTGCCGCAGCGGGAAACCGTGCCCGACGCGATCGTCCGGGCCGCCGACCAGGTCGAGATGGTCGACATGACGCCGGAGGCACTGCGCCGCCGGATGGCGCACGGGAACATCTACCCGCCGGAGAAGATCGACGCGGCGCTGACCAACTACTTCCGCGGCGGGAACCTGGCCGCGCTGCGGGAACTCGCCCTGCTCTGGCTGGCCCACAAGGTCGACGAGGGCCTGCAGCGCTACCGGACCGAGCACAAGATCTCCAGCGCCTGGGAGGCCAGGGAACGGGTGGTCGTGGCCCTGACCGGCGGTCCCGAGGGCAAGACGCTGATCCGCCGGGCCGCGCGGATCGCGGCCCGGTCACCGGGCGGCTCGTCAGGCGGCGACCTGCTGGCCGTGCACGTCACCAAGTCCGACGGCCTGACCGGCGCCGATCCGGCCTCGCTGGCCGATCAGCGGCGGCTGACCGAATCGGTCGGCGGCACCTACCACCAGGTGGTGGGCGACGACATCCCCGCGGCGCTGCTGACCTTCGCCCGGGCGGAGAACGCGACCCAGCTCGTGCTGGGCGCGAGCCGCCGGTCGTGGCTGTCCGCCATGCTCACCGGCCCGGGGATCGGTTCCCGCACCATCCGCGGCTCCGGTGACATCGACGTGCATATCGTGACGCACGCGCAGATGGGCCGGGGCCGGGGCCTGCCGCGGCCGCGCGGGGCGATTACCCGGCGCCGGAAGGTGGCCGGATACGCGCTGGCGGCCGCGCTGCTGCCGGTGCTGACGGTGCTCCTGACCGTCCTGCGCAACGACCTCAACCTCACCAGCGACGTGCTGATGTACCTGACCGCGGTGGTCCTGGTCGCCCTGACCGGCGGGTTCGCGCCCGCGGTGCTGACCGCCATCGTGGGATCGCTGCTGCTCAACTACTACTTCACCCCGCCCATCCACCAGTTCACGATCGCCGAGGCGAACAACGCGCTCGCGATCGGCGTCTTCATCGCGGTGGCCATCCTGGTGAGCTCGGTGGTCGACCTCGCGGCCCGGCGGACCAAGCAGGCCGCCCGGGCCAACGCCGAGTCCGAGCTGCTGACGACCACGGCCGGCAGCGTGCTGCGCGGGCAGCAGGGGCTGAGCGCGCTGCTCGACCGGGTCCGGGAAGCGTTCGGCATGGATTCGGTCACGCTGCTCGAATGCCCGGGCAGGATGGGCCCGTGGACGGTCATCGCCAGCCGCGGCGAGCCGCCCGTGACCCGGCCGGACGAAGCCGACGTGGAGGTGCCGGTCACCGACTCCCTCTCGCTGGCGCTGCGCGGCCGGCCGCTGCCCGCCACGGACCGCCGCGTGCTCGGCGCGTTCGCCTCCTACGCGGCGGTGGCGCTAGACCAGCAGCAACTGGCCGCCGAGGCGCAGGCAGCCAGGCCGATCGCGGCCGCCGACCGGATGCGGACCGCGCTGCTCGCCGCGGTCAGCCACGACCTGCGCACCCCGCTGGCGTCGGCCAAGGCCGCGGTGACCAGCCTGCGCTCGCCCGACGTGAACTGGGCGGCCGAAGACCACGACGAGCTGCTCGCGACGGCGGACGAATCCCTGGACCGGCTGGCTCACCTGGTCGACAACCTGCTGGACATGAGCCGGCTGCAAGCGGGCGCGCTGTCCCTGTTCCCGCGCCCGGCCGGGCTCGAGGAGATCGTCTCCAGCGCGCTGGACAACCTGGATCCGGCCGCCCGGGGCGTCACGGTCGACATCCCGGAGTCGCTGCCCGAGATCAACGTGGACCCGGCCATCCTGGAACGGGTGATCGTGAACCTGACGGAGAATGCGCTGCGCTACTCCCCCGCCGGGCAGCCGCCGCTGCTGACCGCCAGTTCGCTCGGTGACCGGGTCGAGCTGCGTGTCGTCGACCGCGGCCCGGGGATCCCCGAGAAGGACCGGGACCGGATGTTCGTGCCGTTCCAGCGGCTCGGCGACACCGACAACACCACCGGGGTGGGGCTCGGGCTGGCGCTGGCGCGCGGGCTAACCGAGGCGATGGGCGGCGAGCTGACCGCCGACGACACCCCCGGTGGCGGCCTCACCATGACCGTGTCGCTCCCGGCCGCCGCCGAGCCGGGCTGCCAGCCCGAGCCTGGTCAGCGGGAGCGTGAATCGGCGAGCGGGGGAACCGAGTGACACGGGTACTGGTGGTGGACGACGAGCCGCAGATCCTGCGGGCGCTGCGGATTAACCTGCGGGTACGGGACTACGAGGTGCACGTGGCGGCGACCGGAGCCGAGGCGCTCGAGGTGGCCGGCCGCTACCCGCCCGACCTGGTGATCCTCGATCTCGGCCTGCCCGACCTGGACGGGATGGAGGTGATCCAGGGCCTGCGCGGCTGGACCAAGGCACCGATCATCGTGCTCTCCGGCCGGGCCGACAGCGTGGACAAGGTAGAGGCACTCGACGCCGGTGCCGATGACTATGTGACCAAGCCGTTCGGCGTCGAGGAGCTGCTGGCCCGGATGCGGGCGGCGGTCCGGCGGACCGGCGCCCCTGAGGACCTGCCCCGGATCCAGCTCGGCGAGCTGGTCATCGACCTGGCCGCCAAGCGCGTCATCCGGCAGGCGCCGGTCCCGGCGGGCGCCGCCCCGGCCGATGACGTCCGGCTCACCCCGACCGAGTGGCACCTGCTCGAGGTGCTGCTGCGGAACCCCGGCAAGCTGCTCAGCCGCAACCAGCTGCTGACCGAGGTATGGGGTCCGGGCTACGCCGACGCCACCGGTAACCTCCGGTTGTACATGGCCCAGCTGCGGCGCAAGCTCGAGCCGGATCCGGCCCGCCCGCGCTGGCTGATCACCGAGCCGGGCATGGGCTACCGCTACCAGCCGAGCGCTGCCGATGGCGAGTCAGCGGCCCCGGCTCACTAGGCTCACCAGGGGTAAGGCTGGCCGTCCCGGGTGAGGGTGCCGGTGGGACCGCCATTGGGGATGGTGACGGCCCAGATGACGCTGGCCGCCGCCTGGCCGAGAGAGCGGCCATCGGGGTGGTTCTCGCTGGCGGGCCAGCCGGGGCAGACCGCGTTGACGAGGATGCCGTCCCGGGCCAGTTCGGCGGCGAGAATCCGGGTCAGCGCGTTGAGCCCGGCCTTGGACACGCCGTACGCGGGTGACCCGCCGCCCATCACGGCGATCGAGCCGCCCTCGCTGCTCACGTTGACGATGCGCGGCCGGGTGCTCGAGCGCAGCATCGGCAGCAGCGCGTGAATCACCCGCCACGGGCCGAACATGTTGACGTCGATCGCCTCGGCGACCGCGCCGAGGTCAGCGTTGCTGGCCGTCGCCCACCGGTCGTACATGGTCGAGGCGTTGTTCACGAGAACGTCCGTACGGCCGAACCGGCCCTTCACCCACTCGGCCATCGACGTGACGCTGAGGGAGTTGTCCACCTCGAGCTGGCAGGGGAAGATCCGGCTGCCCTCCGGGTCGAGTTCCTTGGCGGCCAGCTCCCCCCTTCTCAGGTCCCGGGAGCCGAGCACCACCGCGAAGCCGAGCAGGGCGAGCTGCCGGCACACTTCACGGCCCACGCCGCGGTTGCCGCCGGTCACGACGGCCACCGGCTGGTCAGCGTTCACACGCATCACCGGTGCAAGGCACGACCGCGACGTTTCTCATGGCTGTCATCTTGCCACCCCCCGCTCACCGGCCTGCCCCCCAATAAGCCAAATCGTCATCTAAGGACGATGTCAATGCGGTATAGCCGGAACCGCGCGGCTCCGGCCAGTCCTTGGCGGCTCTGTCTTGGCGGCCGGCGGGGGCAGGATAATCCTGAGGATAGGTGAGCCGGAGAGGCTGGTCGGGGCGTTCGTGATCATTGATACGGGAGGGTTGCCGAGTGGCAGGGGGCGTCGTGGTACCGCCGAACCGGGCTAGATCACGGCCACGATAATGACGATGACCGCGATCACCACCACGACCCCGGCGATCAGCATGGCAGGGGACACCGGCGAGCGCCGTGCTTGCGGGGCTTCGTCTTCACCGCCCTCGACGAAGGCACGGAACCGTCCGGTGTTAGCGCTCGGATCTTGCTCAAACTCCGACATGTGCACGACCTTAGCTGGTCAGCGGCCGCTTCAAGGTCCGATTGGGCGCACTTCAGCGCGGCGCTCATCGCAGGGGCGCCAGCGCGTCCGCCCGGTCGACCAGCCGGGAGAGCACGATTACGCTCTTG
>JAICWX010000064.1 GCA_025934635.1 Streptosporangiaceae bacterium | reverse complement strand
TCGGCTCGTCCTGGCAGATGGCCGAGGCGCTGGGCGGAAAGGGCATCCCCAACCGGGTGGACAACTGGGGCCCGCAGTGGCCGCACGAGTGGCACACCTGGCGCGAGATGCTCCCCCAGTACCTCAACGAGCTTACGTAGGGTCTGCGTCCTCGGCCAGCTCCTCGGCGATGATCTCGGTGCAGAGGTCCAGGCACTCGGTGCAGACGGTGGCGCGCGGGAGGAGCCCGCGCTTGGCCGAGGTCCCGGCGGGCGGGGCGGTCGCGGCCAGGCCGGCGACCTGGTGGAGCTTCTTGCCGCAGAAGCTGCACGCCAGCCGGTCCTTCGGCTCGAATTCCGGCTGGCCGTGCCCGGGCGCCATGGTCACGAGGGGGATGCCAGGCACCGGGCCGGAGGTGATCACGTTCTTGGCGTTGGCGACGCAGGCATCGCAGATGTACACGTGGGGGCCCGCGATCAGTTTCTGCACCTGGGCCTGCCCCTGACCGCAGAAGGTACAGGCCAGATGCGGTCCCGGGCGGTGCGGCGCGCGCTGAGACGGCTCGCGCTGGCGGAGCCAGCGGCGGGAGCCGCCGGCCGACTCGACGATCTGGTGGACTCGCTGGTGGCTGAGGCCGAGGGCGCCGGCCAGCTCGCGGAGCGAGGCACCGCTCAGGTGCAGGCGGCGGACGGCGCGGTGGAATTCGGCGCGGAACACCTCGGCGTCACGCTCGGCGTCGATCAGCCGTTCCTCGGCCCGCCGGGCTTCGGCGAGCAGCTCCTCATCCATCTGTCTACTGTAACTAGACACTAGACATCGGACAACGCTGCAGGTGGCGGGCATCTGAGGGTTTCGGTACCTGCTGTCCCGGTAGATGACCGGAGACACGAGGGAGGGCACATGCACCTGAAGGACGACGAGCTCGCTACCGGCCTGGCGGGCCGGACGTGCCGCCGCCGCTGGCCGCGGCGTGCGCGCGGGTCAGCACCGCGGCCGGGTTCACCCGGATGCTCGGGCCGCTGGGCAACTACCTGATCGCGCGGCCCGCGGCGCGGGCGGCAGCGCACGGCATCACCGAGCAGACCGATGTCCCGCTGGACGCCGCGATGGTGCTCGGCCTGTCCGGCGACGCGCTGCACGTGTGGAGCGCCGACCCGATGCTCAACCAGGTGGGCGACCACCTCGGGTACGTGCCGCTGGACCGGATCAGCGCGATGACCGTGGTCCCCGGCCGGAGCTGGCAGGACCTGACCATCTCGCTGGCCGACGGCCAGGAGATCCAGCTGCAGGCGCGCGGCGCGGCCACCAGCTGGCAGCCGAATTCGGGAAGGTCAGGCCTGACCCGTCTCGAAACGGCTGACCTTGCCGTCGGTGACGGTGAAGGCCCACCGGGTGCGCATCTCGCCCCAGGTGTCGTTGCGATAGGCGGCGGTGAGCGAGCGGCCGCCGTCCTGCGCCGCGATCACGTCGAGGTGACCGTGGACGGTGAAAATCTCCCGTTCGGCCCATTGGCGGAGGTTACGGTCGGTACCGTCGTCCGACATCGTCGCGTCGGGGGTGAGCGCGGCGGCGAACGCCTCGCGGTCCCCGGCATTGATCGCGGTGATCAGGGCCTGGATGGCCGGCTCGGTCACGTTCATGCTGGCACGATACGCGCGATAGGTTCAGGGGGTGGATTGCCAGGACCTGGCGCACCTGCGCCGCGCGCGGGACCTGCTTGACCGCGAGTACGCGCGGCCGCTGGACGTGCCGGCCATGGCCCGGGCGGCGCTGATGTCGCCCTCGCACTTCGCCCGGCAATTCCGGGCGGCGTTCGGCGAGACGCCGTACGCGTACCTGCAGAGCCGCCGCCTGGAGCGGGCGATGGCGCTGCTCCGCCGGGGTGACCGGACGGTCACCGACGTCTGCCTGGCGGTGGGCTTCACCTCGCTCGGTTCGTTCAGCTCGACGTTCACCCGGCTGGTGGGCGAGCCGCCCAGCGCCTACCGGGGGCGCGACCATAGCGCGATGGCGCCGGTGCCCGCGTGCGTGGCGCGGACGTGGACCCGGCCCGGCTGGCTGGGTGCCAGCCGGACCGGGCCTCGGCCGGAACCGAGCAGGATCGGAGAAGCGCGTCCGGCCGCCGGGCGCATAGCGTGAGCGGCATGCCTCTGACGATTACGCACACCCCCGTGTACTGCCTGGACCTCGACCAGGCGCTGGACTTCTACACCAAGCAGCTCGGCTTCGAGGTCCGCCAGGACGTCCCGATGGGGCCGGAGATGCGCTGGCTGACCCTGACCGCGCCCGGCTCATCCCACGAACTGCTGCTGGCCGCCGTCGACCATCACATCCCCCCGGTCGACCAGGCCACCATGCGCGAGATGGTCAGCAAGGGCAACCTGGCGGTGTTCCTCGAGGTCGACGACATCAACACGGTCTTCGAGACGCTGCGCGCGGCCGGGACCGAGATCCTCCAGGAGCCGGTCGACCAGCCCTACGGCGTGCGGGACTGCGGGGTGCGCGACCCGAGCGGGAACCACCTGCGCCTCAGCCAGCCGCTGGCCGGCTGATTCCTTCCGGGCGCTGGTTCTTCTCGGACTCAGGCGAAGCGGGCGATCTGCCGCATCTTGTTCATCGCGTCCAGCGCGGCGACCTTGTACGCCTCGGCCAGGGTCGGGTAGTTGAAGACCGCGTCGACCAGGTAGTCGACCGTGCCGCCGCAGCCCATCACGGCCTGGCCGATGTGGACCAGCTCGGTGGCTCCGGTGCCGAACACGTGCACGCCGAGCAGCGTGTGGGTGTCCAGCGAGACCAGCAGCTTCAGCACGCCGTAGGAGTCGCCGATGATCTGGCCCCGGGCCAGCTCGCGGTACCGGGAGACACCTACCTCGAAGGGCACGTTGTCGTGGGTGAGCTGCTCCTCGGTCCGCCCGACGTAACTGATCTCGGGAATGCTGTAGATGCCGATCGGCTGGATCTGCCCGAGCGCGTGCAGCGGCTCGCCGCAGGCGTGCAGGGCCGCCAGCCTGCCCTGTTCCATGGACGTGGCCGCCAGGGCGGGGAAGCCGATCACGTCGCCCACCGCGTAGACGTGCGGCACCTCGGTCCGGAAGAACTCGTCGACCACGATCCGGCCGCGCTTGTCGGCGGTCAGGCCGGCCGCGTCGAGGTTGAGGTGGTCGCTGGCGCCCTGCCGGCCGGCCGAGTACATGACCGTGTCGGCCGGGATCTTCTTCCCGCTCAGCAAGGTGGCGATGGCCCCCTCGGGCCGCGCCTCGACCGAGGCCACCGTCTCGCCGAACCGGAACGTGACGGCCAGGTCGCGCAGGTGGTACTTGAGCGCCTCGACCACCTCGACGTCGCAGAACTCGAGCATCCGCTCGCGCTGCTCGACCACGGTGACCTTGGTACCGAGGGCGGCGAACATGGACGCGTACTCGATGCCGATGACCCCGGCGCCGGCCACCACCATCGAGCGGGGCACCGTCTCCAGGTGGACGATCCCGTCGGAGTCGATGATGGTGCGCTCGTCGAACTCCACGCTGGCGGGCCGGGCCGGCCGGGTACCGGTGGCGATCACGATCTTGTCCGCGGTGGCCGTGCGGATCCGGCCCGCGCCGTCGTCCACCTGCACCGTGTGCGGGTCGGTGAAGGAACCCGTGCCGCTCAGGATCGTGACCCGGTTCCTGGACAGCTGGCTGCGCACCACGTCCATCTCGCGGCTGACCACGTGGCTGGTCCGGGCGGCCAGGTCGGCCACGGTGATCTCGTCCTTGACCCGGTAGCTCTGCCCGTACATCTCCCGCTGGTCCAGGCCGGTCAGGTACAAGATGGCCTCGCGCAGCGTCTTGGACGGGATGGTCCCCGTGTTGAGGCAGACGCCGCCGATCATGTCCTTGCGCTCGACGATCGCCACCCGCCGGTCGAGCTTGGCCGCGGCGATGGCCGCCTTCTGACCGCCCGGTCCCGAGCCGATTATCAGCACGTCGTAGTCGTACACACGATCAAGTGTGACTACCTCGGGCCGCCTTGGTAACCCCTGGAGGTCCGCGTTCTCAGTCCGCGTTCTCAGGCGGGGCGGCCCAGGTACCAGTCCGAGGCGACGGTCCAGCCCGGGCGGCGGGCGATCGCGCCGGCTCGCGCGGAGGCGGGCGCGGCGGGCACGATCAGCAGCACGGCGCCCATCCCGGCCGCCTCCCGCTCGACGCTGGCCAGGTCGGGGCCGGCCAGGTCGGGGCCGGCCGCCAGGTCGCTGACGAGCAGGACCGGGCCGCCGGGGTCGTAGACCGGCGGGGCCGGGCCGAGCAGGCCGGAAAACCCGGCGCCGGTGACCGGCCCGGCCGGGGTGGGCTGGCCGGCCGGGGTGACCTGGCCGGCCGGGGTGACCTGGCCGGCCGGGGTGGCCTGGACATCGCGATCCCCGGGGGACAGCTCGCGGACCCACCACTGCTCGGCCAGTTCGAGGGAGAGCGCGGACAGCATGGCGCACTTGTCGTTGTCGGCGTGGGCGGTCACCACCCGCACCGCGTCCAGGCCGTCGGCCGCCCAGCGGCGCCATGCGGCCAGCAGCAGGGCGGCGCCGTCGCCGTCCCAGCGGGCCGTCTCGTCGACCGCGAAGTCGTCGACGAACGCCTCCTGGTCACGGCGCTGGCCGATGAGGAAGCCGTGCCCGGTGCGCAGGGCGAGGAAGCCGGGCGAGGCGAGCTGGCGGGCGAGGAAGCGCGCGTGCAGGCCGGTGACGCCCGGCCGCGGCCGCCAGAACACCGGCGAGTACCCGGCGTACACCTGGCGGCGCCGCTCCATCAGCCCGGCTGCCCAGGCCACATCGTCCGCGGTCATCTCCCGCGGGTCACACGACGCGCTCACGCGGACGGGGACAGCCTCGCCTCGGGGACGATCGGCTCGAAGAGCTCCACCGGGTTGCCCGACGGATCCTCGAGCAGGATCTGCTTGCCGCCCACCCCGGTGACGATCTCGTTGCGGAACCGGGCGCCGCCCTGGCGCAGCTCCTCGACCGTGGCCGCGAGGTCGGGGACCTCGATCGAGAACCGGTTCCAGCCCCCCGGCTCGGGTACCCGCCCGTCCGGCATGGCCTGGCCGCCGCCCGGGCCGCCGCCCGCCGCGCTGAGCACCAGGCGCAGGTCACCCCGGGCCAGCATGGCGAAGGTAGGGGCGGGGTGCATCACCTCGGTGAAGCCGAGGTTCTGGCAGTAGAACCCGATGGCCTCATCCACGTCATTCACGATGTATCGAACGCTCACAGTAGCCACGGCCTCAACCTACGCCCCGGGAACCGGGGGCGGTCGGCTGCCCTCGGCCGCGACGGCGGCGGCGACGGCGCGAATAACGACTGCGCGAATAACGACATCGATGGAGCATCGATGCTGCTCCCGCGACATTGATGGAGCATCGATGTCGTTGCTGGGGAGCCGGGACGGTGGTGGGTGGGTCTTGTGGTGCGAATGCGGTACCTGAGGTTAGAAGGTCGGGCAGCGGCCGGACACCAAACGGCGCCTGGGGCGGCAAAGCGGGGGCCACCTCAGGCGCCGTCTTCCCCCGGGGCGGGGAAGCCTGGCCGGGTGCCCTACAGGGGCGGGCCCTGGGTGAGGGTCATGCTCGCGGTCTTGTGCTGGCCGGACGGGGTGACCCAGGTGAGGGACACCGAGTCGCCGGGGTGGGACTTGGCCAGGGCGTTGTGCACGGTCTGCGGCGCGCCGATCGTGGTGCCGTTCACGCTGGTGATGACCGATCCGGCGGTCAGTCCCGCGGCCGCGGCCGGGCTGCCGCAGATCGTGCCGACGACCAGGGTGCCCGAGTTCACCTGGGCGATCGAGGTCGGGGTGGGCAGGTTGGAGTTGTCGGTGTAGCAGCTCGGGCTGCCGCCGTTGCCGGAGCCGCCGCCGCCGAAGCCGCCGCCGCCGAACCCGCCGAAGCCGTTGTTCTGCTGCTGGTCCTCGGCCTGCTGCTGGGGGTCGCTGCTGGTGCCCGCGCCGACGTAGATCCCGATGAACGGCGGATAGCCGATCGTGATCGTGGAGCTGGCGTGGCCCGCGGCGATCTCCCGGGCGACCGACAGGGCGGTGTTGATCGGGATGGCGAACCCGCTCGCCTCCTGCTGATCGGGGAAGCGCACGTTGTTGCCGGCCGTGTCCATGCCGATGACCTGGCCGGACGCGTTGACCAGCGGGCCGCCGGAGTCACCGGAGACGATGGCCGCGTCGGTCGCGAGCATCCCGTGCAGGGTCTCCGTGGTCACCGCGCCGCCCTGGTCGCTGGCCATGATGGTCCGGTTGATGGCGGTGATCTTGCCGGCCGCGGTGACGATCTGGTTCCGTCCCTCGGCGTTGCCCAGGGCCGTGACCGAGTCGCCGGCCTTGACCTTGCTGGAGTCGCCGAGCGGGACCGCGTTCAGGCCGGAGAAATCCTGCAGCCGGATCAGCGCGATGTCGCCGGTCACGTCGTAGCCGACCACGGTCGCCTTGAAGGTCTTCCCGCTGGCCGCCGTCGCGGTGATCTTGGTGGCGTTCTCGATCACGTGGTTGTTCGTCAGCACCAGGCCTTCGCCGGCGTTGATCACCATGCCGGTGCCGGCCGCCCGCTCGCTGCTGTACTGCAGCGTGGTGTTGATGATCATGATGCCCTGGCCGACCTTGGCCAGGCTACCGGTCGCCGCGCCGGAGCCGGCGCTGCTCGGGGTGGGCACCGCGGTGCTGGGCAGCGCCACCGGCGGGTTGGTGGCGCTTGGCTGCACGGCGACCGAACTCGCCGCCGGATGGTACAGGGCTACTACCGTGCCCGCGCCGAGGGCGCCCGCCACCAGGGCGACGGCCACGTAGCTCAGCAGCCCGACGCGGCGCCGGGGCGGCTGGGGCGGCATCGGGGGCAACGGCGCGGTCGAGCCGTAGTCCGCGCCATAGCCGTAGCCGCTGTAATCCTGCATGTGAATCACGCCTCCGCTGTGGGCGTCCAGGTGCACACGGGTGGGGGCGGGGCCCGGCACGGCCCTGCCTGTTTCCAGTGAGCACCATGAACCTGATAATTAGCTGAAGGCGTCCTGCAGATTCACGCTATCCGCAGGGCATTCCCGGGCACCGCCAGCCGGGCCAGCAGGACCTTGCGGCCCAGGTCGGCGGCCGACCGGGCGGGCAGGGCCGCGCGCAGCCGTGGCCAGAGCTGCTGTTCCTCGAAGTCGAAATGCTCGCGGCACGCCTCGGTGAACCGGCTGAGCACCTGCTCGAAGGACGCCTCGGTGACGTCGAGCTTATCGAGCTCGGCCAGCAGGGTCACGATCTCGAGCTCGGCGCAGATGGCGCGGTCGGCGAGCCGCTGCCCGCCCGGGACGTGCTCGCGCACGGCCGGCCACAGGCAGGTGAGCTCGATCTCCTCGTGCTTGGATTGCTCGATGATGAGCTCTTCGGTCATGATCTGGCGCAGCATCAGCCGGTCCTCGGTGGCGCCGGTGGCTGCGGTCGGACCCTTCTCGAGCTCGGCCAGTACTTGTCTTATCTCCTCGTGGTCCTCGGCCAGGACATCGAACACGTCCTCCATCGGTTCCTCTCCTCCTTGCGCGTCACCTCACCGGGGATTAAGCAGGCGCTGCTGTGACAGCTGGTTTCACCGGGAAAGACGAGGTCACAGTGGGCGTAAGCACGAATTTTGCGGCGTAAGTTGCGCTGCACCCGCAGCCAATGTATCTCGCGCCAGGCGCCCGGCAGCGACGCTTCGGGCTGAATCAGGAAAGCGGCTTCCGCGGGCGAGTCTCAGCAGGTAGATCGGATTCCGCCGGGTCACGCACGCAGCCGGGAGACGCCAGGACATCAGGCGGTAACACCGTTATCAGGCGTCGCACGAAAGCTCGTTAGGTATCAAAGGTTTTCTAGTGCCTGGCCGCCGCGGCAAGCTCGGGGACGAACAGCGCCGCGTTCACCGTGCCGACGCCGGAGGCCAGGTCGTAGCCGCGCCGGGCGGCGAAGCCGCCGACCCTGGGCAGCCGTCCGCCCTGGCGGAACGACACCGTGGTATTGCCCTTGGTGACGTCCACGATGCCGGGCGCGTGTGCCGCCGCCAGCCGGTACAGGGCCGGGTTGACCAGCCCCAGGCGGTGCCCGGCCACCTGGCCGGCCAGCGCGATGATGCCGGCGAACAGCGGGGTGGCCTCGCTGGTGCCGCAGGACGGCGCCCAGCCGGCCGGCGCGCCGCCGAACGAGGCGTAGGTGACTACCGCCCCGTTGCAGGCCGCGCTCATCGAGATGTCGGGCACGCCGCGGTGCCGGCCCACGACGTTCCGCACCCCGTCCTGGAACGCCGGGCGCCCGAACAGGACCGACCGGCCGCCGCCGCCCGCCAGCGGGCTCGGGCCCGGGCCGCCGCCGGCGAAGGACGCGGCGGCCGGGTCATAGGTGTCGTTCCACACCGTTGCCGCGGCACCACTCTGCCCATTAGAAAGGTGCAGCTGGGTACCGCCGACCCCGGTCACCAGCGGGTCGCTGTCCGGCCACGAGGTCTGCGGGGACAGGTAGTAGGTGCTCGCGTCGAGCTTGACGTCGGCGGCGCCGGAGTCGCCCGACGCGGCCAGCACCGTGACCCGGTCCTTGGCGGCCAGCTGGTAGGTGCCGCGCAGCGCCTGGACGGCGGCGCGGCTGGGGAAGGTGCGCTCGGTGGCGCTGAAGCTCTGGCTGATCACGTCGCCGAGGTGGTGCGTGATCACGTACTTCTCGGCCGCGACGATCTGCGGGAACCCGTGCACGCCCTCGGTCTCCGGTACCGGGGTCCGGACCAGCAGCAGGTTCGCCCCCGGCGCGACGGTGTGCGCGTACTCCACGTCCAGGGTCGTCTCGCCCGCCCAGCCGACCATGTCGGTGTTGTTCGGGTTGTAGGCGGGCACCCGGCCGGCCGGTGAGATGATCGTGAACGACGGCGGCGCGGGCAGGCCGAAGGCCTTGTCGAACGTGCTCAGGTCGCTCTTGATTGTCGGTGAGCCGAACGAGTCGACGATGACGATCGTGGTGCCCCGGCCCGTCACCCCGCGGGCGTAGAGCGCGGGCAGGCCATAAGCCTGCTGGATTTGCCCCGGTTGGTAGCACGCGACCTTGTAGTCTGCTTGGCAGGACGCAGTAGTCGGCGGGCTCTGCTGCACGCGCCCGACGTGCTGCACGCCGGGCTGGACGGCGACGTCAGCTATCCCGGCCCCTGCGTACTGAGCTCCTGAATGTCCGACCCCCGACCCGGCCGCGGCAGCGGCTACGGCGGCGATCCCGGCCGTTACCGCCAGCAGCCTGGAAATCCGCATGAAAACGTATCCCTCCCCGGCCCCGATGAACATAACACCCATAATCGGATCAAATCAGCATCATCCGACGTCAGGATCCAGCTGCTCGCTCGCGCAGAATACCGGCTGTACGCTTAGCGCACGTCACGTGAGGGGCGTCATGTTGGACGGAGGGGAGCAGCATGCGCTTCCGGGGTAGCGTGGCGATCGATCTCGGCACGGTCAACACCCTGGTCTGGGTCGCGGGCCGCGGCATCGTGCTCGAGGAGCCGACCGCGATCGCCATCGACACGGCGGTGGGCAAGGTGGCCGCGGTCGGCGCCGAGGCGGACGCCCTGGCCGACAAGGAACCGCAGGACATCCAGGTGATCCACCCGCTGCGGGACGGGGTCATCGCGGACCTGGACGCGACCGCCGCGATGCTGCACGCCTTCCTGCGCCGGACCCGCCGGTTCGCACTTGTGCGCCGGGACGCGCTGGTCTGCGTGCCGAGCGGGGCCACCCCGGTCGAGCGCCGGTCGATCATCGCCGCGCTCGGCGTCCGGCGCCCCCGGTACAACGTGCGGCTGATCGACGAGCCGGTGGCCGCGGCGGCCGGGGCCGGGTTCGACCTCAGCGGCGGCGCGGGCGGCTTCGTGGTCGACATCGGCGGCGGTACCACCGAGGTGGCGGCGGTAGCCGGCTGGCGGGTGGTCAGGTCCCAGTCGCTGCGCAAGGCCGGCAACGCCATGGACGACGCGGTCGTGCAGGCGGTCAGGACCGAGCTCGGGCTGATCATCAGCCAGCGGGCGGCCCGGAACCTGAAGATGACGCTGGGCGTCACCGGCGGGGCCGAGGGCTACGCCGAGGCGGTCGGGCTGGACGTGGCGCAGCGGACACCGCGTTCGGAGTTCGTGCCGGGCGGGCTGGTGGCGTCGGCGCTCGAGCCGATCGTGGCGGCCATCGCGGGCACGGTGCACGAGATGCTCTCGGAGATCCCGGCCGGGCTGGCCGAGGACGTGGTCCGCGGCAAGGTCCGGCTCTCCGGCGGCGGCGCGCTGCTGCCCGGCCTGGCCGGCCGGATCGAGACCGCGGCGGGCATCGGGACGGTCGTGGTCGAGGACCCGCTGCGGTGCGTGCTCCGCGGCGCGGCGGAGATCCTGGAACGCAAGGACGCCAAGCATCAGCCTGGCGTCCCCGGATTGCGTTCGTTAGGCCGGCCTACTCCAGCGGCTGCCGGGAAATGACCGGCGGCTCCCGGCCGGCCATCAGCCACCCGACGACCGCCGCGACGGTCGGCATGCCGATCAGGATAATCAGCAGGTTCGCGGCCGGCACGCTGGACAGCCCGGAAAGGCCGTCGAGCGGGTTGGCCCAGGAATAGCCGATGGCGGCGACATAGGCCGCCAGCGTGCCGAGCACCGCCCCGCCCAGGGCCAGCGCGAAGGCGGTCGCGGCCGTCAGTTCCCGGCGGGTCATGCTGCTCGCCCCGGTGGCGGTCAGGGTCCGCAGGTCCCGGGCGGTCTCGCTGCGGATGAGGCCGATCGTCATGGCCAGGATGCCGAGGGCCAGGACGATCCCGAAGACGGTGGCGTAGTCGAGGATCTCGGCTGAGGAGGGCGTGCTCGACTTGGTCTCGATGGTCATGCCCGCCGCGGCCGCGGTGAGCCTGGCGTCGGTGATCTGCGCGGCGGTCGGGTTATGCGGCGCCTGGATGAGCCAGCCGGCGGCGTTGACCGGCAGGCCGAGCGTGTGGATGGCGTGCTCGGTGATCACGGTGTTGGGCGCCGAGGTGCCGGATGGAAGCGCGCCGACCTGCTGGATCACCGGGTTGGCCAGGCAGCTGCCTTTCGGGCAGGGGAAGCTGTCCGGCCCGACGTCCTGCGGGCCGTGGCCGCCGCCCCGGTCGTTGCCGCCGTAGATGAGCTGCATCTCGGACAGGCCGGACAGGCCGGGCCGCATGGTCAGGACGTCGGCGTCCGGGTTGACCTGGGACGCCTTGATCCCGAAGGCGGCTAGGAGCTGGGGCGTGGCCACGTAGACCGGCCCGGACCAGGAGCGCCCGGCCGCGGCGTGCTGCAGGGAGGCGCCGGCGGAGTCGAGCCCGATGACGTCGGCGTCGCCGGCGCCGAGCGCCCGGGCGATGTTACGGGCGACGGCTGCCTGGGCCTGGATCGAGATGGTGGCGGCGGGCGTGCCGTCGTGGCGGCCGGGGCCCTCGCCGCGGCCGGAGCCGGCCTGATACACGATGACCTGGTTCGGGGCGACGTTCGGGCCTGCGTAGTCCAGGACGTTGCCGTACCGCTGCGCGGTCAGCACGCAGACCAGGCTGGCGATGAAGACGCCGAGGCTGATGGCGGACAGGGCCGAACCCGAGCGGGCCCGGTAGCGGGCCAGGTCACGCAGGGCCAGGCGGGCCGCGATCGGGGCCCGGCGCCCACCGCTGGCCAGGACCACCAGGCAGAACGGCGCCAGCAAGATGATCGCGATGACCAGCAGGACGATCCCGCCGATGAGCTCGGGCGCGCCGCCGCCGTTGCCGTTGCTCTTGCCGGAAAACGACAGCAGGACGGCGGCGGCGGCGAACAGGATCACGCCGGGCAGCGCCGAGCGGTGCACCTGCTTGGGCGGGGCGGGCCGCCCGGACAGGGCGGCGACGACGGGGATCCTGGTGACCGCGCGGGCCGGGCGGGCGGCGGCGAAGTAGGTGGCCACCACCGCGATGGCGATGGCCGGGCCGATCACGACCCACGGCAGCTGGAACACGCCGATCAGGTGGTGGGCGCTGGCTTCCAGATGCGGCCGGTAGGCCAGCCAGCCGGCCAGGCCGAGGATGGTGCCGGCCAGCGCGCCGACCACGCCCACCAGGACGCCGTTGGCCCGGACCACGAGGCGGATGTTCCGGTCGGTGGCGCCCAGGGCGCCGAGCATGCCGAGTGAGCGCAGCCGCCGCTGGGCCAGCACGGTGAAGCCGCCCACCGCGACCAGGGCGATGAGCAGCATGCCGACGGTGGCCAGGGCGAGCACGATGGTCTTGGGGTTGAGCGGGTTGTTGGCCGCCGCGCCGTGCCGGGTCTGCAGGTACGGGCGGAGCGGGCCGAGCGAGTTGGGACTCGTGCTCGGGGGCGCGGTGAACAGCGCGGTGACCGTGGTCGGCGCGGTGACCTGACCCGGCGTTACCAGCGCGAACTCGTCCAGCAGGCTCTGCGGGTTCCGCACGATGCCGGTGACCAGGCGGGTGCGCCCGCCCTGGGTCCACTGGCCGGCGACCTTGAGGTTCAGCGTGGCGGCCAGGCCGGGGGTCACGGCCACCTGGCCGGGACCGGCCGGGTAGCGCCCGGAGATCAGGGCGAGCATCGGCGTCCCGAACGGGCCGTGCGGGTCCTGCGCGCGCAGGTCGTAGGTGCCGATCGAGCCGGGAATGGCGATCGTCTGGTTCTCGATGACATCGACCCGGCCGAAGCGCTGCCGCAGCGTGGCGAGCTGGCCCGCCAGCTGCGAGCCCGAGCCGGGGAGGGTGACCATGTCCTGCGCGGTGCCGAAGCCCGCGCCGGACGGCGGCGGGGTGTCGGTGGCCACCGCCGCCCCGATAACGGTGGCGGCCAGCGCGACCACGATGAGCGCCAGGACCAGCAGCTGCTGACGCCACTCGCGGCGGAACATCCGCCACGACCAGCGGATGACGGCGCGACGGGCGGGAACGCCCCCGTTCCCGGCTCCCGCCCGTACTGGGCGCTCGCGCAGCTCCGTGCTCATTGGGCTGGGCCCGGCGTGAGGAGCGACTCGGGACCCGGCGCGGGCATGGTCTGGTCGGTTACCCGGCCGTCGCGCAGGAACACCACCCGGTCGGCCCACGAGGCCAGCTGGGCATCATGGGTCACCACCACCGCGGCCAGGCCGCGCTTGCAGGCGGCGTGGATCAGCCGCATGACCGCCTCGCCGTTGGCCGAGTCGAGCGCGCCCGACGGCTCGTCGGCCAGCAGCAGCCGGTGCTCGCCGACGACGGCACGGGCGATGGCCACCCGCTGCCGCTCGCCGCCGGACAGCTGGTCGGGGAAGTGCTCGGCCCGGTCGCCCAGGCCGAGTTCGGTGAGGCTCCGCAGGCCGGCCACCCGGGCCTTCCTGGCCGGCATGCCGTCCAGCTCGAGCGGCAGCGTGACGTTCTCCGCCGCGGTCAGCCCGGGCAGCAGGTTGAAATCCTGGAACACGTAGCCGATCGAGCGCCGCCGCAGCCGGGCCCGGGCGTTGCGCGACAGCGTGCTCAGCTCCTCGCCGCAGACCCAGACCTCGCCGCTGCTCGGCTCCTCCAGGCTGCCGGCGATGGTGAGCAGGGTGGACTTGCCCGAGCCGCTCGGGCCCATCACCGCCACCATGCTCCCCGCGCCGACCGTGAGATCGACGTCCAGCAGCGCGCGCACCTCGGCGGCCCCCTGGCCGTACACGCGTGACACTTGCCGCAATTCCAGCACGTTCATTTCCGCACTCCAACTCTGCGCCGCACGCTTGGCATGGCCCCCGTCGTGGCCCCCGGCGTGCGTGGATTCAGGTTCTGGGCGTTTTCCGCGCCTTGTGCGTTTCCGGCGCTTTCGGTGATCTCGGCGTCAGCGTCGGCTCGCCTTATCCGTCCGTCCGCGGCGTCGAGCCAGCGGATGACCGAATCAAGCCGGAACAGCTCCGCGTCCACGACTAGTGCCAGGCCCAGGTCGGACTCGGTCCCGGATACTTCGTCTTCCTTGATCCGGGTCCATTGCTGCATCAGCTCCACCAGGTACCTGCGATGCACCTGGATCACGTCAGCCACGTTGGTTCCTGGCACTCTCAGCGCCACCAGGACTTTCATCACCAGCTCGTCGCGCGGCGGCGAGGACAGGTCCGGCGGCGTACGCAGCCAGCCGGCCAGTTCCTCGACCCCGGCCACGGTGATCCGGAAGCCCTTCTGCGGTCCGTCCTGGCCGTCACCTTCGGACTCGACCATCCCGTCCCGCTCGAGCCGCTGCAGCGTGGTGTAAACCTGCCCCACGTTCAGCGGCCAGACCTCACCGGTCCGCGCCTCGAACTCCTCGCGCAGCTGAAGCCCGTACTTGGGCCCCTCGCTGAGCAGCGCGAGCAGCGCGTGCCGGACGCTCATGCGATCACCATATCGAGTAGCATACTCGGTATAGTACTCGCTATACCCGAACGCGCAAGCGGTCTGCGTGCCATGCTCGGGGTCATGACGAATCCGGGGTACCCGGGGCGGCCGCAGGCAGCCAAGCTCGGGCTTAAAGAGGGGCAGCGGGTCGTCCTGCATGACGGGCCGGAGGGCTGGGCGCTGACCGACCCGCCCGACGGGCTGGCCGGGCCCGGGCCGGACGGGCAGGCTGACGTCATCCTGGCTTTCTTCACCGAGGCGGGCGAGATCGGCCGGCAGATCGGTGACCTGTCCCGGCGGATCTATCCCGCCGGGTCGCTCTGGATCGCCTGGCCGCGCCGGGCGGCCGGGCACCGCAGCGATATCACCGACAACGTCATCCGCGAGCACGTCCTGCCGATCGGCCTGGTCGATGTCAAGGTGGCCGCGATTGACGAGGACTGGTCCGGCCTGCGGGTGGTCTGGCGCACCGAAAACCGCCGGTTAGGCACGAGATCGGGAGAATTAAATGACCTATCTGCTTTTGCTGCCAATTCGCGGCACAGATTGGTCATAAAGTTATACACCAGATATTAATTCCCTTCGTTTTCCGGTGTATGAAAAGACCAGGGGACGGGATTCGACATCCTGCAGGGGGGATCATGTATCTGGTAAAACGCGCTCTCATCATGTCGGCCGGGGCGGCGATGGCCGTCGGGCTGCTGGCCGGGACGGCCAGCGCGGCGACCGCATTTCCGCCGCCGCCGTTCACGTCGGCCACGGCGACGACGACCGTCAACACCCTGGCCGGAGGCAATGGCGGCTTCTGGGCCGGGGTGACGGTGACGCGCACCGCCACCGTCACCGGCGGCGTGCCCGTCCCGCCGTGGTTCTGCGGTCCCGGGGCCCCGGCATGCTTCCGCTACCGCGCCATCTTGCAGGACCACGGGCTGTTCCACGCGTTCTCCGGGGCCCTCACGCCAAACCAGTCCCGTCCCGGCCGGCACATTCACGGCACCGTCCACGGGCGGCTCAACGGGTCCGGCACTTTCGCGGCCTTCTACGCCAGCAGGCATCCCAGCGCGTTCAACGTGCCGACCTCGGTCTTCGGTCCGGCCGGCGCGCCGGGGTTCTGGCCGGAGCGGTTCTTCGCGCCGGGCACCAGGTTCGGCGGCGTGCACATGTCGCCGTGGACTTTCACCTACACCGCTCTGACCTTCTGCGGCCTGCAGATCTGGACCGACGCGTCCTGGAACGGCGGCGGCAACCTGCGCTTCGACGGCAACATCACTGGGTGCTGATTTACTGAGGTGCTGATAAGCCGACGCGAGGTTACCATGGCCCCATGGGTTTCACTTGACGTTGAAGGCCCGCACTTCCCGTGCTCGCCGTCGCGCTCGCGATCGAGTTCGCCGACGAGCTGGTTGACGGGGCCAAGGGAGCCGCGCTCCCGCTCATCCGGCATGACCTGGGGCTGAGCTACGAGCAGGTCGGGCTGCTGGCTTCGGTACCGCTGCTGCTGGGCGGTTTCCTTGAGCTGCCGCTCGGCGTGCTGGCCGGGGATGGCCGGCGTCGTCGGCTGGCCATCCTTGGTGGCGGCATCGGTTTCGTGCTCACCCTGCTCGGGGTGGCATCGGCCCGTTCGTTCGCCGTCCTGCTGGCCGCCTTCATCGCCTTCTACCCGGCGTCCGGCGCGTTCGTCTCGCTGACCCAGGCGGAGATCATGGACGCCTGGCCGGACCGGCAGGCCCGGATCATGGCGCGCTGGGACCTGGCCGGTTCGGCCGGGGCGCTGGCCGGGCCGCTGCTGCTCACCGTGGTGCTCGCGATCGGCGGCGGCTGGCGGGCCGGGTTCCTGGCGCTGGCCGCGATCTCCGGGCTTACCTGGCTCGGGGCGTACCTGCGGCGGGCGCCGGATCCGCCGGGCGCGGTTTCGCCGGCTGAGGCTCCGCCAGCGAAGGCTCCATCGGCTGAGGCTCCCCCGGCTGAAGAGGACGTGTCGCGGTCGTTGACGGAGCGGGCGCGGCAGACCGTCGCGGCACTGCGGAGCTGGCGGACGCTGCGCTGGCTGCTGCTGACTGAGGTGGCCAACCTGCTGGTCGACGTGTTCACCGGGTTCCTCGCGCTGTACCTGGTGGACGTGGCGCACTTGACGCCGGCGGTCGCGGCGCTGGCCATCGCGATCAGGCTCGGCGCCGCACTGGCCGGGGACGCCGCGCTGATCGTGATCCTGGAACGAGTCGGGGACCTCACCGTGCTACGGGTCAGCGCCGCGGCGGCCGTGCTGCTCTACCCGGGTTTCCTGGTCGTCCCCGGGCTGGTGCCCAAGCTGGCGGCGCTGGCCGTGCTGAGCGCGGCCACGGCGATGTGGTACCCGATTCTCCAGGCCCGGCTGTACGGCAGCCTGCCCGGGCGGAGCTCGGTGGCGGTGACGCTGAGCAGTGCGGCTGGGCTGGCAGGCGGTCTGGGACCGCTGGCGGTGGGGCTGGCGGCGCAAGGACTGGGACTGAGCTGGGCGCTGGCCGGCCTGGTATTCGTTCCGGTGGCGGTGCTGGTGCTGGCCGGCGGCGATCGGTCTAAGGGTCCTCAGGACGGGGAATAGCACGGGCTGAAACGCGTTCTTC
The DNA here is from genome assembly GCA_025934635.1 of Streptosporangiaceae bacterium. The sequence goes on along the minus strand of JAICWX010000064.1, from coordinate 16,795 downwards.
GATGGAAGAAATATTTTGCTCTAGCCTAAAACTATCGCTGGATCGGTTTGCGCTCATGAAAGGTTTCCCTGTCCGTCCGGTGCCCGTCGAGACCGTCGCCGAGCAGCTGACGCTGGTCCGGCGGCGGGCGCAGCCGAAGGCGATCTACATCGCCCGGCTGACCATCACCGCGGTGTTCGCCTACCTGATCGCGCTCCAGCTGCCGGGCGGATCGCCTCGTTCGGTGCTGGCGCCGCTGACCGCGCTGCTGGTGGTGCAGGCCACCTTGTCCCACACCATCGACAGCGCCGCGCGCCGGGTCGTGGCAGTCACGGCCGGCGTGCTCGCCGCCGTTACCGTCGCCGCCTACGTCCCGTTCAGCTGGTGGGTGCTCGGGCTGCTCACCGCGGGCACGCTGGCGCTCGGCATCGTGCTGCGGCTCCGCGAGGAGATCCTCGAGGTGCCGATCAGCGCCATGCTGATCTTCTCCACCGGCTCGCATGCCGCCGCGACCAGCCGGATCACCGAGACGCTGGTCGGCGCGGCCGCCGGGCTAACCGCAGGCCTGGTGCTGGCCCCGATACGGGTCCAGCCCGCCCGGGAGGCGGTCGGCGACCTGAGCCGCCAGATGGCCGACCTGCTCGGCCAGATGGCCACGGGCCTGGCCGAGGCGCCGGACCCGCGGCGCGCGTCCGAATGGCTGGACCGGACCCGGGCACTGCGCGGCGAGATCGAGCGGGTCGACGACGCGCTGTCCCAGGCCGAGGAGAGCGTCCGGCTCAACCCGCGCCAGCTCGCGCCACGTCAGCTCCGGGCTGGTAATCCGGCGGCCGGGCTGCGGGACGGCGTCGACACGCTGGAGCGGGCGGCGACGGATATGAGGGTGCTGGCGCGTTCGGTCGCGGACAGCGCGCGGATCGATAACGAGCACAGCCCGGTCCGGGAGGCGGAAACCCGGGCCCGGCTGGCCGCCGTGATCGCCGAGCTGTCCGCCGCGGTCCGGGCCTACGGGCAGCTGTTCGAGGCCGAGCCGGTCCCCGGCGCGCTCGCGGAGTTCGCCGCCGAGCCGATCACCGAGGTCCTCGAGGATCACCTCGAGGAGGCCCAGCGGCAGCAGGACCAGCTGGCCGACCTGCTCTCCACCGACCCGGCCGGGCGGCCGGAGGGCTGGCAGCTACGCGGTGAGATCCTCGCCCACGTGGACCGGCTGCGGTCGGAGCTCGAGCCTGCGCACCTGCCGCACCCGGCCCCGGCGAAGCCGCCGCTGCTGTCGCTGCGCGAGCGGCACCGGAGCGAGCGGCACCGGGAAGAACGGGCCCGCGAAGATCGGGCCCGGGAGTCGGCGACCGGACCGCGGCGGCGGCCGAACCGGGCCCCGCTACGGGTGCGGGCCAGGCGGACGGCGTCGCGGGTCAGGGCGCGGCGCGGGCGCTTAGGGCGTTACCCGCGGGGCGGGCGTTACCCGCGGGGCGGGCCTTGCTCGACGCGCACGTAATCGCCGTGAAAGTCACCGGCTCACCCGACCACAGCAGGTTCAGCGCCTCCAGGCCTTCATCCAGGCGGGCGGCCAGTTCCCGGGGTCGGTGGTCTCGCCGAAGCTGCCGAACTCGTCCGCGATGGGCGCGCCTAGGCCCACGCCCAGGATCATCCGGCCCGCGGTGAGCCGGTCCAGGGTGGTCACCTCCCGGGCCAGCTTGGACACCCGCCGCCGGGCTACCGGCGTGACCAGCGGCCGAGCTTGATGGTGGTGGTAGCCAGCGCGGCGGCGGTCAGCAGGATCCAAGGATCGGCGATGCGCCGGTGTAGCTCCTTGCGGTGGGTGACGTGGTCCCAGACGAACAGGCCGTCCCCGGCCGCCTGCTCGGCCCGGCGGGCCAGGTCGGCGACGACACGGGCGTCGGCGAAGTCGCCGAAGTCGGGGATGCCGACGGCGAAGCGCATGCGTTCTGGCGGGCCGTGCCAGCTAGCCGTGGTGGACGGCTTCGACGTTGTGGCCGTCCAGGTCGCGGAGGAACACGCCGTAGTAGCCCGGGTGGTACTCCGGGAACTCGCGCGGGGCGTGCAGCACCTCGACGCCGGCCGCTACCGCGACCTCGTGCACGGCGTCCACGGCCGCGCGGTCGGGGGCCTTGAAGGCGACGTGGAGTTCCCTGGTCTCGGTGCCGGTGGGCGGGCCCAGCCAGAACACCGCCTGGCCGTCGGCGCCGCCCAGGCCGACCACGATGGTCTCTCCGTACGGGAAGCGCATGATCTCGCGCATCCCGGTCGCGGCGAAGGTGCGGAGATAGAACTCGAGCGACTTCTCGACGTCCTGGACCTGCAGGCCGATGTGATCAAGCATGAGCGGAGCCTAACAGGGGGCTGTGACATTACGGCTGGTCACACCTGGATCGGGAGGTATACCGGGGCGTAGGGGTGCGCGTTCGGGCGGGCGAACGGGTACCAGCCGCCGTACCGGTCGGCGGGATCACCGGGGCGGAAGGTGTCGCCGCGGCCGTCGCCGCCGTCGTGGCGGGGGGCGCGGGGGTCTTGGCCGGCGGCGCGGTCGCGGCGGACCTGCTCGTTGGCCAGGCAGGTGTAGATGGCGTAATCCAGGTCCAGCCGCTCGCCATGCCACGGCGGGATGATCGTGTCCGGGGTTATGTCCGCGTCGTGGACATCGGCGATGCCGCCGTCCGGGCTGGGCAGGGCGGGGCTGGCCGGGAGCTGGGTGCCGCCGGGGGCGTAGAAGGAGAAGGTGCCGTCGCTGCGGGCGGCGATGAGGTAGCCGCGGTCGTGGACCACCGTGTGATGGTGCCGGCAGAGGCTGACCAGGTTCTCCAGGCTGGTGGGGCCGCCGCTGGCCCAGTGCCGGATGTGGTGCAGGTCCACCCGGCGGGACTCACAGCCGGGGTACCGGCACCGGCCGTGGTCGCGTTCGCGGGCGGCCGCGCGGATGGCCGCGTTCGGGCGGCGCCGGCGGCGGCCCAGGTTCAGCACGGCGCCGCCCGCGGCGTGGGTCATCCAGGACAGCGCGGCGGTACAGCCGACCATCTGCGCGGTGGTGACGCTGACCGCCGCGCCGTCTTCGACGTGACACCGGGCCGGATCGGCCGGATCTCCCGGCCCTGCCCGGTCCGCCGGGCCGGGCGTTTCCGCGGAAACGTCAGGCTCCGCGGTGACATCGGTACCCACATGGAGAACGACCTGGTAGATCTCGGCGTCATCGGCCCCGGCGACCTTCCCGGCCAGGAACGACTCCGCCACCACCAGCAGCGCGTCAGCCAGGTCGGACGACGTCGCGGCCATCCGCTCGGCAGGCGGCGGCGTTTCCGCGGAAACGTCTGCTGGCGGCTGGCCAGGATCGCCGGCGGCGGCGTGCAGTGCCTTCAGCAGCACCGCCCCCGCCAGCGGCGGCAGCCGGAAACTGCCCGCCAGCGAGCCATCCTCCTCAAACCGCCACGTCAGCCGGCGGCGGACCCGGGCGGCGGCGTCATCAGCGCGGGAACACTGCCGGTGCGCCCGGGCGAACCGCTCCAGTTGGTTCCCCGTCATCGGCCCGGCGATCTCGGCTAGGCCCGCCTCGTTCGCCGGCGTCGCGATCCGGGTCAGCGCCCGCACCTTCGCATACGACAACCGGGCCGCGGCGAACTCGGCCCGGATCACCGGCAGGTCCGGCAGCGCGCGGGCCACCCGGACATGCTCCCGGGCCGTACCCGACGACATCTGGCACTTCCACGACAGCCACGCCGCGCAGCTGGTCATCTCCCAGCTGGCCCAGCCGCGGCGAGCATCGAACTCGGCCAGGAGGATCAGGAACCGGCAGGTGGCCGCGGCCAGGTGGCCAGCCACCTCACAGATCTGCGCCTCCAACCGCTCCAGCGGCACCGAGCCCAGGTCCGGGGCCGACTCGGGCGGCTCCTGAGCCGGACCGGGGTCGGGATCGGCCGGAGCTGTGCTTCTGGGGGAGATGTCGTCCCGGAATTGACCGGGTGCCCTGAAATCGAACATGCTTTTGACATTAGCGGCGGGGTACGACATTTTCGGGTGGAGGCCGGACGTGGGAAACTACCCGGATGACCGCGTTGAAGCTGCCGGGACTGCCGTTCGCGCTCGAGCCTGAGGGGAGCCCGCCGCCGGGATGCCGGATCACGAACGGGGAGACGCTGACGCTGACGGCGGCGGGGCGGACGGATATGTTCGTCGATCCGGCCGGGGCGGATCAGGTGCCGGACGCCGGGCGGTTCGTGGGGTTGCCGCCAGGCGGTGACTTCACGCTGGCGGCGCGGGTCAGCGTGGAGTTCGGGAGCATGTTCGACGCGGGGGTGCTGCTGGTGTACGCGGCCGAGCGGCAGTGGGCCAAGCTCTGCTTCGAGTATTCACCGCAGCACCGGCCGACCGCGGTCACGGTGGTGACCAGGCAGACCTCGGACGACTGCAACTCCTTCGAGGTGGACGGGGGCACGCTGTGGCTGCGGATCACCCGGTCCGGCGCGGCCTGGGCCTTTCATGCCTCCACCGACGGGGCGTGGTGGCGGCTGCTGCGGTACTTCGCGCTCGGCCAGGGACTGGCCCGGGTGGGTTTCCTGGCCCAGTCGCCGGCCGGCGAGGGCTGCGCAGCCACGTTCGACCAGATCACGTTCCGTCCCGGGGCGCCGGCCGACCTGCGGGACGGGAGCTGACCCGGCCGGGGAGCTAGCCGGGGAAGCGGCGGGTCACGATCAGGGTGGCCAGGTCGGGGGCGAGCCGGAGTTCGGCCGCGTCGACGGCGGGATGGTGGTGCCAGTGCATCCGGCCCGGGTCGGGCTGCCCGTCGTAGAGCGGCGGCCAGGTCGAGGCGGGGGTCAGGTCGTCGATGACGATGGTGCCACCGGGGCGGAGCAGGGCTTCCGGGTCGGCCGGGGCTCGCGGGTCGGCCGGGGCTTCCGGGGTCCAACTGCTCTTGCCTTGTCCTCCGCCGTCCAGCACGAGCAGGTCGAACGGGGCTTCCCGGGCGATCGCGGTCCAGTCGCCGCGGACGACCGTCACCCCGGGCTGGCCGGCGAAGAGTTCGGCGGCCAGCGCGGCTCGCCTGGCGTCCAGTTCCACGCTGAACAGCCTCGTCCCGGGGCGGGCACCGGAGGCCAGCCAGGCCAGGCCCACGCCGCAGCCGGTGCCGGTCTCGCCGATCCGGCCGGCGCCGGCCGCCAGCGCGCGGAGGAGGCGGCCGTGCTCGGGGCGGCACGAGTGGGCGAAGCCTTCCCGGCGGGCGAGGGCCACCGCGCGTTCCACCAGCGGGGGCAGGTCCGTCAGGCCTTCGTAGGCGGCCGTTCCTTGGGGCGACACAGCGTCCAGGCTAGCCGTCCAGGCGCCGCGGATCGGGGGTATCCGTCATTTGACGCCTCCTATTTGACTAATAAGTGTTGGTTAATTCCAGATCCGCGTCAAGCGACACTGCCAGACTGCTAGTCATACATTTCAACCGATGACCGTAGGCGTTACTGTGGATGACGTGAGCTCCGATATAGCCGCCGTGGCCGTGCTCGCCGACGACCTGCGGCAACGCATGTACGCCTTCATCCGGCGGGCCGACGGGCCGGTCACCCGGGACGACGCCGCGGCCGCGGTCGGGATCTCCCGCAAGCTGGCCGCCTTCCACCTGGACAAGCTGGTCGACGCCGGGCTGCTGGAGGCCGGCTACGCCCGGCCCGCCGGGCTGCGCCGGGCCGGGCGGGCGTCGAAGGTGTACGCGCCCGCCGGCGTCGACGTGCGGGTGAGCATCCCGCCGCGGGACCATGAGGTGCTGGCCGGAATCCTGCTGGACGCCGTCGCCCGCGCGGAAGATGCCCGTCCGGCCGCGTTGCGGGTCGCCGCCGAGCGCGGGCGCGAGCTGGGGGAAGGCGAGCGTGACCGGATCCGGCCGGGGCGCCTCGGCGCCGAGCGGGCGCTCACCCTGGCCTGCGAGACGCTGGAACGTCACGGCTTCGAGCCCGCGCGCCCGGAGCCCGCCCGGGTCTGGCTGCGCAACTGCCCGTTCCAGCCGCTCGCGGCCCGCGCCGCCGATCTGGTCTGCGGCATCAACCAGGCGTTCCTGGCCGGATTCCTGGACGGGCTGGGCGCGTCGACGGTCACCGCCGCGCTGACCCGGCCGCCCGGCGGGTGCTGCGTGGAGCTGTCCGCGGCCGGGAGCGCGCCGTAGCGGGCTAGCGCTCCAGGACCCGGGCGGTGTAGGCGTTGCGGAACTTGCCCGCGGGGTCGTAGTGGTTAGCGAGCTCGAGGAAGTCCGGCAGCCGGTCGTAGCGGGCGTGCAGCTCGGCCGCCGGGGTGGTGAAGACCTTGCCCCAGTGCGGGCGGGGGGCGAACGGGGCCAGCTGCCGCTCCAGGTCGGTGACGACGGGCAGCACCGCGCTGGTGTCCGGGATCCAGGTGAAGTGGAAGGCCACGCTGTCCTGCTGGCAGGCCATGCTCAGCCACAGGTCGTCGGCCGCGATCCGGCGGACCTCGCAGATCCGCACCGCCGTGGCCAGGCGGCCGGCGATCTGCCGCAGCGCGTGCAGCGCGGGCACGGCGTGCTCGACGGGCAGCAGGTACTCCGACTGGAGCTCGTCGCCCGCGCTCGGGGTGAAGTCGGGCCGGAAATGCGGCAGCCGCTCGAACCACGGCCCGGGCACGCCCAGCTGCTCGGTGCAGTTGTCCGCGGCCACGCCGGGTACCGGGTTCCGCGCGGCCGGGGCGGGCGCGGCGGTGAACCACGGTTCGGTGGCGATGGCCGGGGCGGGTGCGACCGTTGCGGTGGCGATGGCATTCGGGTCGGCTTCGACCAGGCTTTTTATCCACAGCTGAGTCAGGCGGGGGGCACGCCAGTCGGTGAACAGGCTCACGCTGTAGCCGGACGCCATGATGGCCGCGAAGTGGTCGTCCAGCACCTCGAGCGGCAGGTCCTCGTAGACCCGCTGGGCGACCTCGAAGGACGGCACGACCGCCAGGATCAGCCGGGTGACCACGCCGAGGGCACCCAGGTGCACGACGGCGCCGGGGTAGTCCGAGCGGGACAGCTCCACCACGTCGCCGTCGGCGGTGACGAGTTCCAGGCCGGTCACGGCGGCGGACAGGGACTGGTTGGCGGTCCCGGAGCCGTGGGTGCCGGTGGCGGTGGCGCCGGCCACCGAGATGTGCGGCAGCGACGCCATGTTGCGCAGCGCCAGGCCCTGCCGGTCCAGCCGGGCGGCCAGGGTGGCGTAGCTCAGGCCGGCCGTCACCCGGACCAGCGAGTTAGCCGAGTCGACCTCCACCTCGGGCGGCAGGCCGGCCAGGCTGACCTGGGCGCCGGGCGAGTCGGCCATCTCGTTGAAGGAGTGGCCGGTGCCGAGCACGCGGACCTGCCTGGACCGCCCGACGACGGCCCGCAGCTCGGCGAGGGTGGCGGGAGTATGGAACTCCGGGGCGGTGAAGGCGATGTTGCCGGCCCAGTTGACGCGCTGACCAGCACCAGCGAAAGCGGTCACCGTGGCTCCGTCCAGGTAGAAGGCAAGGGGGCTCCGTACCACAGCTCGATGATCTGACGGGCGATGGAGACCGGCGGGGGCAGCGCGATCTCGCGGGCCTTGATCGCGGCCACCAGTCCCTCCCGGCTGAACCAGAAGGCCTCGGCGATCTCCTCGGCGTCGGGCACGATGTCCTGGCCGGCCGGGGCCTGCGCCCAGAAGCCGAGCATCAGGCTGCGCGGCATCGGCCAGGGCTGGCTGCCGACGTAGCGCACCTCGGTGACCTTGATCCGGACCTCCTCGTCGACTTCGCGGATCACGGCCTGCTCGGCTGACTCCCCCGGCTCGACGAACCCGGCCAGGATCGAGACCCGCTTGCCCGGCCAGGCCACGTTCCGGGCCAGCAGGCAGCGGTCGTCCGGGTCGGTGACCAGCATGATGACGGCGGGATCGGTGCGCGGGAAGTGCTCGGTGCCGTCGGCCGGGCAGCGGGTCGAGTGGCCGCCGGGGTCGGGGACGGTGGGGGTCCCGTCGACCGGGCAGTGGGTGTGCGTGTCGTGCCAGTTGGCCAGGGCCACGGCGTGGGTGAACAGGCCCGCGTCGCGGTCGCCGAGCAGCGTGCCGGCCTCGCGCAGGTAGGCGGGGCGGACCCCGGAAGCCTCGGAGCCCCCGTCGGGCGCGGGCGGCAGCGCCGCGGAGACGCCGAAGTACACCACCCCGTCGTCGTCCTGGCCGAGCAGCAGCCGGGGGCCGGCCGGGGCGTCGCCGGGCGCGACGAAGACCAGGTCCATCCGGTCCCCGCCGTCGCGCACCAGGGCCCGGCCGGCCGAGACGATGAGCACCCGGCTGGCCGGGTCGGCCCAGGCCGCGTCCAGCCACTCGGCGTCGGCCCGCCGGTGGGTGACCCGGTCGACCGTCGCGCGGGATAGTGCGAGCGAGGACTGGGCCAGCGTATCCAGCGGCATCACCGAAGGTCCGCGGCGGCTAGCTCGTCCCACAGGTAGGCCGAGGCCTCGGCGCCGCGCTGGAGCAGGGTGATGTCCATGCTCTCGTTGGGCGCGTGGATCTGGTCGGCGTCGAGACCGACCGCGAGGAACACCAGCGGGGCGTCCAGGATCTCGGCCAGGTCGGCCTCGGGGCCGCTGCCGCCTTCGGAGGTGAACAGCACCTCGCGGCCGAACGCCCGCTGCAGCGCGCGCCGCCCGGCCTGCACGGCCGGGGAGTCGATGGGCGAGTGGCAGGGCCGGACCGCGGGCTGGATGATCACCGCGGCCTCCAGGCCGTCCGGGGTGTGCGCCGCCACGTACTCGCGGAAGGCCGCGGCCACGTCGGCCGGGTCCTGGTCGGCGACCAGCCGGAAGGAGATCTTGGCGTGCGCGGCCTTCGGGATGATGGTCTTGGAGCCGGGCCCGGTGTGCCCGCCCCACATGCCGTTGACCTCGGCCGTCGGCCGGGCCCAGATCCGCTCCAGGGTGCTGAAGCCCTGCTCGCCGTACAGCGCGCCGCTGTGGCCGGCGTCGGCCAGCCAGCTCTTCTCGTCGAACGGCAGCCGGGCCAGCAGGTCCCGCTCTTCGTCGGTGAGCGGGAGCACCCGGTCGTAGTACCGGGGCAGGGTGACGTGGCCCTGGTCGTCGTGCAGGCCGGCCAGCAGGCTCACCATCGCGTGCAGCGGATTCGGCACCCCGCCGCCGAACGATCCCGAGTGCAGGTCACGCACCGGCCCGGTCAGCGTGACCTCGACCGGGAGCAGGCCGCGCATGCCGGTGCACATGGACGGCACGTCGGCCGCCCACATGGTGGTGTCGCTGATCACGATCACGTCGCAGGCCAGCCGCTCCCGCTCGCGCCGGAGCAGGTCGGCGAAGTGCTCCGAGCCGGACTCCTCCTCGCCCTCGACCAGCAGCTTGATCGTGACCGGGGGCGCCGCGGCGCCGGAGGCGGCCAGCGCGGCGCGGACGCCGAGCGAGTGCAGCAGCACCTGGCCCTTGTCGTCGGAGGCGCCCCGGCCGAGCAGCCGGCCGTCCCGCTCGACCGGCTCGAACGGCGGGCTGTCCCACTCCTCGAGCGGCTCGACCGGCTGGACGTCGTGATGCCCGTAGACCAGCACCACCGGGGCGGCGGGGTCATCGGCCGGCCATTCCGCGTACACCGCGGGCAGCCCGCCGGTCTCCAGCACCTGGGCGACCGGGAACCCGGCGCCGCGCAGGTGACTGGCCAGCCAGGCGGCGCTGTGGCCCACGTCGCCGTGCCGGTCCGGGTCGGCCGAGATCGACGGGATCGCCAGCCACTGCTTCAGGTCATCGATGAATTCGCGCGCGTTCGCCTCGACATAACCACGGACGTCCATGAACTAGACGTTATCGTGCACTGCCTCGAAGGCGTCGCCGCGGCCCACCAGTCCCACGGCCGGGATCGTCACGTACTTGCCGGGGCGGTCGGTGACCGAGCCGGCCACGGCCGGCTCCGCGCCCGCGCCGCGCAGCGCGTCGACGGCCGCGTCCACCTCGGACGGGTGAACGACGACGCAGAAGCCGGTGCCCATGTTGAAGGTGGCGAACATGGTCGCCACCGGGACGTCGCCGGCCGCGGCGATCTGGCCGAAGATCTCCGGCGCGGGCGGCAGCGCGTCCAGGACGTACGACACGTCGGCGGCCAGCCGGGTGACGTTGAGCAGGCCGCCGCCGGAGATGTGGGCCAGCCCCCGCGGCACCACGCCCGCCTCCCACAGCGCGTCGACGGCCCGGACGTAGATCCGGGTCGGCGCGAGCAGCGCGTCCAGGTGATCAGAGGTACGCGAGCCGAGCGCGCGCCGGGCGAGCGAGAAGCCGTTGCTGTGCAGGCCGGAGCTGGGCAGGGCCAGGACGGTATCCCCCGGCTCGACCCGGGACCCGTCCACCGGGTTGCGGCCCGCGGGGATCGCGCCGACCGCCGTGCCGACCAGGTCCATCATCGGGCCGCCGCCGGCCGAACTCGCCAGCATCGCGCCGATCTGCGCGATCTCCCCGCCGGGGATGGCGATGCCGGCCTCGTCGGCCCCCCGGTACAGGCCGCGGGCCACGTCCTCGAGCACGGCCGCGTCGATGCGGTCGGTGGCGATGTAGTCGAGCAGCGCCAGCGGCACCGCGCCGGTGCAGATCACGTCGTTGACGTTGTTGGCCACCACGTCGATCCCGACCGGCTCCCACCGGTTCGCCTCCCGGGCCAGCAGGATCTTGGTGCCCACCCCGTCGGTGGTGAGCGCGATCGGCGGGCCGGGCGGGATGTGCATCAAGGTGGCGAAGTAGCCGCTGGCCAGCCCGGTGATGCTGGTCACCAGCGAGGACCGCACCGCCGTTTTCGACAGCCACGGGCGCATCGCCTTGGCGAAGACTTCCTGTTCGCGCTCTTCGTCAACGCCCGCGCTCGCGTAGGGATCCATGGGCGCCATGGTAACGAGCAGTGGCAGTACCAGGGATGGCTGGCCCGTTCGGAATATTTGAACTTTCAATCATTGTTAGGACGGGCAGTTAAGCTGAGCTGATCCAAGGAGGACGCCATGCCAGCGATCACCGTCGACGACATCCTCGTGCTGCCGCGGGTGCCGGAGCCCGACGTCACCCGGGCCGAGCGGAAGGTCACCTCGGTGACGACCGCGCCGTCCGGCTACGAGGGCGAGGGATTCCCGGTCCGGCGCGCCTTCGCCGGCGTGGACCTGGTGCGGCTCGACCCGTTCATCCACATGGACCAGATGGGCGAGGTCGACTACGGCCCCGGTGAGCCCAAGGGCACCGCGTGGCACCCGCACCGCGGCTTCGAGACCGTCACTTACATCATCGACGGCACCTTCCGTCACCAGGACTCCAACGGCGGCGGCGGGCTGATCACCAACGGCGACACCCAGTGGATGACCGCGGGCGGCGGCCTGCTGCACATCGAGGCGCCGCCGGAGGAGCTCGTGATGAGCGGCGGGCTGTTCCACGGGTTCCAGCTGTGGGTGAACCTGCCGGCCCGGCTGAAGATGACGCCGCCGCGGTACCAGGACATCCGGGCCGGGCAGGTCGCGCTGCTGTCCTCGGGCGACGGCGGGGCGCTGCTGCGGGTCATCGCCGGTGAATTCGACGGGCACGCGGGGCCGGGGATCACGCACACGCCGATCTCGCTGGTGCACGCGACCGTCTCGGCCGGCGCGCAGGTGCGGCTGCCGTGGCGGGCCGACTTCAACTCGCTGGCGTACGTGCTGGCGGGAAGCGGAACTGTCGGGGCGGAGAAGCGCCCGGTGAAGATGGGGCAGCTGGCGGTGTTCGGGGCCGGCGACGCGATCACGTTCGCCGCCCGGACCGAGCTGGACATCTTGCTGCTCGGCGGCGAGCCGATCCGGGAGCCGGTGGCGGCGTACGGGCCGTTCGTCATGAACACCCGCGCGGAGCTGCAGCAGGCTTTCGAGGACTTCCAGGCCGGACGGCTGGGAACCATTCCCGCGGTGCCGGCCGAACCCCGCCCGGGCCACGACGTCCTTTAAGACCATTAAGACCTTCCCACCGAACGAGCCGGCTCTTCTGCCCGTGCGAGCCTGAGCGCCAGCGCGGGGCAGGCGGAGACGGCTCGTCGTGCCTCGCGTTCAAGTTTTGCCGGTACCGGGCCGGGGTCGAGGAGGGGGTAGCCCCATTCGTCGACGGCGATGAGCTCGGGGAGGAGCTCGGCGCAGACGCCGTGGCCGGTGCAGGCGACCGGGTTCACCCGGAGGGTTTCTGCCATCGTCAGATCCAGTCCTGTTCGCTGGTGGGCCGGCGGTCCGGGAGGGGCAGGAACGGCGTGCGGTCCGTGGCCCCGTGGTTGGGGGCAGAGCACTGGCCGCGGGCGTGGCGGTCGATCTCGGGGGCGAACACCCGCAGCGCGCTGCGGACGAAGCGCACGGTGCCGTCCGGGTGGCTGCAGGCGCCGCGGCCGATGACCAGGCCGGACCAGCGTTCCAGGTCGGCGCGGACTTGCGTGCGGTGACCGGCGCCGGCCAGTTCGGCCAGGGCAGCCGCGATCCGGGGCAGCCCGTTCAGGCAGGGACCGCACTGGCCGGCCGACTCGGCGGCCAGGTAGCCGACCACCCGGGCCGTCTCGGCCAGGCCGCACCGGTCCGACGGCAGCGCGGCCAGCACGCCCGCGCCCGGTGCCGCGCCGAACCGGCGCAGCGAGGCCCGGTCCAGGGTGAGCTCCTTCGCCGAAGGCAGCGGCAGCCAGGCGCCGTGGTAGCCGCCGACCAGCCAGGCCCGGGTTTCCGGGCCGTCGCCGAGCAGGGCGCGCAGCGGCGTGCCGGTCGCCACCTCGTGGATCTCCGTCCGGGCGCCGGGACGGTAGACGGTGGTGAGCATGCTGCCCGGTTCGTCCGGGGTGCCGACGGCGCGGAACCAGCGCGGGCCGTAGCGGGCGATCAGCGCCAGGTGGGCCAGCGTCTCGGCGTTCTGCACCAGGGTGGGGGCGCCGCCCAGGCCGCGCTCGCTGACCCGCGGCGGCTGGAAGGTAGGCAGCGCGGGGCCGCCGCCGAGGCGGTTGATCAGCGCGGTTTCCTGGCCGGCCAGGAACCGCGGCGGGGCCTGGGTGATGGTGACAGGGAGAAGGTCCAGGCGGCGGGAGGAACGTTCGGCCAGGGCGCGGAGGATCCGCGGGCCGGGGGCGGTATGCAGGTACAGGTGCGCCTCGGTGGCGCCGATCGCCTCGGCGGCCAGTTGCAGCCCGTCGAGGACCAGGTTCGGCGCGATCCGCAGCAGCAGCTCGTCCTTGCGGCTGGCCGGCTCGCTCTCCGCCCCGTTGGCCGCGATGACCTTGCGGGCCTGGCGGGAGCGGGCCACCACGGCCAGCTTGCGGTAGACCGGGAAGGCCGCGCCGCCCCGGCCGGTCAGGCCGGACGCTTCGAGGTCGCCGATCAGCTCCCCGGGCCGCCCGCGGTACGGGAGGATGCCGTACCGGGCCAGGTGGGCCTGCAGGTCCTCGGGGGCCCTCGGCAGCAGGCGGGGCAGCCCGGCAGCAGCCTGCCGGGCCGCCCCGCCTGGTGCCGTCATCTCGTTGGTCGCCGCGGTCATCGGGACGCCGCCTTGCTGCGCGGGGCGGGGCGGGGCTGGGCGAAGACCTCGGCGACGCGGGCGGCCCTGGGCACCTGCCGGGCCGCGTGAGCCAGCCGCCAGATTACCGCCGCCGCGACGGCCAGCGCGCAGCCGAAGGCCAGGAAGAGCAGCCAGCCCTGGTGCAGGTCGGTGCTCGAGCCGAGGCTGTGCGCGAACGCGACCGGCCAGCTGGCGTAGGCGAGCAGGTGGACGGCGCGCCAGACGGTCCGGTTCATCCGGCCGCGGAGCAGGCTGGTCACGATCATGGCGATCATCAGGTCCACCGAGATCGCGCCCAGGCCCAGCCACAGCCGCTCGTACCCCGACGCGAACGGGATCACCGCGGACAGCAGCGGGATGTGCACGTAGCTGTCGAGCACCGCCGTGACGACGTGCACCGCGATGAACGCCACCGAGAGCAGCGAGAGGTTGCGGTGGATGCCGGTCACCGCGAACCTCGGCAGGCCGGGTAGCCGGCCCTGCCGGCTGACCAGGATGCCGAGCACCAGGACGGCGGTCAGCAGCAGCAGCGAGACGATGCCCGTCGCGCGGCTGGCGTACCAGAACGCGGTATTCATCAGGCCCTTTCCCCGTTCTCTTTCATGTTCACGTCATCCATGCCCCGGCGACCGCCTTCGGGCCAGCCGGCCACGGTGAAGACCGCGCCGGTCGCGTCGACCAGGCGGGCGGGCAGGCCGAGCTGGGCCAGCCAGCCCAGCGCGCGGCGCCCGCGGATGATGGCGGCGGTGCTGGCCGCGTTGGCGTCGGCGCAGTTCCCGGCGGCGACCGAGACGGTACGCCAGACGGCTTCGGCGGGCAGGCCGGTGCGCGGGTCGAGGATGTGGTGCAGCACGTCGCCGCCGCGCCGCCAGCGGCGCGCGGCGGTGCTCGAGGTGGCCAGGCCGCCGTCGCGGATGGCGATCTGCGCGTAGGGGCCGGCCGGCGGGTCCTCGGGGGCGCCGGTCACGTCCTGCACCCGGACCCGCCAGCCGGCGGCCGGCGCCGGCCCGGCGACGGCGATGTCGCCGCCCAGGCTGACCAGGACGCCACCGCCGGTGCGGGCCGCGATCCGGGCGGCGGAGCGATCCGCGGCCCACGCCTTGGCGGTGGCGCCCAGGTCGAGCCGGACGCCCGGGGGCGTGATCAGCGTCCGGCCGTCCAGGTGGATTTCCTGCCAGCCGGGCACGCGGCGGACGGTGAGGCGCAGCGCGGGGGCATCGGGCGGGAGGTGGTCGAAGTCGCGGTCGTAGCCGGCTCGGCACATGGCGGCGCCGACCGTGGGGTCGACGTCGCCCCCGGTCAGCCGGGCCGCGCGCAGGGCGACGGCGATGGCCTCGGCGAGCAGCGGGGTTATGGTCCGCCGGCCGCCGGTGAGGGTGCGGAGCTCGGAGTCGGGGCGGAAGCGGCTGCAGGCCGCGTCCACGTCGGCCAGGTCGGCGGTGAGGAGCTGGCGGGCCTGGCCGAGGTGGGCAGGTTCGGTCACCAGGAGGTGGACGAGCGTGCCGAGGGCGCGCCAGCTGGCGCCGGCCGGACCGGGATCCGCCACCGGGTCCACGGCGGACCGCAGCATCACGAGCCGCCGGAGGTGACCTGGCTGCTGCCCGAACTCGAGGACGGCGAGGAGCCGGAGCGGAGGCCGCTGGAGCCAGAACTCGAGCTCGATCCGGTGGAGGTGGAACCGGAGCTGGTGGACCCGGAGCTCGTGGAGCCCGAGCTGGTGGACCCGGAGCTCGTAGAGCCGGCGGAGGTGGACGCGCTGGCGGTGTGCGTGGATCCGGGCAGGACCAGGGCGACCGCGCCAGCCGCGACCACGCTGGCCACGGTGACCGCGGTAGTGGCCGACCTGACCTTGCCCCGGCCGCGTTCCCTGGCCGCGATGGCCTGGTGGATCCCGTCTCGGTCTTTACTGCTCATGTAATCCATTCTGTGGTCGCGTATTCGGGAATCCCTGCGCGAACCCTCTCCGTAGCCTCTGAGACTCCGTGCTCGCTCCGGCCTCGTTCCGGCTTCGCGAATGGAGGCTAGCCAGCCAACATGAAGAACACTTGAAGCAGCGCAACGCGGCGGCGCGTGGCAGAGGGTGGAGGTGACCTGGTGCGGGAGCGGCTGGAGGAGGAGGGGCGGCGGGCGCGGGAGCGGGTGGTGGCGCTGGAGCGGGAGTTCGCGGGGCTGGCGGAGGCGGCTAGTGCGGCGGGGACCGATGACGAGCACGATCCGGAGGGGGCGACGCTGGCTTTTGAGCGGCAGCACGCCGCCGCCCTGCTCGAGGCGGCGCGGGAGCAGGTGGCGGCGGTCGACGCGGCGCTGGCCCGGTTGGCGGCCGGGCGGTACGGGGTGTGCGGCCGGTGCGGGCAGCCGATCGGGACCGAACGACTGGCGGCCCGCCCGGCCGCGACGACGTGCATCCGCTGCGCGGGACGCCGGTCCTTATCCGGCGCCCCCTATTCAGCCCGGAGGGCGGAGGCGGTGCGGGTGCGGGCGGCCCAGCTGGCGGGGGCGAGGGCGCCGGCGACGGCGATGAGCAGGCCGGCCAGGGCGAGCAGGACGATCTCCCCGGGCTGGTAGGCGTGCAGGACCGCGGCGGGGATGTCGGTCTGGGCGGCGTGGCCCATCACCGGCAGCACCGCGTGGTGCAGCGCGATGCCGGCCGGGATGGCGACCAGGCCGGCGGCCAGGCCGGTGCCCGCGACCGAGCAGACCACCATGGCCATGGTCTGCCGGGGGGTCATGCCGACCGCCTTGAACACGCCGAGGTCGTGCACCCGCTCCCTGATCTGGAGGACGACCGTGTTGAGGACGCCGAGGCCGGCCACCGCGGCCAGCAGCAGCATGAGCGCGCCGACCAGGCCGATGACGGCCAGCAGTTCCGGTGAGCTGTCCGACGTGGCGCTGGCCTGGTAATCCGGACCGAGGGCGCGGCCGAGGGCGGACGCGTAGGCGGTGGCGTCGGTGCCTGGTGTGAGCGCGACGTCGTACTGGGTCGCGGCCAGCTGCGGATCCAGGCTGGCCAGGGCGGACAGGCGGCCGATGAGTTCTGGGTTGCCGCCGGACGGGTCGAAGACCTGGCCGGCGATCCGCACCGTGAGGCGCCGGCCGCCGGAGGTGAGGGTGTAGCTGTCCCCCACCGCGGTGCCGGTCGCGGTGAGGAAGGGGGTGTTCACCACGACTTGATCGCTGCCGGTCGCGTACCAGTGGCCGCTGATCAGGGCGTAGCCGGTCCAGCGGGAGTCGCCGCCGAAGGCGGTCAGGGACAGGCGGCCGGACAGGCCGGGGACGCTGATCCCGTCGCCGGCTTCGGCCACG
>JAICWX010000648.1 GCA_025934635.1 Streptosporangiaceae bacterium | reverse complement strand
CGCCACCCACAAGGCCTTCGAGCTCGACTCCGACCAGGTGGAGGCCGTCGTCTACGGGGGGACCGGCCGGTGAGCGCTCCCTCGCGTCCGTCTCTCGCCGTCGTCGGCGCCACCGGCGCGGTCGGCACGGTGATGCTCGACCTGCTGTCCATCCGGGAAGACGTCTGGGGCGAGATCCGGCTGATCGCCTCGCCGCGGTCGGCCGGGCGGCGGCTGACCGTCCGGGGCGGCGAGACCGAGGTGGTCGCGCTGGCCGAGGACGCGTTCGACGGCATCGACGTGGCCATGTTCGACGTGCCGGACGAGGTCTCGGCGCAGTGGGCGCCGGTCGCGGCGGCCCGCGGTGCGGTGGCCGTCGACAACTCGGGCGCCTTCCGGATGGACCCCGAGGTCCCGCTGGTGGTGCCGGAGGTCAATCCGGTGGATGTGCGCCGCCGGCCGAAGGGCATCATTGCCAACCCGAACTGCACCACGCTGTCGCTGATCGTGGCGGTGGGCGCGCTGCACCGGGTGTTCGGCCTGGAGGAGATGGTGGTCGCCTCGTACCAGGCGGCCTCCGGGGCCGGCCAGGCCGGCATCGACACCCTCTACGCGCAGCTCGACAAGGTTGCCGGGACCCGGTCGCTGGGGCAGCGGGCCGGCGACGTGCGCGCGGCGGTCGGCGATCTCGGCCCGTTCCCCGCCCCGCTGGCGATGAACGTGGTGCCGTGGGCGGGCTCGCTGAAGGCGGACGGCTGGTCGTCCGAGGAACTGAAGATCCGCAACGAGTCGCGCAAGATCCTCGGCCTGCCCGGGCTGAAGGTCTCCGCGACCTGCGTCCGGGTGCCGGTCGTGACCACCCACTCGGTGGCCGTGCACGCCACGTTCGCGCAGCCGGTCAGCCGCGAGGAGGCCTGGCGGGTGCTGCGGATGGCACCGGGGGTCGTGGTGGCCGACAACCCGGCCGCGTCCGAGTTCCCCACCCCGGTCGACGTGGTCGGCACCGACCCGTCCTGGGTCGGCCGGGTCCGCCAGTCGCTCGACGACCCGCGGACCATCGAGCTGTTCGTCTGCGGCGACAACCTGCGCAAGGGCGCGGCCCTGAACACGGCGCAGATCGCCGAGCTGGTGGCGGCGGAGCTTGCCGCCCGTCCCTAGGGACCGGCGGCACGGCCTGCGGGGGATCCGGCTGCGGGGGATCCGGCGGGGTTTGCGGCTGGACTGGTTCCGCGTCCGGGTGCTGCTGTCCGCCGCGGCCACCGCGCTGCTCGTGCTAGGGCTCCGCGGTGCGCACGGTCCCGGCCCGGAGATCCGCGGGGCGCCGCCGTGGCCCGCCCCGGCGTCCGTCGCGGCCGGGGTGCAGGCGGCCGGGCTGCCGCTGCTCGCCGCCCCCGGTGAGGTGGTCCGGTTCGCGGTGCACCTCAACGTGATCGTCGACGGCCAGCCGGTCACCGTGCCGTCCGGCATCGGCGTCGATGCCCCCGCCCGGCGCACCTCCCCGCTGTACACCGCGGACACCTCGGGGATCGTCCACGTCACCGCGAACAGCGACCAGAGCGTGTTCACCCTCGGCCAGTTCTTCGCCGAGTGGCAGGTGCCGCTGAGCCGGAGCCGGTTGGGCGGGCTGCGGGCCGCGCCGTCGGCGCCGGTCGCGGTCTACCTGGACGGCTCGGCGGTGGCTGGAGCACCGGGCTCGGTGCTGCTGACCCCGCACCTCCAGATCGCCGTCACCTACCGGCCGGGCCGCGCCCCGGTGCCGTCCGACTTCGCCTTCCCGGCGGGGACGTGATGGCGGCGGCCGCTGGGTTGGGGGCCGCTGGGTCGGGGGCCGCTGGGTCGGGGCCGGTGCCCGGGTCCGTCCGGTTTGCCACGTACAACATGCTCGACCTGTTCGCGGGCGACTCGGCCGAGGACCGGCGGCACTACGAGCTGGTCGCCGGGGTGATCCGGAGCCTGGACGCCGACGTGCTCGCCGTCCAGGAGATCCTGGCCCCGG
>JAICWX010000466.1 GCA_025934635.1 Streptosporangiaceae bacterium | reverse complement strand
GATCCACAGGTCGACCTTCTCGTAGCGGATGAACCGCGGCGTGATCCGCTTGTCGACCACGTAGGACTGCTGGAAGAACAGCTGCCACGGCGCCACCGTGGTGCCGACGATGCCGATGATCAGCAGCATGACCGTGGCCAGCTGCCCGGAACCGCCAGGCAGGCCCGGCTCCGCGAACCCGCGGAGCATCGTGGTGCCGGACGGGTGGCTGACCACGTACAGCGGGATGAGGAGCAGCGAGCCCACGCACAGCGCCACCGCGATCCGCTCGAACCGGCGGAAGCTGCCGGTCGCCGCGGCCGCCAGGATCACGCCCGCGGCGAGCAGCACCGCGACCGGCTTGGGGACGCCGAGGTACCCGGCCGCCATGGTGATCCCGATGAACTCGGTGACGAGGGTCAGCGCGTTGAGGATGAGCAGGTAGACGACCATCAGCGCGGCCCAGGACCGGCCGAACCGCTCGATCAGCAGCCGGGCGTGCCCGACGCCGGTGACCGCGCCGAGACGCAGCACCATCTCCTGGTTCACGTACAGCACGGGAACCAGGAGCAGCAGCGTCCACAGCAGCCGGGTGCCGTAGTTCTGCCCGGCCTGCCCGTAGGTGGAGAACGCGCCGGCGTCGTTGTCGCCGCACATCACGATCAGCCCCGGGCCCACGATGGCCAGCAGCGTCTTCAGCTTGGCCGCAAGGCCCGGCCGCGACGCCAGGTCATCGGCCGAAATCGTGCCCAGCGCACCGCGGATATCGCCGCCGTGCGCCTCATCCAGAGCAGCGGAACGGGTGATGGTGGCCATAGTGAACACCCCTTTCACGTCACGAAACCGGACGGAAACAGGGGCACACGCAGCTACCTGCCGTGAGCTGGGCAGGGAGCGCTAAAGAGCAGGGATCTCAGGTCAAGCGGCGTGCGCCCGGGACAGGAAAAGAGACAGCGGCGAGAGGGGCCAACTTCGGCCCGGACTATCAGAGTCCATCGCATGCCTCCCTTCGGTCGCGACGCACGGGGGCGCCAGGCCGCACCTGACCGCCGGGCCTTCCGCCCGGCGGCGTCCTACCGCGTGACACCTGAGGGAACACTCGCCCGGGCTGGAGAAATCCCTGGCGCACCTCTCTCGTAAGAGCTTTGGCACTCCACGGCGTACTGCGGCCGGCCGTGTTGTCAACAGGGCCGGATTGCCAGCCACTTGGCCTCACCCCTTAGGCCGGGGAGAGGTGTCCTGATCCGGAGCGTCTCTCGACGGTTGGGATCAGTGGCCTATGTCCGTGAAGACGCCTCACCGAACGAGGTGTCCCGTTTTCAACCTCACTCAGAATGCCCGGGGCGACGCTGAGTGTCAATTCAGGACCGACCGTGGCGTCACGATGTGTCAAGCATCACGTGCCGCCCGGCCCGGCTAGCGGGACAGCACCATCGAGGTGGTGACCGGCCGCCGGTGGCCGACATAGGCCGGATGCGCACCCGGGTAGAGCAGCGTGACCGAGGCGTAGCGCTGGCTTCCCGGCCCGGCCGGCGCGGGATGCCACAGGACGACGTTCACCGGGTACCGGTGGAAGTGCCCGGCCGCGCAGTAGGGAACGCAGTCGTTGAGGTTCTGCACCCCGGTCGCGCTGGCCAGCTTCGGGCCCCAGCTCTTCCAGGCCAGCCCGGTCAGGTAGTCATTGAAGTCGGCGCAGGCCAGCGTGATGCGGCCCGGCCGCACCTGAGCATGACCCTGGCAGTTCAGCACCACGGTGCGCTCGGAGAACCTCCCGGCCGACGACGCCGTCGTGGCCGAGGCGGCGCCGTTCAGCCCAAGCCCGAGGCCCAGGACGCAGATCCCAGCCGCCGCAGCCGATACCAGGCGTCTCCGCTTCATCAGGTCTCTCCTCGGTTACGCTCGGTAAGCAAGTTTCCTTATTTAGACGCTGAGCGTACAAGTTCGGTCGCCATCTGTGACGACTCTTTCGGGAACCCGCGGTCCTTCGGTGGGGCTCCCGCCCGCCGTGATGGCCTGCGGAACCCATGATTGCGCACCCGGCATTGCCCCGGGGGCACACCGGCGTAATAAGAAGCTAAGGGGCAACCGGGATGCCGAGGCCGGGCAGGACCTGGGCGGCCGGGAGAGCGGCGAGCAGGGGACCGGGCAGCCGGAGCTTGGAGCCGCGGATGCCGGAGCCGATGATCACCGAGGCGGTCTTGGCCACCGCCTCGTCCACCAGCACCGGCCAGTCCGCGGGCAGGCCGACGGGCGTGATCCCGCCGTACTCCATGCCGGTCGCGGCGGTCACCTCGGCTACCGGGGCGAACGACGCCTTCCGCGCGTCGAGGTGCCTGCGCACCAGGCCGTTGACGTCTGCCCGGGTGGTCGCGGCTACCATGCAGGCCGCGGGCCGGGTCTCGCCGCCGCGCTTGGCCGCGATGACCACGCAGTTCGCCGATTCCTCCAGGGTGACGCCGTAGCGCTCGCAGAACGCGGCGGTGTCCGCCAGCGCCGGGTCGATCTCGGCGACCTCGACCTCCTCGGCGCCGGGGAGGTCACGCAGCGCCGCGGCGACCGCCGCGGCAAGCAGGTCGGGCCGGGACAAGGCGGGCGCGAAGTCGAGCTGCAGACTCATACCCGCCATCCAACCACTGCGCTCTCCTGGCCGTTCGCCTCCCTCCTAACCTGACGATCGTGTCGCCGGGCGCGCCGCCTGGTTCGACGTGTTGGGCGCGGCATCGGGCTAGGCTCGGTCCGGGCGTGACACGGGGCCGCGCCAACAAGCGAAATCAGGAGGCGACGATGCCGCTGTTCGGTAACCAGCAGGACCAGAATTCGGCGATATGGGAGCCGAAGGCGGCCGACAGCAGGCTCGCGCACACGGCCGGGGCCAATCCCACCGGCGTGTTCACCTCGGACCTGTCGGTCTCGGAGTATGTCCTCCTGGGTGAGGCCGGCTTCGAGCCCCTCGGTTTCGTCGTCGGCTCCTCCATCTACCACGTCGGCCTCCAGACCGGCCGGTGGAACCAGAACCAGGAGCTCCAGCTCCTGACCCAGGCCATGTACAACGCCCGCGAGCTGGCCATGGCCCGGATGCGGGCCGAAGCCGACCACCTCGCGGCCGACGGCATCGTGGGGGTGAACCTGCGGATGCAGATGTATGCCTGGGGCCAGTCCTGCCTGGAGTTCGTCGCCACCGGCACCGCCGTCCGCCACCTCACCGGCCAGGGCGCTCACCGCGCCCCCGACGGCCGCGCGTTCACCTCCGACCTGTCCGCGCAGGATTTCTTCCGGCTGCTGGCGGCCGGCGCGGTCCCGGTGTCATTCGTCCTCGGCACCTGCGTCTACCACATTGCCCACCAGGGCGTCATGCAGTCACTGCGCCAGGCGGGCCAGAACCAGGAGATGGTCCAGTTCACCCAGGGCGTCTACGATGCCCGGGAGCTGGCCCTGAACCGGATGCAGGCCGAGGCGGCCCAGGCCCGCGCCTCCGGCATCGTCGGCGTGAGCGTGGAAGTCCACAACCACGTCTGGGGTGAGCACGCCACCGAGTTCCTGGCCACCGGCACCGCCATCCGCCGGCTGTCCGACGAGCACCGGCTGCCCGATTCCTCACCCCGGCCGACCTTCACGCTCGGCCTGGATAACTAGCCCGCGGAAGGCTACGGCGGGAAAAACTGTTATGCGGTGGGGACCACCCTGATCTATTCTTCCCGCCGGTATGGAGTCAACTTCCGTGACGTCTTCGTCCGCCGCGCCCTCCGGGGCCACCCGGCGGCGGCCCCGGCGTCCCGGACGTCCCTCCGACCGGGGCGCTGACCGGGCCGCCGCGGGGAATGCCGCCGCGCGCGCCGCCCGCCGCGCGGCCATGGCGCCGGTCACCTATCCCGCCGAGCTGCCCGTCAGCCAGCGCAAGGACGAGATCGCCCGGGTCATCCGCGACCACCAGGTGGTGGTCATCGCGGGGGAGACCGGCTCGGGCAAGACCACCCAGATACCCAAGATCTGCCTGGAACTCGGCCGCGGCGTCGACGGGCAGATCGGGCATACCCAGCCGCGGCGGCTGGCGGCCCGGACGGTCGCCGAGCGGATCGCCGAGGAACTGGGCAGCCCGCTCGGCGAGGCGGTCGGCTACCAGGTCCGGTTCACCGACGTGTCGGCCCGCGACACGCTGGTGAAGCTGATGACCGACGGCATCTTGCTGAACGAGCTCGCCCGCGACCGGGACCTGCGCCGCTACGACACGCTGATCATCGACGAGGCGCACGAGCGCAGCCTGAACATCGACTTCATCCTCGGCTACCTGAGGCAGCTGCTCCCGCGCCGCCCGGACCTGAAGGTGATCATCACCTCGGCGACCATCGACCCGGAGCGGTTCGCGGCCGCCTTTCGCGGCGCGCCCATCGTGGAGGTGTCCGGCCGGACCTACCCAGTGGAAACCCGGTACCGGCCGCTGGACGACGACGGTGACCAGGGCCAGGCGATCAGCGACGCGATCGACGAGCTGTCCGCCGAGGGGCCCGGCGACATCTTGCTGTTCCTGTCCGGGGAGCGCGAGATCCGGGACACCGCGGACCTGCTGGCCGGCCGGGAACGGCTCGACGTGCTGCCGCTCTACTCCCGGCTGTCCGCCGCCGAGCAGCACCGGGTCTTCGAGCGCCGTCCGTCCTCCAGCCTCACCCGCCGGGTCGTGCTGGCCACCAACGTGGCCGAGACCTCGCTGACCGTGCCCGGCATCAAGTACGTCATCGACCCCGGGACCGCCCGCATCTCCCGGTACAGCCACCGGACCAAGGTGCAGCGGCTGCCGATCGAGCCGATCTCGCAGGCCTCGGCCAACCAGCGCCAGGGCCGCTGCGGGCGGACCTCGGACGGCATCTGCATCCGGCTGTACTCGCAGGAGGATTTCGAGTCCCGGCCTGAGTTCACCGATCCCGAGATCCTGCGCACCAACCTGGCCTCGGTCATCTTGCAGATGGCGGCGATCGGCCTCGGCGATGTCCCGAAGTTCCCCTTCATCGACCCGCCCGACGCGCGGAACATCGCCGACGGCCTCACCCTGCTCGCCGAGCTGAACGCGTTCAAGAACGGCCGGATCACCGGCCTGGGCCGCAAGCTGGCCCGGCTGCCGGTCGACCCGAGGATCGGCCGGATGATCCTGGAGGCGGACCGGAACGGCTGCGTCCGCGAGGTCCTGATCATCGCGGCGGCGCTGTCCATCCAGGACCCGCGGGAGCGGCCGGCCGAGGCCCAGCAGGCGGCCGACGACAAGCACCGCCAGTTCGCTGACCCCGATTCGGATTTCGTCACCTTCCTGAACCTGTGGGAGTACCTGGCCGAGCGGCAGCGCGAGCTCTCCTCCTCGGCCTTCCGCCGCCTGTGCCGCGCCGAGTTCCTGAACTACCTGCGGGTCCGCGAGTGGCAGGACCTTCAGGGGCAGCTGCAAAGGCTGGCCGGCGATCTCGGGGTGACCGTCACCTCGACCTCAGCCGAACGAACCCGGTTGCACGTCTCCCTGCTGGCTGGCCTCCTCTCGCAGATCGGGATGAAATCAGAACCGGCCCGCCTCCCTGCCGCGG
>JAICWX010000009.1 GCA_025934635.1 Streptosporangiaceae bacterium | reverse complement strand
GTGGCCGAGGTCGTCAAGCAGGATATTTCCCTGGACGAGAGCGGGGCGATCACCTACCGCACCAAGCTCCAGCTCTCCTTCAAGTACGAACCCGACCACTGATCCCAGTCGGCTGCTCCCAGCGCTACGGATTGAGCGCGCGAGTTCGCGAGGCCAGTCCCTGCTGCCCTGCCTGAACAGCTCGTGCGCACGCACGTAGACATCAGGAGCAGGTGCCCGGTCTGCGGAAGGCCCACGTCCTGATCGCCGCGCGCCAGGTGCTTCTGCGGAAACGCCGTGGACGCGACGGCAAGGCGCCCAGTCCCATATGTGACGATCTGGACCTGCCTCATCGCGGCATCATGCGGGCGATCTTTGTTCGGGAGTCCCGCGTGAGGCTCAGCCCGACTGCGTGGATGTCGACGGAGGTGGCCCGGCGGGTTCGACTCCGGTGATGACCCAAGGCCGCGCCACGCGGGTGATATCGGCGTCCGGGGCACCGGCAAACGCGTCCAGCTTCAGGAAGTGCCGGGCGATGGTGAGCCCAAGGATGCTGCTGACGATCAGCGCCGCCCGCAGGTCAGCATCGTCGCCACCCATAGCGCGGCTCAGGTTGGCCACCCGCTCATTGAGAAACGCGCTCATCGAGTCAGCCGCCTCCGGTGCCGTGAGCATGGACCGGACCAGAGCCTTGGTCTCCGGGGGCAACTCCGCGAGCCGCACGTCCAGCACGTCATGCAGATGGGTCTCAACCTCGCCCGCGTCCCCTTCATCCAGCTGGATGGCGACCGCGAAAAGGGCGGCCTTCGATCCATAGTGCTGCATGACCAGCGACGGATCGACGTTGGCGCGACGGGCGATGCGACGGATGGTGGCCGCCTCCAGGCCGTGCTCCCCGAACTCCGCGCGCGCCGCCTCCAGGATGCGCTGCGCGGTCGCTGCCCGCTTCGCGGCTCTGCACCTGAACTACCAGGGCCAGACCGTCCGCTGGTAGCGCGAGCAGTCCGCCCGCGAACGTCCTGGAGGACAGAAACGTGAAGATCATCGCGATCGAAGAGCACTGGAACAGCACCGGCATCCGCGACGCTCTCGACCGCCTGCCCGCCGGAACACGTGACGAAAGCGTCGCCTTCAACACCATGGGCGATAACCAGGCCCGGCTCGAGGACATCGGCCCGGGCCGGATCGAGGCGATGGACGCCGCCGGGATCGACGTCTCGATCCTGTCGGTCGTCACTCCCGCCACCCAGGCCCTCCCGGCCGCCGACGCCGTCGCGCTGGCCCGGGATGCCAACGACGACGCCGCCAGCGCCGTCCGCGCGCACCCAAAGCGCTTCCGCGCGTTCGCGACCCTGCCGACCAGCGACCCGCAGGCCGCGGCCGCCGAACTCGAGCGGTGCGCCACCCAGCTCGGTCACGTCGGCGCCATGGTCCACGGGCGGACCGGCCCCCGCCCGCTGGACGACCCCGCCTACGACGACCTGTTCGCCACCGCGGCCCGCTGGCGCCAGCCCGTCTTCATCCACCCGCAGATCCCCTCGGGCCAGCTGCGCGACGCCGCCTACCGGGGCCTGGACCCGCTGACCGACCTCGGCCTGGCGACGTTCGGCTGGGGCTGGCACTCCGAAGCGGGCCTGTCCGCGCTGCGGCTGATCCTGCGAGGCACGTTCGACCGCCATCCCGGCCTTCAGCTCGTGCTCGGCCACTGGGGCGAGATGCTGCTGTTCTGGATGGACCGGGCCGGCAGTCTCTCCGGCGTCGCCCGGCACCTCGAGCGCCCGGTCGCGGATTACATCAGGGCCAACATCTACATCACCAGCAGCGGGATGCTGCAAGAGCGCCTGCTCCGCCACACCCTCGACTTCACCAGCGCCGAACGGGTGATGTTCTCCACCGACTATCCCTTCCACCAGCCCGACGCGAAGGCGACCGGGCGGTTCTTCGACGCCATCCCCGACCCCGCCGACCGCACCAAGATCGCCTCCGGCAACGCCGAGGCCCTCTTCCGCCTAGCCTGACCGTACGCCGCGCGGCTCAGCCAGCGGGCACTGGCTGGGGTATGTCCCAGGCCCGGGCCAGCCGGGACGAGTGCACCGGGACGCCGTCGCCGAAGAACTCGCAGAACTTCATGATCAGCGGCTGCCAGCCGAGCGGGTCGATGTGCTGGGTGCCGGGGACGATCAGTTGCTCCTCCACGTGCGCGCGCATCACCCGCACGGTGTGCGCCGTGGCCCGCGTGCCCGTCCCGAACGGCTCGGCCGACAGCAGCTCGCATTCGAGCTGCACCGGGCACTCGGCCACAAGCGGCGCCGCGACCAGGTCGGCCGGCCGCGCGGTGAGACCCGCGGTTCCGAACTTGTCCGGCTCGTACCGGTAGCCCTTCTCGATCTTGTGCGGTGTCAGCTCCGGCGATCCGGTCAGCAGCGCCAGCCGGTCCACGGCCCCGGCCAGGTCCGCGGACGGCAGGTTCAGCACGCACTCGCGCTCGCGCACCAGGTTCCGGGTGGTCTGCGATCCGGTGTTCATGCCGAGCATGGCCTGGTCGCCCAGCCACCACGCCGACGACATCGGGGCCAGGTTCGCCGTCCCGTCCGGGTTACGCGTGCTGATCAGCACGACCGGCGTGCCGAAGTAAAGGACCTTGAGGTCAACGACTTGATGCATACCTCCACGATGCCCCGCGCGAGCAGCCGAAGCTGGCGGGAATCGGACATCGCGGCACCGGGCGCCGCCGGTCAGGGAACCAGGACGAGCCGCCCGCGCACCCCGCCCGCGCCCCGGCTCCGGGACCGGCACGTCGATGATCTCCAGCGCCTCCGGGCCACCGTAGTTACGCACGACAACAGCACGCATGGTGTTCCTCCTGAAATCGGGTTGTGCCTGCATTTGGACACGAACCAATAGAGAGTTACACTCCATACCGGCTGCAGGACACGCACTTTGAGGTGCGTTAGCTACCAGGAGGTGCCCAGTGCCGACACTCACGGCGGCGCAGCAGCGGGCGACCGCCCGCGCGGAATACGACGCCTTCCTCGCGGCCTGCCCGTCCCGGCAGGTACTGGCGCGGATCAGCGACAAATGGGTGGCCTTGATCCTGGTCGCGCTGGCCGGCGGCCCGCTGCGGTACAGCGACCTGGGCCGGATCATCACCGGCGTGAGCCAGAAGATGCTCACCCAGACCCTGCGCATCCTGGAACGGGACGGCCTGGTCGCCCGCACCGTCACCGCCAGCGTCCCGGTCCGGGTCGATTACCAGCTCACCCCGCTCGGGGACAGCCTGATGCCCGCCGTCAACGCGGTGAAGGCCTGGGCCGAAGAGCACATCACCGAGATCGAGGCCAGCCGCGCCGCCTACGACCAGCAGGCATCCGCCACCGGCGTCTAGGCCAGGGCCGGCGGCGATAGTTTGAGCAGTATGGGAGCCGAGAAACATCAGCCACTGCCGGGCGATCCGGCGGCGCTGGCCGACCGCCTGTTCCGCGACCTGGCCGGCGCGCTGGAACTGCTCACCATCTACCAGGGCGAGCGGCTGGGCCTGTACCAGGCCCTGCAGGCCGGCGGCCCGGCGACCTCCGCCGAGCTGGCCGCCCGGACCGGCACCGCCGAACGGTATATCCGGGAATGGCTGGAACACCACGCCGTCAGCGGGCTGCTGGAGGTCGATGATCCGGCGGCCGGGCCGCTGGCCCGCCGGTACTCCCTGCCCCCAGGGCACGTGCCCGTCCTCGCCGACACCAGCGATGTCCGCTACCAGGCGTTCAGCGGCACCGAGCTGGTCCGTGCCGCGCGCTGGATGCCGCAGGTGGCCGAGGCGGCCCGCAGCGGCGGCGCGCCGCCGCCGCTGTCCTGGGCACCGGAGGGTCGGCCGGAGTTCAACCGGGCGGTGTTCCTGAACCTGCTGGGCAGGCAGTGGCTGCCCGCCATCGCGGACGTGGACCTGCGGCTGCGCGGCGAGCCGCCCGCCCGGGTGGCCGACCTGGCCTGCGGCACCGGCTGGTCCAGCATCGCCATGGCGCAGGCCTACCCGCTGATCAGCGTCGACGGCTTCGACCTGGACGCGGACGCGATCGAGGCCGCCCGGGGCCACGCGCAGGAAGCCGGCCTGGCCGGCCGCGTCACGTTCACCGCCGCCGACGCGTCCGGCCTCGGCCTGTCCGGCCACTATGACCTGGTGACGATCCTCGAGGGCCTGCACGACATGTCCCGCCCGGCCGATGCGCTGCGGGTGGCCCGCGGGCTGCTCAGGGACGGAGGCAGCGTCATCGTCGCCGACGAGCGGGTGGATGAGGAATTCACCGCGCCCGCCTCCGCCGAAGAGCAGTATCACTACGGCTGGAGCGTGGTCGCCTGCCTGCCCGCGGTCATGGGCGACCCGGACACCGCCGCCACCGGCGCCGTGCTGCGACCCGCCACGCTGCGCCGCTTCGCCCTCGAAGCCGGATTCCAGGACCTGGAAATCCTCCCGGTCGACGCGGGCATGCTGCGCTTCTACCGGCTGACGCCGTGACTGTACCGGGTTCGCCGTAGGAGGTGCCACTGGTGCGCCCGGTGCTGTTGGTGCCGTCCTTCCCGTCCGGGACACCGCTTCAACCGTCCAGGGCACTACCCCAACGGCATCGATGGAGCATCGATGCCGTTTCCGCGACATCGATGGAGCATTCATGTCGCTGCCGGATGGCGGGCCGGGTGGCTGAAGGGCCTACCGGGACAGATGCGGCCGCTAGGACCTGTATGACCGTAACGCCCGCTATGGATGGCAACCTAGGCCATAGAAATCGTCAGGCTGCCGTAAACCCCATAGTGACCACGGCAGCCTGACGATGCCCGGCCCGGCGGCTCAGAACCTCTTCTTGAGCATGCCGAACACGCCGCGCACCACTTCCTTCTGCAGCTTCTTGCCCTGGCTGGACTGCAGGAACGAGGACACCGCCGCGACCCCGCCAGAAAGCGCGCCCGCGGCCTCCTTGTGCTGGGGGGCAGGCTGCCGGTGCGGGGCGGCCTGCTTGTGCGCGGCCGCCTGCGGGTGCGGCGCCGCCGGGGCGGCAGCAGGCGCGGAAGCCGGCTCATCCTCGGCCGCGGCCGAATCCAGCCGGGCCGCCAGGATCTCCCGGGCGCTCTGGTTGTCCACCCGCGTGCCGTACTTGGCCCACAGCGGGGACGCCTTGGCCTTGGCCTCGATGTCGTCGGCCGGGCCCATCCGCGAGGCCGGCGGCGAGACCCGGGTGTGCACGACCGGGGTCGGCACGCCGGTCTCGGACAAGATCGTCACCGCCGCCTCGCCGATGCCCATCCCGGTGAGCAGCGTCTCCAGGTCGTAGAACGGGGACTTGGGGAACGTGCCGACGGTGGCCTTCAGCGCCTTGGCGTCCTCCGGCGTGAACGCGCGCAGCGCGTGCTGGACCCGGTTGCCGAGCTGGCCGAGGATCTCGCTCGGCACGTCCTTGGGGGTCTGGGTGATGAAGTAGACGCCGACGCCCTTCGACCGGATCAGCCGGACGGTCTGCGCCACCGAGGTCAGGAACGCCTTCGAGGCGTCTTCGAACAGCAGGTGCGCCTCGTCGAAGAAGAACGCCAGCTTCGGCTTGTCCAGGTCACCCGCCTCCGGCAGCGCCTCGAACAGCTCCGCCAGCAGCCACATCAGGGTGGTCGAGAACAGCTTCGGCTTGTCCTGGACGGCCGGCAGCTCCAGGCAGGAGATGATCCCGCGGCCGTCGGGGGCGGTGCGCATCAGGTCGTGGACGTCGAGCATCGGCTCGCCGAAGAACTCGTTGCCGCCCCCGTCCTCCAGCCCGACCATCGACCGGAGCAGCACCCCGACCGTGGCCGGCGACAGCCCGCCGATCCCGGCCAGCTCGGCCTTGCCGTCGTCGGAGATCAGGAAGCTGAGCAGCGCCCGCAGGTCGGACAGGTCGAGCAGCGGCAGTCCCTTGGCGTCGGCGTAGTGGAACACCAGGGTGAGCGACTGCTCTTGGGTCTCGTTGGCGTCGAGCACCTTGGCCAGCAGCTGCGGCCCGAAGTCCGAGACGGTCGCCCGGATCGGGATCCCCGGCCCGATGCCGCCGAGCGCGAAGAACTCCACCGGGAAGCCCCGGGCCTGGAACTGCTGTCCGAGGTCGGCGGCGCGCTTGGCCGCCGCGCTGCCCGCGTCGCCCGGCTCGGCCACGCCGGACAGGTCGCCCTTGACGTCGGCCACGAACACCGGCACGCCCGCGGTCGACAGCTGCTCGGCCAGTCCCTGCAGCGTCTTGGTCTTGCCGGTGCCGGTGGCGCCGGCGATCAGGCCGTGCCGGTTGACCATCCGCAACGGCAGCTTGACCACCGCCTCCGGGACGACCGCACCGTCGTGCACGCCGCGTCCGAGATCAATTGCGGCCCCGTCGGTGGCGTACGCGGTCGCGATGGTCTGCGCGAAGTCGGCCATCCGTCCCCCTGCTCGTTTCGCAGTACCCCTACAAATCGCGCAGCCTACGCTCCCCAGGTCAGCCTGCCAAGACACCCGCCCGCGGCGGCAAGGGAACACGCGGCAAGGAACACGCGGCCTAGCCGTCGGCCGCGCCGAGGCCGCGCAGTTCAGGGATCACCTCGGTCGCGAACAGCTCCGCGCTCCTGGTGACCTGCTCATGGGTGCTCGGCCCGATCGAGAACAGCGCATTGAGCTGACCGAACCCGCCCAGCTCCTCATGCAGCTCACGAAGCCGCCGCGTCACCGTGGCCGGATTGCCCACGATGGCCTGCCCGCCCTCCAGCAGGTCCTCATAAGACAGTTCGTAGAACGGCTTCATGCCGGACATCAGCACGCCGCGCAGCGACGACGGCGACATGTAGCCCGGGGGAGTGTGCATCGCGCCCGGCTGCTTGAGCCCCTTGCGGAACAGCCACTCCAGGACCGGCTGGGCCTCGCGGTGCGCCTGCTCGTCGCTGTCCGCCACGTAGACCGGGACCGAGAAGGCGATCTTCTCCGGGTCGGGCACGTAGCCGAGGTCGGCCGCCGCCTGCCGGTAGCCGTCGAACCAGCGGCGCACCACCCGGGCCGGCGCGTAGACCGACATGTAGGTGTAGCGGCGCTCGGCGCAGAACTTCATCGTCTCGGTGCTGCCCGCGCCCGGGATGTAGACCGGCGGGTGCGGCTGCTGCAGCGGCCGCGGCCACAGGTTCACGTACCGGTACTCGTAGTTGGGGCTGATCCACTGGAACATCTCCGGCGACGTCCAGGCCTTGATGATCAGGTCGTGGGCCTCGTTGAACCGGGCCCGCGAACGGGTGGGGTTGATGCTGTGGCCGAAGTACTCCCAGCCGATCCCGCGGACGAACCCGGAGACCACCCGCCCGTTGCTGAGGTGATCGAGCATGGCGATCTCCTCGGCTACCCGCAGCGGGTTGCCGCGGATGCCGATGGCGTTGCCGAGCACCATGATCTTGGCCCGCTCGGTCCGCCGGGCCAGCGCCGCGGCCATGATGTTGGGCGACGGCATCAGGCCGTAGGCGGTCTGGTGGTGCTCGTTGACCGCGATCCCGTCGAACCCGAGCTGGTCGGCGTACTCGAGCTCGTCCAGGTAGCGGTGGTAGAGCTGGTTGCCGGTCTTGGGGTCGAAGAAGCTGTTCGGGAACGTCAGCGCCGACGAGGGATAGTTCTCGTCGAAGTCGTCCGGCAGGTACGGGTAGGGCATCAGGTGGAAGAAGGAGAACTTCACCGGCTCGCTCCGCTCAGGAAGGACGTCACCAGGTCGGCAAACTCGGCGGGACGCTCGAAGTACATGGCGTGGCCGCAGTCCGCGACCTCGGCGTAGCGCGCGTCGCCGATCCGCTCGGCGTACCGCCGGCCGTGCGCCCCCGGGACCAGCCGGTCGTCGGACGGGCAGCCCACCAGGGTGGGGGCGGTGATCCGGCGCAGCCGCCGCTCCAGCTTGGGGTTGCTCATGAACGGCGTCCAGGCGAACCGGGCCAGCGCGCTCAGGTCCCGGTACTGCGCCAGCACGAAGTCCACGTCCGGCTCGGCCGGCAGCATGCCCGCGCCGGCCGCCGGATCGTGGAACAGCGTCGCCACCAGTTCCTCGGGCGCCATGAGGAACAGGTCCGCGACCGGGTGCTCCGGCAGCCGCAGCCCGACCGGGGCCAGCAGCACCAGGGACCCTATGCGGTGCGGCGCGGCCACCGCCAGCTCGGCCGCGATCCAGCCGCCGAACGACGCCCCGACCACGTGCGGGCGGTCCAGGCCGAGCGCGTCCATCACGTCGAGGTAGTGATAGACGAGGTCGTCCATCGCCTCCACCTCGGCGAAGTCATCCGACTTGCCGAACCCGGGGTGATCGGGCGCGATCACGTCGAACCCGCCCGCCAGCCGCCGGTGGAACTCGAGCCAGGTCCCCGCCCCGCCCGCCGCGTGCAGGAACAGCACCGGCTCGCCCTGGCCGCCGCGCAGCAGGTGAACCCGGCCGCCGTCGAGTGCGAGGAATTCTTCAGCCGGAGCGTCTGTCAACTCGTCACCTCCGCAGGGTGGGACCCCCACGGCCGACGCTAGGCGCCGCCCGCCCGCCCGGCAAGCGCCAATCCCGCCCCCTGTGCGGCACCACAAGCCGTGCGGGCCCGAGACCGGCAAAGAGCATAATTTGAACCGAACGGGGTTGCCATCCCGGCTCCCCGGAACTGACTCACCCCGGATGGTGTCGCCATGGCCGGCTTGCCGAACCTGATCGGGTTGCTCTACCGCGCTGACTGGACCCGCCTGTCCCTGTCCGCCGAGGTGCACTCCGACCGCTACACGGGCCCCGGAACCCTGCTGGTCGGCCCGGACGGCCGCTGGCGCCTGGAGTACCCGGTTCCCGGCCGCGGCGCCGGGGGAGCGGCCGCCGACGGCTACGACGGCGAACGCGCCTGGTCGTGGCGTTCGGTGGAAGCGGACGGTTCCCCGCCGCCCCCGGTCGCGGTGGACGGCGCCTACCCGCCGGTGCCCGAACTGTTCCGCCCGTCCGGCCTGCTCGGCGGGTACACCCTGGAGGAGCTGGGGCCGGTGACCGTGGTCGGCCGTGCCGCGATCGCCGTCGCGGCCACGCCGCGGCGCGACGTGCTCGGCTCCCGGCCCGGCCGCCAGCTCTCCGACCGCATCGAGGTCGCGGTGGATGCCGAGCTCGGCATCCTGCTCCGCCGGACCGAGACGTCCGGCGCGGAAGGCGAAGAAGTGGTCACCCGCACCGAGCTGACCGCCGTGACGATGAACCCGCCGGAAGCGGCCGACGCCGCCCGGTTCGCCCCGCCGCCGGGCAGCCAGTTCGGCGACCACCGGAAGGGAGTCTCGTGGTCGGACTACAGCGGGCCGGGCTGGGACGCCGTCGACGCCGCGGCGGGCGGCCTCGGCGCGCTGATCAGGCATGTGCCGCACCGGCGCGCTCAGGACGTGCCTGACGAGCTGCTGGATGCGATGCCGTCACCCGACCCGCCCCCGCTCGGGTCGGCTGACGGCTCACCGCCCGATGAGGTGCTCGGCCTGCTCTACCGCAGCGGCGAGCCCCGCGACCTCAGTGCCGTGGAGCGGCACTGGAGCGCCGCGGCCGTCATGGCGGCCTGGGTGCCGGAAAGAGCCCGCGCCGCCGGGCGGAGCGGCGTCGCCAGCCTCCTGGACGCGATGAGCCGCGATGAGCAGGTGCTCCGCTTCGACACCCGGCTGCGGGTCAGCGGTCCGGACCGCTACCGCCTCGACTACGGGCCCCGCCGGAACCGCGATGGCCGGAAGGTGACCGTCTGCGACGGCGAGCGCCGCTGGGAGATCTCCCAGGACCAGGCCAAGGTCGGCCCGGCCGCCCCGCTGGCCGATGCCGCCAGGTTCCTGGCCGACTCGTCCTGGCTGCTCCGGGGCCGGCTGTCCGGCGGCACGGAGCTCACCTACCGCGGCCGGCCTGCCCGCCAGCTCCGCGTGACTCGTGCCCCCGGCGTTGAGAACGTCCTGCTGGGGCCGCTGATATTCTTCTCCGCCGCCGACGCGATCGTGGACGCCGAGACCGGCTGCCTGCTCCGCCTGCTCTCCTACTCCGGCGACGCGCTCTCGATGTGGTGGGAACTGGACGACATCAGCACCGAGCCCGTCGACCCGGACGAGTTCCAGCCCCACCTCCCGCCCGGCACCCGCGTCGTGGAAGAAACCGGCAACCCGTGGACCGACATGGCCGCGGAAATGCCCGGCCTGAAGGGCACCGCCGCCCGCGCCGCCGTCGAGACCATCACCCGCACCACCAGCGCCATCTCCACCGCCCGCACCTTCCTAGAAGACCTCCGCAACAACCCCCGCCCACCCCACCCACCCTCATAACCCCTCCCGCCCGCTTACCCTCGCACCCTCGGCCTGGCCCGCTCCGTACCGGTTCCAGCCTCAGAATCAGCATCCGCACCACAGCCTCCTCCCGTCACGCGCCCCGCCCCACCCCGGCTCCCCGCAACGACATCGATGCTCCATCGATGTCGCCTGAGCAGCATTTATGCTCCATCGATGTCGTTAGCCGCGCCGCCCGGAACACGTCGGCGATGCGCAGATGTACCACAGGCACCTCCCGCCCCGTATCCGGTGTTCACTCTTCAGCCCACCCCCTTGACGTTGACCCCCAGCTACCCCTGCTGCCCGCCTCGCCCGCCTCACGCGCCTTCGTGACGACAGTCCATTCCGGCTTCCGATGTCAGCCCCGCGATCCCCTCTATCAACACCAACCTCACTATCCCCATTATCAATGAGTCTTGATCAAGGAACGTTTATCAAGATATCTTGATAAACATGGCTCGGAATCGTGACCCACTGGCCCCGCGCGCACTGGCGCTGCGCGCGCTGGCCCATCCCTTGCGCTGGAAGCTGATCGACCTGCTCAACAGCGAGCAGTCGGCCACCGCGACGCGCTGCGCCGAAGTGCTCGGGGAGAGCGTGGCCAGCTGCGGCTATCACCTGGGCATCCTGGCCAAGTACGGCTACGTCGAGCCGGTGCCGGACCGGACCGGCCGGGAGAAGCCGTGGCGCCTGGCCAGCCGACGCCAGGACCTGTCGGCCGGCGGCCTCGACGAGGCCGGCACGCTGGCGGCGGAGGCGGCGATCGAAGTGTTCCTGGACCATGAACTGGAACGGATCAAGGACCGGCTGCGCCGCGCCGCCCTCGAGCCGGCCGAGTGGCAGGCGGCCAGTTCCCTATCGGGGTCGACCAAGTGGATGACGGCGGCCGAGCTCACCGAGATCAAGGACCAGCTGTCCGAGATCCAGGAGCGGTACGGCGACCGGGACGGCGATCCCGCGGCCCGCCCGCCCGGCGCGCGCGAGGTCCGCGTCTTCACGGTGACCTCGGTGGCGCCCCGCCTCCCCCGCCCGCCCAGGGCCGGGACCGTGACTGAGGCCGGGGCCGGGTGACGAGATGCCGTTCCTGCGCGGGCCGTTCGCCGACCCCCGGTTCCGGCGCCTGCTGGCCGGGCAGTCACTGTCCTCGTTCGGTGATACTGCCCTGTACCTGACGCTCGGCATCTGGGCCAAGACGCTGACCGGCAGCAACGCCGCCGCGGGCGGCGTGTTCCTGGCGCTGGGCATCCCGGCGCTGTTCGCCCCGGCCGCCGGGCACCTCGCCGACCGGGTCCGGCGGCGCCCGCTGCTGATCGGGGCCAACGCGCTGACCGCGGCGCTGGTGCTGTCGCTGCTGGCCGTGCACTCGCGGTCCCAGCTCTGGATCATCTACCTGGTGGCGTTCGGCTACGGGGTGGCGTTCAGCGTGCTCGGCAGCGGCTTCGCCGGCCTGCAGAAGGACCTGCTGCCCGGTCCGGACCTGGCCGCGGCCAACGCCGCCCTGACCAGCATCGGCTACGGGCTGCGGATCGTCGCCCCGCTGGCCGGCGCGGCGCTGTTCACCGCGTTCGGCGGCGGCGCGGTGGCGATCATGGACGCGGCGACCTTCGCCGCCGCGATCGCCGCGCTGGCCGTCCTGCGCCTGACCGAGTCGGCGCCCGAGCCGGCCCAGCCGGGGACGTTCCGCCGGGAGGTCGCGGCCGGGTTCCGGCACCTGCGCCGGGTGCCCCTGCTGGCGCAGATCA
Source organism: Streptosporangiaceae bacterium (assembly GCA_025934635.1). Next base: position 47,201 of record JAICWX010000009.1, on the reverse strand, counting down.
CCCTGGTCACCGCATGCTCGTTCAGCATCATCGGCCTGAACGAGACCGTCATCTTCGCCGTCATCGGCCAGGGCCTGCACCGGCCGCCGTCGTTCTTCGGGATCTACAGCGCCGTGCAGGGAGCCGGCTCCGTTGCCGTCGGCATCGCCCTGACGGCCCTGCTGCGGCGGGCCGGAACGGCCCGGATGATCGGCCTGTCGCTGGCCTGGTTCGCGCTGGGCGCGGCCGCCTACCTCAGCGACTCGACCATCCTGGTCCTGGCGGGCGGGTTCGCCGACGGGGCTGGAGTCGTCTGGCTGGTGGCCGTCACGGGCTCGGCCATCCAGCGCTATACCCCGCCGCGGCTGCAGGGCCGGGCCCAGGCGGCCTGGACCATGGTCGTCGTCACGCCCCAGACGCTCTCCATCGCGGCCGGGGCCGCCCTGATCTCCTACCTCAGCTACCGGGTCATGCTGCTGGCCATCATCGCCGTCCTGGCCGCCGGTGCCGCCGTCATCCTGATCCGCCCGGCCCCCGAGCCCCTGACCGACGCCGTCTCACCCGAGCTGCGGCCGGCCATGGCGGAGCACGACCGCACCGGTTGAGAGCACAAAGCCTGCGCTGCTCAGTGTCACCGGTCAATCCGGCCGGATCCTGCGCCTAGGCCCTCGCGCCAGGTACTAGCCGAGGTTCCAGTACTGAAGTTCGTCGTTCGCATTACACGGTTCGAGTATGACCCGCTCGCCGTTGCCGCCAGAGAAGTCGGGCAGGGCCAGGCAGTAACTCGAAGGGAGATCGCCGGCCCCGAGTACGAGCATGAAGTACGGATCTCCGCTGAACGCGTTCCTGCTGTGCAAGCCCCAGAGCGGGCCCCCGACCAAGCCGCTGCACGTCACCAGTTCAGCCCTCTCACCCGGGGTGAGGCCATGGTTCGGGTCCCCGCCCAGGCAAAGGTTATGTGAGTTGATGTGATAAATGTTCTGGACGTTCGGGGCGCCCCAGGCGTTGAACAGCCACCGCTGGGGTCCGCCGTTGCTGGCGTACCCGTGGCAGTGAAACAGCTGCAGGGCCGTGCCGGACGTGGCGGATCCGCCGGGATCGTCAAGACAGGCCAGGTTGTCGGTGAGGGGAGGGAAGATCTCCGACCACGGCGGCTGCGGGACCACGTCGGCGCGCGCGCTCGCGGTCACGCCCACGCTGAGGAAGGTCGCCAGTCCGACCGCGGCGAGCATGGCAGCTAGCCTCGGCATTCGTCTCATATCTTGCTCTCCCGACGCGCAGTTACCCCGGAACCGGGTATTGGCTGCACGTTAGGCGGCGGCGCTGGAGCGGCGCTGAAACGAGCAGCTCAGGGGCGGCCGGCCGGAAGTAACTGCCAGGCCACGGCGGTTACCGCGTCTGCGCCGTGTCCGGCTGATCCGCGAGCACCGCGACGAGCTGCGTCCGGGAGTGGACGCCGAGCTTGCGGTAGATCTGGCGCAGGTGGAATTCGACCGTCTTCGGCGACAGGAACAACTCGGCCGCGATCGCGCGGTTGGACGCGCCGCGCCGCACGGCCGCCGCCACCCGCCGCTCCTGCGCGGTAAGCGCGTCGCCGTCAGGTTCCCGGCGCCGCCGCGCCCCGGCCGCGCTCAGCTCAGCCTGCGCCTGGGCCGCCCAGGCGTCCGCCCCCAGCTGCCCGAAGCCGTCCAGGGCCGCCCGCAGCTGATCGCGGGCCTGCGCCCGGCGCCGGGCACGATGCAGCCGGCGGCCGAAGGCCAGCAGGGTGCGCGCCCGCTCGAACGGCATCGGCCGCTGGGCGTCGAGCGCGAGCGCACGGGCGAAGGCCGGCTCGAAATCCTCGTCGACCATCCCGCGGCCGCGGGCCGCGGCGGCCCGCGCGACCGGGCTGGCGGTCGAGGCCGCCTGCCGCTCCAGCGTGGTGAGCACGCGGCGGGCATCGCCGTCCCGGCCCTGGCGGGCGTAGGCCTCGATAAGGTCGGGCGCCCAGGGAACGATCGTCGGCTCCTCCATCCCGGTGTCCCGGACCAGCCGTTCAGCCGTCTCGAGTTCGGTGATCGCCGCGTCGGTGCGATCCCGGCCGAGTTCACCGAACCCGAGCGCGGCGTGCACGAATCGCAGGCCCGCGCTGATCCGCTCGGACTCGGCGATCGCCAGCGCCGCCTGCGCGGTCGCGAGGCTCTCCTCCCGCCGCCCCCGGGCCGCGAGGATCCTGGTCCGGATCGTCAGGGCCCAGCCCGTCACTACGGGCTGGCCGGCATCGCCGGCCACACCGGTGGCCTCGAGCGCCGCGGCGTCGGCCGCGTCCCAGTCGCCGAGCCGGAAGGCCGTATCCGCGGCGACCTGGAGCAGGCCGCTCAGCGCGGCCAGGGCGCCGGCGTCCCGGGCGGGCTGGGCGAGCTCCAGGCTCTCCGCCCGGGCGCGCTCGAAGTCCCAGAGCGGGATATGGCACTGCCGGATCATGTGCAGCCACGGCCAGTCCGGCCCGAGCGGATCGAGCCCGCGGGCCAGGCGGTTCGCCTCGCCGAGGACCAGCCGGGCCTCGGGTGCCTTCCCGCGCAGGCACAGCGCCCAGCAGAACGTCGCGAGCACCGCCCCCTGCCCGGCCGGCCCCGGCCCGCCTGACACGGGCCCGCCAGGCACGGGCCCGCCAGGCACGGGCCCGGCGGCCCCGCGAGTAGCGGCCTCCCAGGCGGCCCGGTCGCGGAGCAGGCCAGCCGCGCGCCGGGCCAGCCGTTCCGCCTCCCGGTAGGAACCCGTCATGGTGGCGCCGTTGGCGGCGTCCGCGTACATCACCGCCGCCAGCGCCGGCCGCCCGGCCGCGACCCGCCCGGCCTGGCTGACCAGGAGGGATGTCGCCTCGGCGCCCCGGCCGCGCCAGACCAGCATCCGGCCGCGCAGCTGCTGGGCCCGCGCCCGCTGGTCCGCGTCGAGGCTCACCTCGGCCGCCTCGGCCAGCAGCGTGAGCGCGCGATCCGCCATGCCCGCCCCGGCGGCGGCCTGGCCCGCGGCGATCAGGCGGCCAGCGGCGGAGTCCGGGTCCGGCGTGAGGCGCGCCGCGCGTTCCAGCGCGCCCGAGCCCGCGGCGTAGGCGCGGCGCGCCACCGCCTGCCCGCCGACCCGCTCCAGGCCGGCTGCCACCTCCTCGTCGGCCCCGATCGCGGCTGCCGCCCGGTGCCAGACCCCGCGGTCGTCATCTCCCAGCGCCGCGCCGAGGGCGGCGTGAGCGACGCGCCGCTCGGGCGCGGGCGCCTCGGTGTACACCAGGCCGCGGATCAGGGGATGGGTGAAGTCCAGCCGGCCCGGCTCGATCCGCACGAGCCCGGCGGCCTCCGCGTCGCCGAGCTGCTGCAGATCCGTGCCGGCCTGCAGGCAGGCGGCCGCGATCACTGGCAGGTCGGGTCCCGCGAACGCGGCCGCGATCAGCAGCGCCCGGCGGGCCGGGGGGTCCAGCGCGCCGACCCGGTCCCCGAATGCGCGCTGCAGCCGGCGTCCCGGCGCGAGGGGGAGCGTCAGGGCCTCGGCGCCCGCGCGCTGGCCGGCCGTCAGGGTCGCGGGCAGCTCGGCCAGGGCCAGCGGGTTGCCCGCCGCGGCCTGCGCGATCGCGGCGGCGACGGCGGGGGCGAGCCCGGGCGCCCGGTCCCGCAGCAGCACGGCCGCCCCGGCCTCGTCGACCGGCCCGACTGGCAGTTCCGGCAGGCCGGCCCGCCCGGGCGGGTACCAGGGATCCCGCGCCGCCAGCACGACCGCGAGTGACCCGCCGGCCCGGCGGGCGGCGTACTCGACGCACTCGCGCGAGGAGGCGTCGACCCACTGGAGATCGTCCACCACGGCGAGCACCGGGCGCCGCCGCGCCGCGGCCCGCAGCACGCCGAGGGTGGCGACGCAGACGGCCAGCCGGTCGCCGGGCGCCGGCGGTCCCGTCACCGGCGGGCCGAGCGCCAGCGCGCCCCGCAGCGCCGCGGCCTGCGGGGCCGGCAGCGCCGCGAGGTCGCCCAGGACCGGTTCCAGGAGATCGGCCAGCGCGGAAAAGGCCAGCTCCGCCTCGGTCTCGGCGCCGCGCGCGCGGACTACGGTGGCCGTACCGCGCGACCGCCGGACCAGGGCCTCGAGCAGCGTCGTCTTGCCGATCCCGGCTTCCCCGTGCACGACCAGGGCGCCGCCCTGCCCGGCCGCCAGCCCGTCCAGGACGGCGTCGAGCCTGCTGAGCTCGGTCGCCCGGCTGACGATCATCGCGCGGCTCCCGGGCGGCACGGCGGTCGGAAAAGGGCACGACGCCCAGGGCCCGTTCGTGCTGCCTCCCATGCAAGCGCCGGACCCGGGTCGTGTCCAGCCGCGAAGCTGACATAGGTGTCAGCCAGGGCGCCGTTAGAACCCAGGGTTTCGCCCGGTGCGTCCCGGCCGCCCGCCCGGCGAGACTGAAGCCCTGCGCGGAGCCGGGCCCGCTGGGACCGTGCCGGGGACCGCGCTGACGGCGCGGAAGGGGGGCCACGTGTCGACTACGGCGATGCTCGATATCCGGGCCATACGCAAGCATTTCCTGTTCCCGGGGCGGGGCCGGATCGCGCTGAACAACGCGGCCAGCACCCAGCCGCCGCGTGAGCTGCTGAAGCTCTACGCCGCGCTCGGACCGGACTACGAGAACGTGCACCGGGGGCAGTCCCGGGCGTCCCGGGAGATGACCGCGCGGTTCGAGGAGTCCTACGACACGATCGCCCGGTTCATCGGGGCGCCGGGCCGGGCTGGCCTCGCGCTGTACCGCAACGCCACCGAGGCCATCAACGCGGTCATGTACTCGCTGCTCACCGAGTTCCGGGACGGCGACAACGTGGTGACGACGATGATGGAGCACAACTCCAACTACGTCCCCTGGCATGCCATGTGCCGGGAGATCCTGCCGCGGTTCGGCCGCCGGGTGCAGTGCCGCCTGGCCCGGTTCGACCCGGTCACCGGCGAGCTGGACCTGGATCACCTGGCGTCGCTGATCGACGCGCGCACCAAGCTGGTGTGCTGCACCGGCGCCTCGAACTTCCTCGGCACCCGGAACCCGCTGGGCGCCGTCCGGGCCCTGGCCGCCGCGAGCGGGTATTCACAGCCAAACGGGGAACGCCGCTCCTGGCTCCTGATAGACGGCGCGCAGCTGGTGCCGGGGACGTTCACCGACGTGTCCGCCCTCGGCGCGGACTACGTGGCATTTTCGTTCCACAAGCTGCTGTCCCCGTTCGGTACCGGGGTGCTGTATGCCCGGGAGGAACTGCTGGCCTCCGCCCTGCCGTTCCTGTACGGCGGCGACATGATCGCCGAAGGGCGGGTCTTCCCCAACCACGTCGAGTACAACGCGCTGCCCTGGAAGTACGCCGCGGGCACCCCGAACATCCTCGGCTCGGTCGTTTCCGGCCAGGCCCTGCGGCTGCTGCTCGACCTGGCCCTGACGCCGAAGCGCCCGGCGTACTTCGGCACCGCGCGGCCGGTCGAGCGCGATGCCGTCCGGGACGCCATGAACCGCGTCGCGGCGTGGAACCAGATGCTGACCGGCCGGGCGCTCGACGGCCTCGGTGCCATTCCCGGGATCACCATCTACGGGCCCCGCGATCCGGCCCGGCGCACGTCGCTGGTGGCGTTCAACCTGGCCGGGCACGATCCGGTCGCCGTCGCGCGGGCGCTGGACCAGGCCGGGATCGAGTCCCGGGCCGGCTGCCACTGCGCGACGCTGGCCCATCACGCCCTGGGCCTGACCCCGCCGGCCAGCTGCCGGCTGAGCTTCTACCTGTACAACACCCCCGGCGAAGTAGACCGGGCCGTCGCCGCGGTCGCCGAGATCGCGGCCGGCCGCGGCACCCCGCGCTCCCGCCTCGGCTCCTGGCCACCAGGCCGCCACCGGGCCCTCCGGCCGGTCCCCGGGTCCCCGGCGACCCCGCACCCGTCCGCCCCTATCCCGGCGGCAACACCATGAAGCCGAACGAGCCAAGCCGCGCGCCATGCTGATCCTCACCTCGTGCCCTGACTGCCACGCCCCGGCCGAGATCACCGAGCGCTTCACCCTGGCCAGCACCGATGGCCCCGTCGCCCACGTCGCGGTGTCCTGCCTGTCCGGCCACCACTACCGGATGCCGGCGGACAAGCTGCCCGCTGCCTCTGCCCGGCAGGCGGCCCAGCGGGCGGGCCAGCGGGCGGGATCGCGCCGCGGCCTGGTCCCGCTCCGCCTCGGCCGGCCATCGCACCGCTTCCAGCTCTGCGTCCACTGCCAGGTCAACCCGGCCGGGTTCTGGGTCAGCGGCAGCCAGGGCGCCGTCGCCCGCCGCCCGTGGTGCCTGTCCTGCTGCGACGACCTAAACCGCGACACCTGCCACATCACCCCCTTCGCCCCCTAACCCGCCGCGCCCCGGCCCTTTCTTTTCACGGCATTGACATGACGGGGTCTCGTCCGCAAAATGGTCTAAAACCCAGTCCTTTAGACCTCAAGGTGCGTGAATGCGGGAAAGTGCGGCCCTGGCCGATCCGGCCTCCCCCGTCTGGGACCCCGTGGACGCGGGCCGGGCCGAGCCGTCCGCCGCCGCGGTCACCGAGGTGCCCGTCCCGGCCGAGACGGCCGCGGCGGCGCCCGGCGGCGTGGCGCAGGCGAGCTACGCCGGCCACCCCGACGTGCCGGCCCGGGCCGGCGGCTGGCTCACCGGGCGCGGCGCCGGGGACATGAAAGGCGGATTCGCCATGGGCCTGCTCGCGGTGGCGGCCCTGCGCCAGGCCGCGCCCGCGGTCCTCGAAGCCGGCGAGCTGTCGTTCCTGTCCGTCATCGAGGAGGAGTTCCGGCCATCCTGCGCGCCCTGAGCCGCCTGGAAGACGAGCTCAACCAGCCCGGCGACGACCCGGCCTTCGACCACCTGCCCCGGCCCTACAACGTCAACATCGGCACGATCGCCGCCGAGGCCTTCGACCAGGACCACCCGCTGGTGGACGCGCTGGCCGCGGCCCACCAGCGGGTGCACGGCACCCCGCCGCGGCGGGTGGTGATGGGCAGCACCACCGACGCGCGGTACTACCTCAACCAGTTCGGCGTGCCCGCCGTGGCCTACGGACCGCGGTCGCGCAACATCCACGGCACCGACGAGGCCGTCGAGCTGGCCAGCATCGTCTCCGGCGCGCGGGCCCTGGCGCGGTTCATCGCGGGCTTCTTCGCCGCCGGTTTCCGGGAGGCTGGCGCTCTGGCAGGAGGTGACCGGCGATGACCGAGCCAGCCGCCCACGGCCCGGATTTCGGCGCCCTGCTGGTACCGGTGCCGATGCGCACCGCCGGCGAGCGGATCGCCGAGCGCCTGGTCACCGCCATCGCGCTGGGCGAGTTCGAGCCGGGACAGCGGCTGCCCACCGAGCGGGAGCTCGCCGCCACCTTGGAGGTGAGCCGGACCACGGTGCGCGAGGCGCTGCAGCGGCTGCAGGCCGCGGGCTACGTCACCACCAGGCGCGGCCGCGGCGGCGGCACCTTCATCCAGACCGGCGCCGGCCCGGGCTCCGAGGAGATGATCAAGCGCACGCTGGTCCCGGCCTGGGATCAGCTGGCCGAGCTGCTGGACTACCGGCGGCTCATCGAGCAGCAGATCGCGCGGACCGCGGCCGAGCGGCGTTCCGACAGCGACATCGAGACGATCCGGCGGCTGGTCGCCGGGTACGCGCACGCCGCCGGCCGGGACGCCTCGCGGCTGGCCGACCACGCCCTGCACCAGGCGATCGCCCGGGCCACCCACAACCCGCGGCTGGCCGAGCTGTCGGCGCGGATCCGCCGCGAGGTCGGCCTGGGCTTCGACGCCGAGCCGTACACGCCCCACATGCGCCGCCGGGCGCTGCGGCAGCACCCGCGGCTGGCCGAGGCGGTCATCGCGGGGGAGCCCGACCGCGCCGCCCGGCTGGCCGACAGTCATTTCTCGCTCACCGACGACATGCTCACCGAGTTGCGTGCCCGCCTGCACATGCGAACTGGAGGGGAAAACGATGCCCGTAGCCAGGGTCAATGACATCGAGCTCAACTACAAGCTGGAGGGTGACGGCGAGGACACCATCGTCCTCATCAACGGCCTCGCCGACGACCTGGAAACCTGGGTGCTCCAGGTGGACGAGTTCCTGGCCGCGGGCTACCGGGTGCTGCGGTTCGACAACCGCGGCATCGGGTCGAGCTCCTCCCCGGCCGGGCCCTACTCGAGCCGGATGCTCGCCGACGACGCGAAAGCCCTGGCCGATTCGCTCGGCATTACCGGTTTCCACCTGATGGGCGTGTCCATGGGCGGAATGATCGCCCAGGAATACGCGCTCGCTTATCCCGCTGACCTGCGGTCGGTCACCTTCGCGTGCACGTATGCGGCCCCCGGCCCGTTCTGTTCCCGGATGTTCGCGATGTGGGCCGACATGGCCCCCGTGCTCGGCGTCCCGTTCGTCATGCGCGACGTCACGCTGTGGGCGTTCACGGTGCCATTCTTCGAGCAAAGGACCGCTGAGCTCGAAGAATTCGAAATCGCGATGCGGTACATGGACCAGCCGGTCCACGCGTACCTCGCCCAGCTCGCGGTGATCCAGGCGCACGACACCGCCAGCCGCCTCGGCGAGATCACCACGCCGTCCCTCGTGCTGGCCGGCGAGGAGGACATCCTCATCCCCGTCGCGCTCTCGCACCGCATCCACGAAGGCATCCCGGGCTCGGAATGGGCTACGACCAAGGGCGGCCACGGCTGCATCTGGGAGCACCCGGCCGAGTTCAACCGGACCTACCTCGACTTCGTCGCCCGGCACAGAAAGGGCTAGAGCCATGGCCACCGTCCCCGAAGCCACCACGTCCCGGCCATCACTGCAGCGCGGCCAGCTCGGCCTGTTCGGCGTCATAATGCCGGGCGTCGCCCAGGTCGCGCCGGCCTTCAACCTCTTTTTCACCACCGGGCTGATGGTCAGCCTGGCGGGCGCTTCGGCACCGCTGGTCTTCCTGATATCAATGGTGGGCATGGTGGCCACGGCGAGCACGCTGGCGCAGTTCTCCAGCGTTTACCCGAGCGCCGGATCGTTCATCACCTACATCACTCGCGCCATCAGCACCAAGGTCGCGGTCGCGGTCGGCGTGATCACCATCCTCGGCTACATCATCGCCTTCGGCGGAATTTACATATTCGTCGGCAGCTATATCGTCCAGAACGTGTTCGGCGATCCCCATGTCTGGGGCCTGACCCAGCTCGTCACGATCGCCTACGGCGTGCTGGTGGTCGCGCCGGTGGTGGTGGGCCTGCGGTTCGGCGTCCGGGTGACCGTCGTGCTGTACGCCTTCGAGGTGATCTTGCTGCTGCTGATGAGCATCACCATCCTGGTCCGGGGCGGTCACGACGGGCTATCGGCCACCCCGTTCAGCTGGCCGTCCGGGCATTCCACCGACGTGCTGCTGACGTTCAGCCTGGCGGTGCTGGCCTTCGGCGGCTTCGAGGCCGCCGCCCCGCTGGCCGAGGAGACCCAGAACCCCCGGCGTAACGTGCCGATCGCCGTCATCGGCGCGGTCATCATCAGCGGCGTCATCTACATCGTCGGCTCGTACGCGCTGGTCACCGCGTTCGGGGTGGGGCGCACCGGGGTCCTGGCGGCCGACCCGAACCCGTTCCACACCGCGGCCAAGGCCTTCATCCCGTTCGTCGCCCCGCTCATCACCTGGATCTTCCTGACCAGCGTGACCAGTTCCTACGTGGCGGCCAACACCCAGACCTCCCGGGTGATCTTCGCGGGTGCCCGCGGCGGCCTCTGGAGCAAGGTGCTGGCCGAGGTCAGCCCCCGGTTCCGGACGCCCGCCGCCGCTGCCGTCGCGTTTGTCGCGCCCAGCATCGCGATCGGCGTCATCTCCACGGCCTTCACCGACCCGGGTACCGCGTCCGGCTTCCTGTCCACCTACGGGATCCTCGGCCTGGTCATCATGTACCTGGTCGCGAACGTCGCCCTCATCGTGGACTGGGCCCGGCTGCGCCGCCGCGGCGTCCGCAAGAACCCCTGGCTGTGGGTGGTCGTCCCGGTCATCGGGGTGGCCGTGCTGGCCATCCCGGTCTGGGGTGACCTGCGGCCCGGCCAGGCCAGCCCCTTCAACACGCTGCCCTGGCTGACGATCGCGCTGATCGCCGCCGGGATCATCTACGCGCTGGTCCTGGCCCGGCTGCGCCCCCGGGCCCTCGAGCAGGCCCCCGCCCTGCTGGAAGGCGGCGACGGCGAAGACCCCGCCCCCGACCGTCTCGCCGTCCCCGGTTAGCCCGCCAACGGCAGAGTCGGTGGCACCCTGGGTACCTTCTTGCGTACCCGGTGCGCCACCGACTCCGGCGGGGTTATGCCGCTACCACCTCAAGCCAGCTACCGCCGGCCGCCGGCCGACGCCAGCTGCCGGTCGTGGCGGCCGGTCTCGGACCGTGGCCGCGGCCATCCGCCGCCGTGACCCCGGATTATCATCCCGTGATCCTGGCCCGGATCTCCCGCATGTTCTGGGTCAGCGGATCGCCCGGCGGCAATGACCTCTCGGCCCGCGCAATGATGCTACTGAGCAGCGCCAATGCGTCTCCGAGGCGGCCGGTGGCGTAGTACCCGCGGGCCAGCTGCGCCTGGCAGCCGAGGGTGACCGGGTGCTCGGCGCCGATGGTGCGCTCGTACCCCGCGCAGGTGTCCTCGTAGAGCTGCAGCGCCGCGCCCATCCGGCCCGCGGTGAAGTTCGCGGCCGCGAGGCTGCTGCGGGCCTGGAGCGTGTCCGCGTGGTCCGGGCCGAGCGCGCCCTCGCGGTCAGCCAGGACCCGCTTGTACTGGGCGATGGCGTCCTTGGTCTGGCCGCCGGCCAGGTAGGCGTCGGCCAGGCCGAGGCCGGCCGACATGGTGTCGGGATGCTGGGCGCCCAGGATGCGCTCCCGGTCCGCCAGCGAGTGCCGGTCCGAGCGGATCGCCACACCGGACCTGCCCGCGGCCCGGGCCGCGGCGGCGTATTCCTCCCGCGCGGCCAGGGTGGCGATGTGATCGGCCCCGCGGACGAGCTCGCTGCCGCCTACGGCCTCTTCCAAGATGATGACGGCATCGTCGGCCCGGCCGACGGCCACCAGGGCGCGGCCGAGGCCGACCTTGGCCGTGATGGCGTCCGGGTGGTCGGGCCCGAGCACGGCGGAGCGGCCGTCCAGGACCTGCTGGAACCAGGTGACGGCCTCGGCTGGCTGTCCGGCCGTCATCAGCGCCTCGGCCAGGTAGCCGGTGATCATGAGGGTTTCCAGGCTGTCCGGACCGAGGATCCGCTCGCTGGCCGCGGTGAGCTCGCGCCAGTAACCGACGGCCGGGCCGGTCAGGCCCGCGCGGTCCATGCTCTGCCCGGCCAGCACCAGCAGCGGATGGCAGCGCTCGTCGGTCCAGATCACGTCGCCGGCGTTTTGCCGCAGGCTGGTGGCGCACGCCTGCAGGTCCGCGGCCAGCCGCGACCGCGCTTCCTCCCCGGGCCACACCTCGAGCAGCGCGTCCGCGGCGGCCAGGGCCGCCCGGTCGTAGACGTCGTCGGGCACCGCCGCGCGGATCACGGCCTGGATCACCGGGCTGATCCGGACCGCCGGCGGCGAGCCGGGAGGATCGACGGTCATCAGGCCCGCCTGCCGCAGGCTGAGGATGGCGTTCCAGGTCCGCTGCGGGTCCGCGGCCGGGTGGCCGCCCCGGGCGGCGCCGTCTTCGGCGAGGTACTGGCTGACGGCTTGCGTGGTGAACACGGCTCCGGGGATCCCGTGGCCGTCCAGCTGGGCGGCCACGGCCAGCAGCGACCGTATGCTCACCCCCGGCGACAGGTGCTCGGCGTACTCGGCCGAGAACGTCCAGGTGACCGCGGCGGCGGACGGCTCGGCCCGGCCCGCATCCACCAGCTGCTTCTGCCGCTGCGTGAAATGCTGCCGGTAGTCGCGGCAGGACATGCCCGAGGTGGCGATCACCGCGCTGGCGTGGGCCAGCGCGGTCGGCTCGCAGCCGAGGTCGCCGACCAGGTCGATCGCCCCGCTGCGCTGATCCGGGTCGGTGCTGAGGCGGCCGGACAGGTATCCCATGGCCTCGCGCGTGCTGAACGCCGGGACCGGCAGGACCAGCGCCCGCCACTCGCCGGGTAGCGCCGCCGGGTTCGCGGTGGTGATCAGTATCCGTCCGGCCGGGCCGGCCGGCCACAGCCCGTCCAGGTCCGCGGCGTCACGCAGGTCGTCGAGCACGACCAGCCACGGCCGGCCGGTCTTGCTGAGCCAGTCGGCGTACCGGCCCGCCACCGCCTCGGCGTCGCCCGCGTCGCCGGCGCCCATCGCCGTGGCCGCCTGCACGAAGCCGGCCAGCACCGACGCCCGGCTGCTGGCCACGACCCAGGTCAGCACGTCGACCCCGGGCGAACGCCACAGCGACTCGGCGAAGTAACGGGCCAGCTGCGTCTTGCCGCTCGATGCCCGCCAGTCCTGGGCGGTGACCGGCACCTGCTCCGGCACCAGCACCACGGTCGCCCCGGGCGTCAGCGCCGCTTCCAGGCCGGGCACGGTATCCGGCCGGACCGTGAAGCCCTCGGCCAGCGGAGGCACCGGACCGGACCACACTGGCCACGTCGCGGCAATACCCTCCTGACCTCCTGGCCCGGCCGCCTGCGCCGTGCCGTCCCCCGACATCAAACCGTAGCTGCCGGTATGCACCGGGTTCCTCCTGATGTGCCCGCTTGGTGCAGTGGCTAACGATACGGCAGTGCGTGCAGGTACGCCGGAGTAACAGGATCAGCCGGTGATGTCGAAGTTGACGAGGACCCTGGCCGGCCGCAGCCGGACCACGAGCTCGCCCGGCACCGCGTTGCGCTTCCCGAACTCCTCGGCCTGGCCGGCGCCCATGTACCGCGCCGCGATCGCGGTGGCGGTGCGGAGCAGCTCGGCCGGCTCCTCGGACAGCTCGGCCTCGCCCTGCACCTGGACGAACGCGTACGGCGGCTGCTCCAGGTCCACGCACAGGCTGACCCGCGGGTCCCGGGCCAGCGCGCGGCCCTTCGCCGTGTCCTTATTGGTGTTGAACACCAGGCTGTCGCCGTCGACGATGAACCACACCGGCGCCACCAGCGGCCGCCCGCTGGCGGACAGCCAGCTCAGCTTGCCGGTCCGGGTGCCCTGGCTGAGGAAGTCCGCGACCCCGGGATCGCCGAGCGCGGCCACCTCAGGCTTCGATCGCGTTGCGCAGGCCGAACTCCCGGCGTTCGCGCCGCAGCGCCGACGCCACCACCCGGTCCCGCCACGGCGTGCTGATCGCCGCCCGGTAGCCGGGTTCCTCGAGCACTTCGGGCCCGGCCAGCTCGTGCAGGGACAGGAAATCAGGTCCCGGCGCGTCCATCGCGCGGGCCAGCCGGTACCGCCGGATCCGCCGCCAGCCGGGCACCTCCAGCAGCATCGGGATGTGCTCCTCGGCGTACCAGGCGGTCATGTCCTGCTCGCTCTCGGCGGGCACGGACAGCGACACCGCCAAGATCACCGGCGCCGGGCGGCCGACCGGCGACCCGTCCTCGCTGATCTGCTCGTAGACCCGGCGCTCGAGCGTGGCCAGCCCGGCCCCGACCGCCTTGTCCCGGTCGCTGGCCTGCCCGGCCAGCGCCCGGTACTCCGCACTCTCGATGACCTCGGGGCCGTCCAGTTCGTACAGGGCGAGCCAGGTCGGCTTCTGGTCGTCGAGCGCCCGGTACCGCCGGGCGCCGCCGAACCCGGGTACGGCCAGCCGGGCGGGACCGTGCTCGTGGTCGTACCAGTCGTTGAACTCCGCCTCGTCGACGGTTCCCGGCTCGGTGTAGACGTAGAAAAGGCCTGCGGCCACAGCTTGCGAACCTCCCGGCTAGGCGACATCACGATCGTATGCCAGGTCATCGCGGGAAAGGCGAGGGCCCCGCGACGGCGTACCGTCGCGGGGCCCTCGTCGCAGTGCTATCTCAGTCGACCGGTGCCGCCATCGGGTTGATGCCGGCCAGGTCCGACTTCTTGACCCGGATTGCCACCAGCGTGATGATCAGGGCCAGCGCCGCGATACCGGCGGAGACTACGTACCCCTTGGAGAACCCGACCGAGAACGCGTGGTCGGTGATCGCCTTCTGCAGGGCGGCCGCCTTCGCCCCGGACAGGTGCGCGGTGGCGTTCTTAGCCGCCGCCGCGGTCTGCGAGTGGATGCTGGTCGCCACCGCGCTCCACGCCACCGTGCCCAGGATCGCGAGCCCGATCGACCCGCCGACCTGCTGGCCGGTGTTGAGCAGCGAGGACGCCACGCCCGCGTCGTTGTCGGCTACCTTGGCCAGCGCCACCAGGGACAGCGGCACGAAGACCAGCCCCATGCCCAGCGCGGTGACCATCATCGGCCCGAGCAGCCCGGAGGCGTAGTGGCTGTTCTCGTTGATGCGGGACAGCCAGAACATCCCGCCGGTCGCGATCGCGGTGCCGGCGATCATCAGCGGCCGGGCGCCGATCCGGTTGATCAGCTGGGACGAGATCCCGGACGCCACCATGACCGTGGTGATCATCGGCAGGTAGGCGATGCCGGTCTTCAGCGCGCTGTACCCCCACACGTCCTGCAGGAAGAGCGTGAGGAAGAAGAACATGCCGAACAGCGCGGTCCCCACGCAGAGCATGATCAGGTAGGAACCGGTACGGTCGCGGCTGCGCAGCACCCGGGTCGGGACGAGCGCGTGCCTGCTGCGCATCTCGATGAAGCCGAACGCCACCAGCAGCACCACCGCCGCCACCAGCGAGACGATCACCTTGGTGTCACCCCAGTGCGACACGCCGTTCGGGCTGGTCGCGGCGCTGGACAGGCCGTAGACGAGAGAGGCCAGGCCGAGGCTGCCGGTGATGGCACCGGGCAAGTCGAAGGCACCGCGCCGCCGCTCGGACTCCCTGAGCACCCGGGGGGCGAGGAACGCGAGCGCCAGGCCGATCGGCACGTTCACGAAGAACACCCAGCGCCAGTCCAGGTACTGGACCAGCAGGCCGCCCGCGATCAGGCCGACGGCGCCGCCGGCCACGCTCATCGCGGCGTACACGCCCATCGCGCGGTTGCGCGGCGGGCCCTCGGGGAAGGTGACCGCGATCAGTGACAGTGCCGTGGGCGCGGCGAATGCGCCGCCGATGCCCTGCAAGACGCGCGCGCCGAGCAGCCAGGCCTGGTCAGTGGCGAACCCGCCGAGCAGCGAGGCGATCGAGAACAGCAAGATGCCGAAGATGAAGATCCGGCGGCGCCCCAGTAGGTCGCCCGATCTTCCGCCGAGCAGCAGCAGGCCGCCGAAGGCCAGCGCGTAGGCGTTGACGACCCACTCCAGGTTGCTGCCGGAGAAGTGGAGTGCGTCCTGGACATGCGGCAGCGCGACGTTGACGATGGTCGCGTCGAGGACGACCATCAGCTGTGCCGTCGCGATGACGGCAAGGGCCAGGCCCAGCCGGCGCGGCGGGGCGCTGGCCGATGTGGCGGCGCCGGACGCCGCCGGGATACTGACCTCCCGGGTCGGTTGCCCGGTATCTGGCGATGTGGCGGACAAGACAATTCTCCCTAGCTAGAGTCCCTAGGATTCAGGGCGTGCCGAACCAGGCCCGCGACCGGGCGGCAGTGCCCGCAGTCGCGCGCCGTACTTCGGTGTTAAAAGATTTTTGGTCCGAACGGACCGAGGTTCCCGTTCCCCGTAAGCTCATTCCTTCCCCGTGCGGGTCGCCGTCCTCGGTACAGACGACCCTGCGGCTTTCGTCTCATCGCTTAAGACGAAATAGCCGCCGCAGTTGTGACGATCACCTCCCGCAGCGCGATCGGAGCATCTTCTTCATCAGCCCGAGCAGGCACCGGCGCTCGCCGGTGTCGAGTGCCGTGCACCACGGCGCCTGGGCCAAGATCTCGCGGTACAGCCGGTCCCTGACGGCCTCGCCCTCGGGGGTGAGCACGATGTTCTTGCTCCGCCGGTCCCGGAGCGAGGGTTCCCGCCGGGCCAGCCCGTGCTTCTCCAGGGCGTCCGCGATCGACGTGACGAAGGAAGGGTCGCAGCCCATCCGCTGGCCGAGTTCCTTCATCGTCATCGGGGCATCGAGCTTGAGCAGGGCGATGGCGTCACTGCCGTTCATCCCGAACTCGGTCGCGATGCGCTGGCCGAGCTCGTGGAAGTGCTTGAAGAGCTCGGGCATGGTGTCACTGATCTGCTGGTTGAGCTGATCGTCGGTCAACGGCTCGACGTGAGCGGTATCCGCGGTGTCGAGTACTGCCCCCAGACCCTCCTCCATGGCGCTCACCTCCAGTCCCGTTCCTTAGACCCGATCAACCTCTGAATCCCTCAAAGTCTGAGTCTCTAAACCTTTGAGTAGCTCAACCATATTCCTGCTTGCTGGTGCAAGCAAGTCAATAACGGGCAGAATCCGTGCGAACCTGCCGCCGCACAACTATTAACGGGCCTGCGGCGTCTTAACTTCCGGGGATTCATGTGAAGGAGGGCACACGCGATGGCTAACGACCAGGGGCGGCGCGAGTTCCTGCGGCTGGCGGCGGCGGCCGGGGGAGCCGGCCTGCTCGCCTCGTGCAGCCGGGCCGGCGCGGCCAGCACCGCGAGCGCCGGTACCAGTGCGGCCATGGCGGACAGCGCGGCCCGGACCGCCCGCGCGGTCACGGCCCCCCGCGCTGCCTCCACGCCCAAGCCCGCCGACTGGACCGCCCTCGGCCATGACCTGTCCGGGCCGCTGGTCCGCCCGGGCGAGTCCGCCTACGCGGTGTCCAAGCGGCTGTTCGACCCGCGGTTCGACTCGCTGCACCCGGCCGGCGTCGCCTACTGCCGCAACCCGCACGACGTGTCGACCTGCCTGGCCTTCGTGCGCAAGTTCGGGATACCGGTAGCCGCCCGGTGCGGCGGCCACAGCTACGCCGGCTGGTCCTCGGGCAGCGGCCTGATCATCGACGTGACCCGGATGTCCGGGGTGAACGTCAGCGGGAGCACCGCCGTCGTCGGCGCGGGCACCAAGCTGATCGACTTCTACAGCGGGCTCGCCGCACACGGGCGCGGCGTGCCGGGCGGGTCCTGCCCGACGGTTGGCATCTCCGGCCTCACACTCGGCGGCGGCGTCGGCGTGGTCTCCCGTGCCTACGGGCTGACCAGCGACAACGTGAAGTCGCTGCAGATCGTCACGGCCGACGGCCAGGTCCGGACGTGTAACGCGAACCAGAATTCCGACCTGTTCTGGGCCTGCCGCGGCGGGGGCGGCGGCAACTTCGGCGTGGTCACCTCGTTCACCTTCGGTACCCACCCGGTCGGGAACATCGTGCTGTTCTTCTTGTCCTGGCCGTGGTCCCAGGCCGCCAGGGTGATCTCCGCCTGGCAGAACTGGGCGCCGCACGCCCCGGACGCGCTCTGGTCGAACGTGCACCTGTCCGCGGCGCCGGGCGGCTCCGTTCCGTCCATCCAGGTCGGCGGCACCTACCTGGGCAGCATCAGCGGGGCCGCCGCCCAGCTGGAGAAGCTGTACGCGGCGGCCGGGTCGCACCCGTCCTCGCCGTTCATGGAGACCACCAGCTGGCTGCACGCGATGCTGGTGGAGGCGGGCTGCGCCAGCCTCACCGTGAACCAGTGCCACCTGCCCACCCAGAACCCGGCGGGCCGGCTCGCGCGGGCCTCGGAGTACGCCAAGTCCGACATCTTCACCAAGCCGCTGAGCAGCCGCGGGATCGCCACCTTGCTGGCCGGCGTGACGAAGTTCCAGCGGGCCGGCGGCGCGTCGGGCGCGTCCGGCGGCATCGCGTTCGACGCGCTCGGCGGCGCGGTCAACCGGGTCGGCCCCGGCGCCACCGCGTTCGTGCACCGCAACGGGCTCTTCCAGGCCCAGTACACGACCACCTGGCCGGCCGGCGCGCCGGCCGCCGCGGTAGCCCGCCAGCACGCCTGGCAGCAGTCGTTCTGGCAGTCGATGCGCCCCTACGCCAGCGGCCAGGCCTACCAGAACTACATCGACCCGGCGCTGACCAACTGGCGGCAGGCCTACTACGGTGCTAATCTCTCCCGCCTCACCCAGATCAAGGCCAAGTACGACCCGCACCGCGTGTTCAGGTTCCCGCAGGCTATCTAGGGTGGTCCCGCGCACTGACGCGGGGCGGGCATGATGGTATCTCCGCGATTGTTGATATCTGTTCCCGTACGCTAACTACCCACCCGTCACGTCAGCTCGCATCATTGATGTAGGACCCCCCATGACAAGCAATGCTGAACTCCAGGCCGCGGCGGTCGCCGACGCCGACGAGCAGGTCCAGGTCCTGCTCGTCGAAGACGACGACGGCGATGCGCTGCTGGTCGGCGAGCTGCTGCGCGAAGTGGGAGCCTCTGTCGTCGTGCAGCGGGCGCGGTCGCTGACCCAGGCCAAGGGCCTGATCGCCGGGGCCGCCTGCGTGCTGCTCGACCTGGGCCTGCCGGATTCGCAGGGCCTGAACGGGCTCAGGCAGCTGCTCCAGCAGGAGCCGGAGGCGGCCGTCGTCATGCTGACCGGCCAGGCCAGCGAGCACCTGGGGGAGCAGGCGGTCCGGGCCGGCGCCCAGGACTACCTGGTCAAGGGCGACGTCGCCGGGCACCAGCTGAACCGGGTCATCCGGTACGCGGTCGAGCGGCGGCGCGCCGAGGAGGTGCAGCGCGCGCTGCACGTGGCGCAGCTCCACGCCCAGGAGAACGCCCGGCTGGAGCGCGGCCTGCTGCCGTCGCCGCTGCTGACCGACCCGCGGCTGAGCGTGGCGGCCCGCTGCCTGCCCGGCGGCCAGCACCACCTGCTCGGCGGCGACTTCTACGACGTGGTCGAATCCTCCGACCGCTGGGTGCACGCCCTCATCGGCGACGTGTGCGGCCGCGGCCCGGCCGAGGCCGCGCTCGGCGTGTGCCTGCGGGTCGCGTGGCGGACCCTGGTGCTGGCCGGGCGCCCGGCCGAGGAGATCCTGGCCACGCTCAGCGAACTGCTCGAGCACGAGCGCCAGGACGACACCATGTTCGCCACGATGTGCATGATCTCGGTGCAGCCGGACCGGACCAGCGGCCGGATCCGGATGGCCGGCCACCTGCCGCCGATGCTGCTCAACCGCAGCGGCGTCGCCGAGTTCCCCACCCGCCCGGCCGCGCCGCTCGGCCTGTCCGAGGTGCGGGACTGGCCGGAGACCCGGATCGAGCTCGACGGCAGCTGGTCGATACTGCTCTTCACCGACGGGCTTATCGAGGGCCGGATCGGGCAGGGGTCAGAACGGCTCGGCAGCGAAGGGCTGATGGACCTCCTCAAGGAGATTCCCAGCATTCCGGGCCAGCCCCGGGAGGAGGTGCTCGACCAGGTGATCGACCGTGTCCGCCAGCTGAACGGGGGAAACCTGGACGACGACCTGGCCGTCCTGGAGCTGGGTTTCTCGTCCCCCTCGGTCCATGACTGACCTCATCGTCAGACGCCGCGAGAACCAGTCGCGACGCTGGCCGCTGAGCCGGATCGTCGGCGTGGCCCTGCTGGTCCTGCTGCTGTTCTCGGTGGCCGCCGTGGTGGCGGGCGGCCTGGCGCTGCTCAGCCTGCACGACAACCGCGAGCGGGTGGTCAGCATCATCGACCCGGCCGCGCTCCAGGTCCAGCGGCTCGACACCGCCCTGGTCAACCAGGAAACCGGCGTGCGCGGCTATGCGCTCAGCGCCCAGCGGGACTTCCTGCAGCCGTACAACGACGGGGTGGCCACGGAGAAGAGCTCCCTCGCGGCCCTGAACGCCGTCATCGGCCAGCTTCCGGCGTCGGCCGCCGCCAACCTGAAGAGCGTGACCACCCAGGCGCACTTCTGGCGCAGTCACTACGTGCAGCCGACCATCAACGAGATCAGCCAGACCAAGAAGCCGGTGACCGGCGCCGATACCCTGACCGGCAAGGCGGACTTCGACGCCCTGCGCGCCAGGATAGCCGTGCTCCAAGGTGATGTCGCAGGTGCCCGGGCCCACGCCGTCGCGGCCCTGAGCGACTCGGCCATCGTGCTGGACGCCGTGTTCATCGGGGTCGCGGTCGGCCTCGCCGCCACCGTGGCGCTGCTCGCCATCGGCCTGCGGAAGGCCGCGATCCAGCCGCTGCATCAGCTCGCCTCCGAGGCCCGCCTGGTGGCGGACGGCAACTTCGAGCGCCGGGTCGCCCTGACCGGGCCGCGCGAGGTGACTGACCTGGCCGCGGACGTGAATACGATGCGCGAGCGCATCCTGCAGGCGCTGGCCGAGTCGCGGCAGGCGAACACCCTGCTGCAGGAGCACACTGAAGAGCTGGAGCGGTCGAACTCCGAGCTCGAGCAGTTCGCCTACATCGCGTCGCACGACCTGCAGGAGCCGCTGCGCAAGGTGGCCAGCTTCACCCAGCTGCTGCAGCGCCGCTACGCGGGCCAGCTCGATGCCCGGGCCGACCAGTACATCGAGTTCGCGGTGGACGGCGCCAAGCGGATGCAGGCCCTGATCAACGACCTGCTCCAGTACAGCCGGGTGGGCCGGTCGGCGCGCGAGCCCTCCCTGGTATCGAGTGAGGCCGCGCTCTCGCAGGCCCGGGCCAACCTGACCACGGCGATGGAGGAGACCGGCGCCACCGTGGAGAGCGGGCACCTGCCGCTGGTGCTGGCCGAGCTGACGCTGCTCACCGCGGTGTTCCAGAACCTGCTCGGCAACGCGCTGAAGTTCAGCGGCGGCAAGCCGCCCCGCATCGTCATCACCTGTACCAAGGACGAGCCGTTCTGGCTGTTCTCCTTCGCCGACAACGGCATCGGGATCGAGCCGGAGTACGCTGACCGGATCTTCGTGATCTTCCAGCGCCTGCACGAGCGGAGCGCCTACCCGGGCACCGGCATCGGCCTGGCCATGACCAAGAAGATCATCGAGTATTTCGGCGGCAAGATCTGGCTCGACACGACTTATACAGAAGGCTCGCGGTTCCTGTTCACGGTGCCCATGGCGGCCGAGACGATGGACCAGGCCCCGGACGACGAGAACCCCGAACCGTCGGGGACACTGACCCAGGAAGCAGCCGACGCCCTGCTCCGCGAAGACGAGGAAGCCGATGACTGAGTACGACGAGGCCAGGGTGATCGACGTCCTGCTGGTCGAGGACGACGAGGGTGACGTCCTCATGACCAGGGAGGCCTTCGAGCACTACAAGATCCAGAACCGGCTGCACGTGGTCAGCGACGGCGAGCAGGCCATGCAGTTCCTGCACCAGACCGGGCCCTACGCCGACGCGCCGCGCCCGGGCCTGATCCTGCTCGACGTCAACTTGCCCCGGCGCGGCGGCATGGAGGTGCTGGCCGAGCTCAAGCAGGACGACGACCTGCTGACCATCCCGGTGATCATGCTGACCACCTCGCAGGCCGAGGAGGACATCGTGCGCAGCTACGCGCTGCACGCCAACGCGTTCGTCAGCAAGCCCGTCGACTTCGAGCACTTCATCGAGGCCATCCGGCAGATCGACACGTTCTTCCTGACCCTGGTCAAGCTCCCGGTTTCCTTACCCAGGCCAGGCTCCCCGGGGTAGCCGCCGAGACCGGGATCGCCGAGACCGGACCGCCTAGACCGGGATCGACAGCAGGGTCCGGCCGTTCACCACGTCGACGTCGATCCGAGCCAGGTCGCCTGGCGGGATGGAGGTGCCGCCCTGGATCACCAGGTGGGCCGGGTGGCCGGGAACGCCGTCGCCCGGGGCGGGCACCAGCCAGCCCATGACCACCCGCCGTTCCCCGGACGTGGACACGGCCACCGCCTCGCATTCCACCGGCCCGTGCACCTTCGACAGGTCCAGGGTGACCACGGTTCCCCAGGCCTTGGCCTGCAGGCCGACGGTTCCGGCCACGCCCGTGCCGGGATCGGTGGCGGAGTGCAGCTGGCCCGCGATGGCCACGGCCGGAGCGGCGGGGCCGCCGTGCTGCGACGCCGCCGCGACGCCGACGCCGATGCCCCCGCCGATCAGCGCGATGCCGGCCGCCGCGCCCACCACGACCTGCCAGCGCCGGTGCTGGCGCTGCCGGGTCGCGCGCCGGTGGATGAGCTGGGTGACGTCCGCCCCGCTGGCCTGGCGGTCCGCGGCCCCAGTTGGGACCCCAGCCGCGGCCTCCACCGGCCCGATCCCCTTGAGCAGGGCCGCCATCGGCGACAGCTCGGCTAGCTCGGCCGCGCAGGACTGGCATCCGGCCAGGTGATCCTCGAACGCCCGCCGGTCCCGTTCATCGAGCAGGCCCATCGAGTAGGCGCCGACTTCGGTGTGCACGGTCATACCGGCACCCCCCGCTCGGCTAGGACGACCCGCAGCGCCTTGAGCGCGTAATACACCCGCGATTTTACCGTTCCGACCGGGATCCCGAGGGTCTCGGCCGCCTGGTTGACCGTGCGGTCGCGCAGGATCGTCTCGTTCAGCACCTCGCGATGGGCGGGCGAGAGCGACTGCAGCGCCTCGGCCACCACCATCTTCCGCAGCAGGTCCTCCATGGTGTCAGCGGCGGGGGAGTTTTCGAGCATCTCGTCCCCCGTCTCGGCCGGGCGGGCGCTCTTCCGGCGCCTGTCGTCGATGACGATACGCCGCGCCACCGTAGCCAGCCACGGCATCAGTGACGGCTCGGTCAGGTCGAGCTTGGCCGCCTGGCGCCAGGCCCGGACCATGGTCTCCTGCACGACATCCTCGGCGTGCTGCCGGTCGCCCGCGGTCAGCCGCAGCACGTAGGCCATCAGCGGCGTCCGGTACTGGCGGTACATCTCGGTCACGAGCGCGTCGTCGGCGGTGCGAGATCGCACTGCTCCCCACATCGCGTCGCTCCGTCCGAGTCGGCTGCCTCCAAGGAGATACGTGCCGGACGGGGCTGAGGGTTCAACCAAAATTTCCCGAAAAAAGTCTGAACCCGGTGAGCCCGGGGCCGCGTACTCCTGCCCGACACCGGCTGCGCCACCCTGGCGCCGTCGCTGACACACAGGGGAGAGTTCATGAACATCACCAAGCACCTGCGCCGCCGCGCCGTGACCTGGGCCGCTGCGGGGGCCGCGGCCGTCGCGGCGGCCAGTGCGCTGAGCCTCACCGCGGCGTCCGCCGCTCCGGTGAATACCGCCGCCAGCCGCCCGTTCACGTTCGCCATGGTGCCCTCGCCCGGCATCTCGTCCTGCCTGCCGCACGCCCATGGCTCGGTCACCATCATCCCCGGGTCGGAGAACGACCTGATGAGCGTCACCATCACCGGCATGCCGAGCCACGCCGAGTTCGACCTGTTCGTGATCGAGCAGCCGAACAAGCCGTTCGGCGTCTCCTGGTACCAGACTGACGTGGACGCTGACAGCCACGGCATCGGCCACGCGTCGGTCCGGGGCATCTTCGACCGCGAGACATTCTCGGTGTCGCCCGGCGGCAGCACTACGTTCAACCCGACCCACCAGTTCCACCTCGGGCTATGGTTCAACGACCCCAACCTCCCGTTCAAGCTGGGCTGTGAGCCCGGCCAGTCGGCGCCGGTCGTGACGCCGTTCAACGGGGAACAGCACGCCGGCATCCAGGTCCTCAACACCGCCCAGTTCCCGGTCGACGCGGGCCCGCTGTCCCGCGTGCACCGCTAACCAGCGCCGGGGCCGGTCCTGCCACGGGGGCAGGGCCGGCCCCGGTATGTCAGGGTGAGAGCTGTGAGCACAGAAGTGAACCGGCGCCGCTCCGCCTACTGGGACAAGCAGGCCGCCCGGTACGACCGCGCGATGAACTTCTGGGACCGGCACCTGTTCGGGGACAGCCGCCCCTGGGCCTGCGGCCGGGCTATCGGCGAGGTGCTCGAGGTGGCCGTCGGTACTGGTCGCAACCTGCCCTTCTACCGTGAAGGAACGCGCCTGACCGGCGTGGACTGGTCGCCCGGCATGCTCGCCATCGCCCGCCAGCGCGCCGCTGACCTCGGCCGCCAAGCCGACCTGCGACCGGGCGATGCCCAGGCGCTGGACTTCCCCGACTCCTCGTTCGACACGGTGCTGTGCGCGCTCGGCCTGTGCGCCATCCCGGACGACTGGCGCGCCGTCGCCGAGATGGCCCGGGTCCTGCGCCCGGGCGGCCGGCTGCTGCTGGTCGACCACGTGGCCGCCTCGGCGTCCGCGCTGCGCGCCGTGCAGTGGCTGTACGAGCGGGTCACGATCCCGCTGGCCGGCGAGCATTTCCGCCGCCGGCCGCTGGCCTACGTGCGCGAACTCGGCTTCGAGGTCGAGGAGACGGAGCGGTTCCGGCTCGGCATCGTCGAGCGCGTCTGCGCCCGCAAGCCCGGCTGACCCGCACGCCTGCCGGACGGCCGCCACCCGGTCACCGGCCCAGCCGCCGGACGGCCGCCATCCGGTCACCGGCCCAGCTGCCGGACGAACCGCACCCGGTCCTGGCCGTCGCCGTCGTACCCGACCGCCACCGGGACGCCGTCCGCCCGGGCCTCGCCAGGCTCGATCGCGAAGCCCATCCGCTGATGGAAGGCGATCGAGCCGCGGTTCACCGGCGACGTCACCGCGTGCACCTCGTCGCAGCCCCGCGCCCGCACGGCGTCGAAGAAGCGCTCGTACAGCTGCCGGCCCAGCCCGCGGCCGCGCTCCCCGGGGCGGATGCCGACGAAATGGATGTACGCCTGTCCCGGCCGTGACTGCGATCTGAACCCGACCAGGAACCCGGCCAGCTCGCCGTCGCGCTCGGCCGCGAAGCTGGTGTCGGTGAAATGCTCGAAGAACAGCCGGGGCAGCATGTCCGCCATGTGACGGCCGCCCCACCAGTCATCGATGACGGCCATCACGGCCCGGTGATCCGCCGAGCGGACCGGCCGGATCTGAACCAGCTCTGCCATGTCCCTGCGCTCCTTTCCTGCTACGACGCACTGTAGGATCTGACCGCCCGTAACCGGACGCGAGGGAGCCTGATGTACGACGCGACGCTGGCCGAGACCGTCACCATCCGCGGTGACGGCGCAGATGAGATCGAGGCCTACCTGGCCCGGCCGATGAGCGCCGGACCACTCGGCGGCGTCATCGTGATCCACCACATGCCCGGCTATGACGAGCCGACCAAGGAAATCGCCCGGCGTTTCGCCGCCGAGGGCTACAACACGCTGATGCCGAACCTCTACCACCGCGACGCCCCGGGTGCCAGCCCCGACGACGCGGCCGCGGCGGCCCGCGCCAAGGGCGGCGTGCCCGATGCGCGGCTGGTCGGTGACGTGGCCGGAGCGGCGGCGTACCTGCGCGGCCTGCCCTCGTCCAACGGCAAGATCGGCGTCATCGGCTACTGCTCCGGTGGCCGCCAGGCGTTCCTGGCCGGGGTCAGCCTGCCGCTCGAGGCGGCCGTCGACTGCTACGGCGCGTTCGTCACCGGCGCCCCGCCGGAGGGCATGCCGCTGAAGGTCGGCCCCATCAAGCACCTGACCAAGGACCTGTCCTGCCCGCTGCTCGGCCTGTTCGGCGCCGACGACCAGTATCCCTCGCCCGAGCAGGTCAGCGAGCTCGAGGAGGAACTGAAGGCCCAGGGCAAGACCTATGAGTTCCACACCTACGAGGGCGCCGGTCACGCCTTCTTCTCGGTGAACCGCCCCGCCTACCGCCCCGAAGCCGCCGTCGACGGCTGGTCCAAGATTCTCACCTGGTTCACCCGCTACCTAGCCTCCTGACCCCCGCCCCCGGCCCGGCGCTGGGCCCCCGGCCCTGAGCCCGAGCAGGCCAAAGCGTTTCCGCGGAAACGCCGGCGGTCCGGCCGGGCCGCCGGCGGAAACGATGCTCAGTGGGCGCTGGAGTCGGCCCAGATGTTGATGCCGGCCTCGACGGCGTGGCCGTCGATGGTGTCCAGTTCCTCGGCGGAGAACGTGGTGTTCGAGACCGCGGCGAGGTTTTCCTCCAGTTGCGTGACGCTGCTGGCGCCGATGAGCACTGAGGTCACCCGCTGGTCACGAAGCGCCCAAGCCAGCGCGAGCTGGGCCAGGGACTGGCCCCGGGCCGCGGCGATCCCGGCCAGCGCCCGGACGTGCGTCAGGGTTTGCTCGGAGATCTGGTCCGATGACAGCGAGCCGTTCTGGGTGGCCCGCGACCCGGTCGGCACGCCGTCCAGGTACTTGCCGGTGAGCACGCCCTGGGCCAGCGGGGAGAAGGCGATGCAGCCCACGCCCTCGCGGCCGAGCACGTCGAGCAGGCCGCCCTCGATCCACCGGTTCAGCATCGAGTACGACGGCTGGTGGATCAGCAGCGGCGTGCCCATCTGCCGCAGTACCGACACCGCGTCCATGGTCCGCTCCGCCGAATAGGAGGAGATGCCGGCGTACAGGGCCCGGCCCGACCGCACCGCGGTATCCAGCGCGCCCATCGTCTCCTCGAGCGGGGTATCCGGGTCGAAGCGGTGCGAGTAGAAGATGTCCACGTACTCCAGGCCCATCCGGCTCAGCGACTGATCCAGGCTGGCCAGCAGGTACTTGCGCGAGCCGTGATCGCCGTAGGGGCCCGGCCACATGTCGTACCCGGCCTTGCTGGAGATGATGAGCTCGTCGCGGTACGGGCGCAGGTCCTCCCGCATGATCCGGCCGAAGTTGATCTCCGCGCTGCCGTACGGCGGGCCGTAGTTGTTGGCCAGGTCGAAGTGCGTGACGCCGAGATCGAACGCGCGGCGCAGGATCGCCCGCTGTTCCTCGATCGGCTTGCCGTCGCCGAAGTTCTGCCAGAGCCCGAGCGATACCTCCGGCAGCATGATCCCGCTGCGCCCGCAGCGGCGGTAGGGATGCCTGCTATAACGGTCACCGGCAGCAACATAGGTCATGCCGGAAGTCTTTCACTCCCGGCTCGAGGCACGCCGGCTGCCCCGTGCAATCATGTTGCCGGCTGTATACGACGAGAGGGATGGGCGATGTACGACGCGATGCTGGCCGAGACCGTAACCATCACCGGGCACAGCGGGGACGCCATCGAGGCCTACTCGGCCCGGACGCTGCAGGCCGGACCCGTGGGTGGCGTGGTCGTCATCCACCACCTGCCCGGTTACGACCGCCAGACCAAGGAGTTCACCCGCGCGCTCGCGGCCGGCGGCCTCAACGCCGTGATGCCGAACCTCTACTCCCGCGAGGCACCGGGCGCGGACCCGGACGACGCGATGGCGGCGGCGCGTGCCTCCGGTGCGGTCCCCATCCCGGACGAGCGGATCGTCGGCGAGGTGGCGGGCGCGGCCGCGTACCTGCGCGGGCTGGGCAACTCCAACGGCAAGGTCGGCGTGATCGGCCACTGCTCTGGCGGCCGGCAATCGTTCCTGGCCGCGATCAGCCTGCCGCTGGACGCGGCCGTGGACTGCTACGGCGGGTTCGTGGTCGGCACCCCGCCCGAGGGTCACCCGCTGCACGGCTGGGCGCCACTGGTGGACCGGGCCGCCGACCTGAACTGCCCGCTGCTCGGCCTGTTCGGCGCGGACGACCAGTTCCCCTCGCCCGCGCACGTCGCCGAGCTCGAAGAGGCGCTCAAGGCGAACGGCAAGACCTACGAGTTCCACTCCTACGACGGCGCCGGGCACGCCTTCATGCAGGTCGACCGGCCCAATTACCGGCCCGAGGCGGCCGTGGACGCCTGGCAGCAGATCTGGTCCTTCTTCGGACGTTACCTGTAATCACCCGGACGGCGAAAGGAGCCGACATGTGCACGTACCTCACGGAGAAGGTCTCGGTCAGCGGCAGCGGCAAGGGAGCCGCCGGATGGTTCCGGCTGACCGACGCCAGCGTGTACTTCGACCACCCGGTCCACGCCCAGGCCGAGCACACCCTGAACATCGACTTCCTCGACCCGGGGGCCGGCCCGTCGGCCCGGGTCGCGGTCGAGCTCACCGCCGAATCGGCCCGGGCCCTGGTCAAGGCCATCCAGGCCACCCTGGACTCGGTTCCCCCCGGCTTGCTATAAGCCGGGGAGCCATCCCCCCAGAGTGCGCTTATCGTGCCCCTCCGCACATACTTTCGCGGGACCCGGAAATGTCGGTGCCTCGTGCGAGTATGCATATGAGGGCCCCCGCGGAGGGTGGCAACGCGGGATGGAGGCGGCACGAATGCGGATCATCATCGAGCGGGACGCGCTGGCTGAGGCGGTCGCCTGGGTGGCGCGGTCGCTGCCGTCCCGGCCGGTCCTGCCCATCTTGTCCGGGATGCTGCTCGAGGCCTCAGCGGGCATCCTGACCCTGTCCTGCTTCGACTACGAGGTGTCGGCCAGGATCCAGGTGGACGCCGAGGTGGCCGAGGACGGCATCGCGCTGGTGCCGGGGCGGCTGCTGGCGGAGATCACCAGGAGCCTGCCCTCGCTGCCGGTCGAGCTGGACCACGAGAAGGACGACGTCATCGTGACCTGCGGTCCGGCGTCGTTCACGCTGGTGACCCTGCCGGTCAAGGAGTACCCGCGGCTGCCCGAGCTGCCCCTGCTGGCGGGCACCGTCGACGGCGGCGCACTGGCCACGGCGATCGGCCAGGTCGCCCCGGCGGCTAGCCGCGACGACACGCTGCCGGTCATCACCGGGGTGAACGTCGAGATCGACGGCAGCTCCATCAGGCTGGTGGCGACCGACCGGTACCGGCTCGCCATCCGGGAGCTCGACTGGAATCCCGCTCGGCCGGATACCCGCAGCACGATGCTGGTGCCGGCTAAGACCCTGGCGGACGCCGCGCGGATGATGGCGCCGGGTGTCCTCGTCCGGGTCATGATCCGCGGCGAGCTGGGGAGCGCGGCCGCCCGGGCGGCCGCCAGCGGGGGAGACGCCCTGCACGCGGCCGAGGCGATGATCGGCTTCGAGTCGGGCGGGCGGCGGCTGACCACCCGGCTGATCGCGGGGGAGTACATCAAGTACATGTCCCGGTTCCCGGATGGTTTCGGCAGCCGCGGGGACATGCCGGCCATCCCGCTCACCGAGGCGGTCAAGCGGGTGGCGCTGGTCGCCGAGCGGGGCAGCTCGGTGCGGCTTTCCTTCGGCCACGGCAAGGTGACGATCGAGGCCGGCACCGAGGGGCAGGCACGGGCCCGGGAGACGGTCGCCGCCGACTTCACCGGCGAGGAGACCGCGATCGCGTTCAGCCCGCACTACCTGCTGGACGGCCTGGGCGCGGCCCTGATCGCGGCCACCGGCGCCCCGGGCGCCGCGGACAAACCCCACGGCGCCGCCAAGGGCCAGGACCCGGAGAAAGCCCAGAATCCTGAGAAGGCACAGAATCCTGAGAAGGCCCGGCGCGGCGAGAAGGCCCAGGCAGCAAAGGCCCAGGCGGGCAAAGCGCAGGACGCCGACGCCGGGGCACCCGAGCAGGCGCGGATATGCCTGCAGTTCACCAGCCCGACCAAGCCCGCCCTGATCACCGGCAGCGCCGGCGACGGCGACGACTCGGCCCCGGACTACCGCTACCTGGTGGTCCCGCTGCGTGCCCTAGCCAGCGCCTGACCGGCCGGCCAGCGGACTGCCTAACCCCCGCCCGGGGGGCGGGGGAACTGCGGGAGCTGCCCGTAGTAAGAGTGCCGGGCCATCCAGGCCATGATCAGTATCCAGGTGGCCAGCGCGAAGAGCAGCATCGCGAAGACCAGGAACCGGCCCGCGTCCGGTGCCGGCACGGGCAGCGCGGCATCGGAGCGGGCGGCCCGGGGCGGACGCGGGGGCCGCGGAAGGTCGGCCAGCAGCCGGTCGACCTGGCGCTGGGTCTTGGCTATCAGCGCGGCGTCGATCCGCTCGGTCAGCTCGTCGAAGGTGAGCCGGCCCGCGACGAAATGCTCGCGTAGTTGGGTCATCGCGATGTCACGCTCGGCGTCGCCGATCCGGAGGTCATAGTCGTACCGGGTCCGGCCGGGCACGTGCCAGCCCGGTACCAGTTCCTCGTGCGGGCGCGCCGCGTCGGGATCTTCGCCCATCATTCCGGTTCGGACGTCATATCGCCTTGTCATCGGCTCCCAGAATTCGCCAGGCCGGCTGCCTCACCTTCAACGATAAGTCGAGCCGTCCCGGTGCGGAACCCGGGTGCGGTGAGAATCGCTAGCGGCGTCGTCCGCGCGGGCCCCTCGGCCCGCGGCCGCGCCGCCTGCCGCCGAGCCCGAACAACCGCCTGACCAGTGCCAGTGCGGCCAGGAACAGGACGATCGCGAACGGCCGGTCGCCGCCGCCGAGGCCGAAGATCATGACGCTGCCGAGTATCACCAGCAGCCAGACCACGCCGAGGATCGGCGCGAAGGCGCCGCCCGGGCCCCGTGACCGGCCGCCCTGGTCGTAGCGCTGACCCGGCCCGGGTGGCATCGGCCCGTTCCAGCCCGGGCCCTGCCACCCCTGGCTGCCGGCCTGGCCCGGCCACCCGGTGCCCGCGTACGGCAGCCCGGCCCCCGGCCGGGAAGCATGCGGGAGGTCGCGCATCACGGTGTTCAGGTCGGCCTTGGTCTTGGCCGCGAACGTCTGGTCGATGCGCTCGTTGAGTTCCTCGAGCGTCAGCCGCCCGTCGGCGTAATGCTCACGCAGCTGAGCGGCGACCGCCTCACGGTCGGCGTCCCCGACGCGCACGTTGTTTCCCGGTGTCATCGTGCCCTCCGTAGCAAGAACGGGGAATCCCGAGTACGACCACGATATATCGCGAGACATCGGAGGGCAACTCGGTTGACCCGGACGTATCAAGTGGGCCGGGGCGCCCTCTGGATAGGTGCCAACAAGGCGGGGAGGGACCATGGAGGGCATCGTCTGGCGCCAGCGGGCGCCGCGAGCTTCTTACCGTGCGCGCATCACGGGTTCCCGCGAGCGCATCGCGGGTTTCCGTGAGCGCATCGCGGGTTTCCGTGCGCGCATGACGGGTACCCGCGAGCGCATCGCGGGCTGGCGGGCGCGCAACTGGCGCCGCGCCGTGCTGGCCTGGTCGGTGCTGTGCCTGATCTGCGTGGCCATCTCGGCCGAGCCCGGGACGGCCTTCCCCAAGGCGCAGGCCCGATCGGTGCCCGGCGTGGGGACGATCATGGAGGTGGCGGGCGGGCTGACCGTAGCCGGCGTGCCGGTGTTCCTGATCGTCCTGCCCTAGGGCTCAGATCTCGGCGGCGGCGAGCGCATCCCCCACCGCGGTGCGCCGGTAGAGCACCGAACGTCCCGACCTGGCTCTGGTAATCAACCCGGACTCGCGCAGCACGGCCAGGTGGTCGCCGATGCCGCCGAGGGACTGGCCCAGCGTGGCGGCCAGCTGCGTGGTGCTGGCCGGATCCTCCAGCGCGAGCAAGATGGCAGCCCGTGAGGTGCCCAGCAGCCGGTCCAGCGCGGTGCCGGGACCGGCCTGGCTGGGCCGCTCCCACAGGGCGGACACGCCGCGGGCCGGGTAGAGCAGGGCCGGCGGCCACGGTGGTTCGAGGGACAGCGCGAGCCCCGGCCAGACGAACACCGAGGGGATGAACAGCAGGCCGCGGCCGTCCAGCGCGGCGGTCTCGTCGGTCCGCCAGCGGGTGAGCTCGATACCGCCCTGACGCCAGTCCAGGTCGGCGTGCAGGCCGTTCAGCGCGGCGGCCCAGCCCTTCGAGGCGAGCTGGCCGGCCCGGTGCACCACGTCCCGCTCGAGGATGGCGCGCAGCGTCCGCCATTCCGGCTCGAGCAGCGCCTGCCAGGCCGCGGCGAGCACGTCGGCGAGGTAGCCGGCGGCCCGGTCGCCGGTCAGGATGCGCTCGACCCGGGGATCGATCCCCGGCTGCCGCCGCAGCGCCTCGGCCACCTCCCGGCGCACCTGGCCGGGCGGCGTCGACCGGACCTGGTCCAGCAGCTCGCCGATGGTGGTGTCGACGCTGGCCGGGACCGGGGCCAGGAAATCGGCCCCCCAGCCGGGCGGCATCAGCGCCAGGACGGCGCCGATGTCCGTCGCGCGCGCCAGTGCCTGGTACCGGTCCCGGGCGCGGATCAGCCACGGGCGCAGCACCGCCAGCTTCGGGTTACCCGGCGGGAGGGCCAGCAGGCGCAGCGCGTGGGTCAGCTCCCACAGCGGCGACACCGCGAACCGGCTCGTGGTCAGGTCCTCGTTACCGACCTCGATCCGCAGCGCCACGGCCCACCAGCTTTCGTCCTGAGACGAAACAGTACGCTCCGGAGCGCCGGGCTCGCACGATGGCATGCATGACCGCCACCACGAACGCGACCACCCCAGCACCCGCCCCCGCGCGGGCGACGTACCGTTCGGTGTTCGCCGTCCGGGAGTTCCGGGTGATGGCGGCCGCGATGTTCATGTACGTTCTCGGCTTCGAGTTCGAGGTCCTCGGCCTGTCGGTGCTCGTCTTCGCCCAGACCCGGTCGGCGCTGTGGACCGCGCTCGCGTTCAGCGCGGGCTTCGCGCCGCAGGCCGTGGGCGGCGCGCTGTTCACCGCGCTCGCCGACCGGCTGCCGCCGCGCCTGGTCATCGGGGCCGGCCTGCTCGCCCGGGCCGTACCCGGGCTGGTGATCGGCCTGTGGCCGGCCCTGCCGATCCCGGTCATGCTGGCGCTGGTCGCGGTCGCGGCGACGACCGCCCCGGTGTTCACCGCCGCCCTGTCCGGCCTGCTCCCCGAGCTGCTCGACGGGGACCGTTACGTCCTCGGCCGCTCGGTCTTCAGCCTGACCGGCTCGGCGACCCAGCTGGCTGGCCTCGGCGCGGCCGGCGCCATCCTGGCCGTGGTCCCGGCCCGCTGGCTGCTGCTGGCCGCGGGCGGCGCGCTGGCCGCCAACGCCGCCCTCATCCGGCTGGGCCTGCGGCCCCGGCCGGCCCGTAAGCTCCCCGCGGCCGGCCAGCGGGAGCAGGGACGACGGCGCGGCCTGATCCGCGACACCCTGTCCGGTCACGCCGAACTACTGGCCAACCCCGCCGTCCGCGGCCTGCTCCTCGCGCAGTGGCTGCCCGCCTGGTTCGTCACCGGGGCCGAGTCGCTCATCGTGCCGTATACCGCGGCACTGGGTCATCCGGCCAGCGCGGCGGCGCCGCTGCTCGCCGCGGTGCCGGCCGGGATGCTCCTCGGTGACCTGCTGGCGGCCCGGTTCTGCCCGCCCGCGGCCCGTCGGCGCCTGGCGTTCCCGCTGGTCGTGGCCATGGGCGCACCCCTGCTGGCGCTGCCGTTCCGGCCGCCGCTGCCGCTGGCCGCGCTGGCCCTGCTGGCCTGCGGTTCCGGTTTCGCCTACCAGCTCGGCCTCCAGCAGGCCTTCCTCGAAAGCCTGCCGGAACGGCGCCGCGGGCAGGGCTTCGGCCTCAACTCGACCGGGGCGATGGGCGGCCAGGGCCTGATCCCGGCCGTGACCGGCGCGCTGGCCGGCACCCTCGGCGCCGGCCCCGCCATGGCGATCGCGGGCGCCGCCACCATCGTCGCGGCCCTCGTCCTCCGCGGCCCCCTCACCGGCCGCGCCACCCCGCCCGCCTAGGTCCGCAGCCAGGGCTTTTATCTACCGAACGAGTTGGCCACCCGCCCCGGGCTACCCTCCGCGCCCCGGCTGTGGCAGCGTGACCGCTATGAGCGAGGGGTTGCAGAGCCCGGTCTTCGTCGGGCGACGGGACGAGGTCGCGGCGCTCACCGCGCTGTGCGACCGGGCCCGGGCGGGCGAGCCCGGGTTCGCGATCGTCGCGGGCGAGGCCGGCGTCGGCAAGACGCGCCTGGTCACCGAATTGGCCGGGCAGGCCGGTAGTTCCGGCTTCACCGTGCTGACCGGGCACTGCGTCGAGCTCGGCGCCGAGGGCCTGCCGCTGGCCCCCCTCATCGATGCGCTGCGCACGCTGGCCCGGACCATGTCCCGGGGCGAGCTGGCCGAGGTCCTCGGCCCGGCCCGCCGCGGCCTCGGCCGGCTGCTGCCCGAGCTGGACCCCGGGGCCGGGCTGGAAGACCGCGGGGCCGAGCCGGCCGCCGACGGGATCCAGGTGTCCCAGCTCCTCGAGCTGGTCCTCGGGCTGCTCGGACGGCTCAGCGCCAAACGGCCGCTGCTGCTGGTCCTGGAGGACCTGCACTGGTCCGACCAGTCCTCCCGGGAGCTGGTCTCCTTCCTGATCAGGTCGCTGCGCGGGGTCCGGGTAGTGCTGCTGGCCACCTACCGCTCCGACGAGCTGAACCGGCGCCATCCGCTGCGACCGCTGATCGCCAGCTGGGAGCGGCTCCGCACGGTGCAGCACGTGGAGCTGCACCGGTTCGAGCCCGGCGAGGTCGCCGCTCAGCTCGGCGCGATCCTCGGCACCGCGCCCGCTACCGGGCTCGTCGACCTGGTCTTCGACCGGTCCGGCGGCAACGCCTACCTGGTGGAGGAGCTGGCCGGGGTGATGCAGGGCGGCGGTGACCCGGCCGACCTGCCGCCGTCCCTGGCCGATGTGCTGCTGAGCCGGGCGGACGCACTGAGCGCGGGCGCCCAGCGGCTGCTGCGGACCGCGGCGGTGGCCGGCCGCAGCGTGCCCGACAAGCTGCTCGCCGAGGTGGCGGGCGTCGGCGACGCCGAGTTCTACGCCGGGCTGCGCGAGGCCGTCGAGAGCCACCTGCTCGTGGTCGACCACACCGGCCGGAGCTACGCCTTCCGGCACGCGCTCACCCGGGACGCGGTCTACGAGGACATGCTCCCGGGGGAGCGGGGCGGCCTGCACGCCGCCTACGGCGAGGCGCTCACCCGCGACCCGGGCCTGGCCGGCGATGACGCGACGGTGCCCGCCGCCCTCGCCCACCACTGGTACGCCGCCCTCGACCTGCCCCGCGCGCTGCCCGCCGCGATCGCCGCGGCCCGGCACGCGCTCACCTCGTTCGCCCCGGCCGAGGCCCAGCGGCACCTGGAGCGGGCGCTGGAGATCTGGCCCCGGGTGCCCGATGCGGAGCAGCGCACCGGCCTGGACCAGGCGGAGGTGACCACCATGGCCGGCGAGGCCGCCTACCAGGCGGGCGCCATCGACCGCTCGCTGTCCCTGCTCGACCAGGCCCTGGCCGGGCTCCCGGCCGAGGGTGACGCGGTCCGGCGCGCGCTGGTGCTGGACCGGCGCGCCCGCTGCCTGCGGGACACCGGCCGGGAAGCCGAATCGGTGACCACCCTGGAGGAGGCCCTCGCCCTGCTGCCCGCCGACGAGGTGACCAGGGCCCATGCCGTTGTCTTGTCCTCGCTGGCCAACTCGGTCTGGCGCGCCAACGACCTGGACGCCGCGCTGAGCCTGGCTGGCCGGGCGGTGCGGGCGGCCCGCGAGACTGGCGCGGTCCAGCAAGAGGCCGACTCGTCCATCACCCTCGGCTCGGTCCGCGGCTACCTGAGCGCCGACGATGCCGTCGCCGGCCTCGATGACTCCCGGGCCGGCCTGGCCCTGGCCACCAGCATCGGCGCGCACTTCACCGCGCTGCGCGCCTACATCAACATCTCCGACGTCCTGGAACTGCACGGCCGCCACGAGGAGGCGGCCGAGGCGGCCCGGGCCGGGATCGAGCTGGCCGGGCGAGTCGGGCTGGCCCGGTCCCTGGGGGCCTTCCTGACCGGCAACCTCGTCGAGAGCCTGGTCCGCATGGGGCACTGGAACGAGGCGGAGCAACTGGGCACGCAGGCGCTGAACGCCATGCCCGAGGGCGTCTTCGCCGCGACCGTCCTGCAGTTGCGCGCCGAACTGGCCGCGATGACCGGGCGGTACGCCGACGCCGACGAGAACGTGCGGGCCGCCCGCCGCGCCCTCGGCCAGACCCGGGACGAGCAGTACGCCCTCACCTTGCTGTACGCCGACGCGCTGGCCGCGCACGGCCGGGGCGAGCTGGCCGCCGCCCGCCGCCTCACCGCCAGCGGGCTGGCCGACTACGACTCGCCGGTATCGGGCCGCTACCTCTGGCCGCTGCTGTGGCTGGCCGCCAGGACCGAGGCGGACGACGCCACCCGGGCGCGTGACCGGCGCGAACAGGTCCCGGACGGCGCCGCGGCCCGGCATCAGGAACTAGCCTCGCTCGCCGCGGGCCTGGCCGCACCCAACGCCGCCTCGTCCGGGTACCAGGCGCTGGTCGCCGCCGAACTCGCACGCGCGGCCGGCCGGCAGGACGTGGCGGCCTGGTCCGCGGCGGCCGGCGCGTGGCGGTCGGCCGCCGAGCCCTATCCGCTGGCCTACACCCTGCTCCGGCTGGCCGAGGCGGCCGTGGCGGCGGGGGACCGGGACACCGCCGGCCGTGGCGTGCGCGAAGCCTACGCGCTGGCCCGCCGGGTCGGGGCGACGCCGATCGCGAACGAGGCGGCCGCGCTGGCCCGCCGGACCCGGCTGAGCCTGGACGAGCCGGCCGCGGAGACGGTGACCGCCCCGCCCGAAGACCCGCTGGCCCGCTTCGGCCTGACCGAGCGCGAGCAGGAGATCCTGGTCCTGCTGGCCGGCGGCCGGTCCAACCCGCAGATCGCGGAGTCCCTGTTCATCAGCCCGAAGACGGCCAGCGTGCACGTGTCCAACATCCTGGCCAAGCTCGGCGTCGACAGCCGGGTCGAGGCCGCCGCCGTGGCGCACCGCCTCGGCATCACCGGCTAAGGGGGTCAGGGACCGCGCGTAGGGCACCCGTTCGGCATATCTAAGCGGGTGAGCCGGCCCGGCTACGGCGGCGCGCCAATGTGCGGGCCCGGGCCTTAGCCGGACCGTGAAGGCATGACGATGACGAACGCCCACTCCGGGACCATCCGCGCCGCGCTCCGCTACCCGGACTTCCGTTTCCTGCTGTCCGGCCTGGCCGTGTCCCAGGTCGGCGACTGGCTGTACAACCTGTCCCTAGTCGTGCTGGTCTACGACCGCACCCACTCGGCGGTGTGGGCGGGCGTCACCACGGCGGCCCGGGTGGTGCCGGTCGTGGTGCTCGGCCCGGTGGGCGGGGTGCTGGCCGACCGGTTCGACCGGCGCCGCATCATGATCATCTGTGACCTGGCCCGGGTGGCGCTCATGCTCCTGCTGGCCGCAGTGGCCGCGGCCGGGCTGCCCATCGCGCTCGCCCCGGTGATCGCGGCCGCGGCCACCATCGCCGCCGCCCCGTACATGCCGTGCGTGGCCGCGGTCACCCCGCGCGTCGTCGACGATGCCGACCTGCCCGGCGCCAACGCCGCCCGGTCCGCCGTCGGCGGCGCCAGCATCATCCTCGGCCCGGCGCTCGGCGGCGTGCTGCTGTTCCTCGGCTCGCCCGCGGCCGCGTTCGCCGCGAACGCCCTGACCTTCGGCCTCGCCGCGCTCGCGGTGCTGGCCGTCAAGGACCGCAGCGTGTTCGCCACCCGGCGTTCCGCCCAGGGCCAGCTGGCAGAGCTCCCGGCCGGCCTGTTCAGTGCCGGCCTTGTCCGGGGCATGGTCGACGAGCTGGCGGAAGGCGCAGCGGCGCTGCGCCAGCATCCCCAGGCGCTGCGGCTGATCGGCGCCGACATCATGTGCAGCTTCCTGTACGGCACCCAGACCGTGCTGCTGCTCCTGGTCGCCGGCCAGACCGGGCTGGGCGCGCAGGGGTACGGCTACCTGTTCGCCGCCATCGGCGCGGGCGGCCTGGCCGGCACGGCGCTGGCCGGGCGGGCCAGCCGCAGCTCCCGGCCGCACCTGGTGCAGGCGGCCGCGCTGGCCTCCGCCGGGTTGCCCACCCTGCTGCTCGCGGTCACCCACTGGCCGCTCGCGGCCGTCGTGCTGACCGGCCTCACCGGGCTCGGCGCCATGCTGGTGGAGATCCTCACCGACACGATGCTCCAGCGGACCCTCGACGAGGACGTGTTCGGCCGGGCCTACGGGCTGGCCTTCCCCGCCTCGATCGCCGGGATCGTGATCGGGTCTGCGGTCGCCCCGGTGCTGGCCAGCCTGCTCGGCGCGTCCGGCGCCCTGGTGGCGGTCGGCGGCGCGGTCCTGGCCTACACGACGCTGATCCTGCGCCGTGGCACCGTCGGCGAAGAGCAGCGCATCCCGGCCATTCCCGACGTCGCCGTCGTCCTGCCGCGGCCGCCGGATGAGACCGTCGTGCTGCCGCGGCCGTGGTGGGAGGCCGCCGCGGTGCCCTCGCGGTCGTCGGACGAGACCGTTATGCTGCCGGTCCCGTGGGACCCTTACGTCAGGATGGCGCGGCGGGTCGTGACGGACGCACCGCCCGCTCGCTAGAGTCGGCTCAACCACAGGACGTAACGCGGGAGGGCGGCGGCATGACGAGTTCGGTAGTGAGCATCGGGTCCGGTGACCATCACGTGCTGGCGGTGCACGGCTGGTTCGGCTCGGCCCGGGGCTGGGGTTCGCTGCCGGACTACCTGGACCGCTCGGCTTACACCTACGCCTTTATGGACCTGCGCGGCTACGGCGAGCGCCAGCAGGTTCCCGGCGAGTTCACCATGGAGGAGGCCGCCACCGACGCGGTCGCCCTGGCCGACGAGCTCGGCTGGGAGACGTTCTCGGTGATCGGCCACTCGATGGGCGGCAAGATCGCCCACCAGATCCTGCTCCAGTCACCGGACCGGGTGCGCAAGCTGATCGGCATCAACCCGGTGCCGGCCAACGCGGTGCCGATGGACGAGCAGGGCTGGGAGCTGTTCTCCGGCGCGGCGGGCAACGCGGGCAACCGGGCCGCGATCATCGACTTCACCACCGGCAGCAAGCTGACCGCGACGTTCGTCAACCTGCTGGTCCAGCACTCGCTGGAGAACTCCGCGGTGCCCGCGTTCGCCGCGTACCTGCAGGCCTGGGCCAAGTCCGATTTCTCGGACCTGGCCAAGGCGCAGGCGGACGGCCAGCCGCCGGTCAAGGTGATCGTGGGGGTGAACGACCCGGCCCTGTCCGCCGACGTGATGGAGCAGACCTGGCTGGTCTTCTTCCCCGCCGGGGAGATGACCATCCTGCCCGACGCCGGGCACTACCCGATGTTCGAGTCGCCGGTCTCGCTCGCCACCTCCATCGAGGAGTTCCTGGGGCGCGAGTGACGGACCATCAGGACGGCCGGCCGGACACCGAGGTCGTCTTCGACCCGGCCACTTACGTGGCCAGGGTGCCGTTCGCGGCGCTGGCCCGGCTGCGCCGCGCCGCCCCGGTCGCCTGGGTGCCGGAGATCCCGGTGCTCGGCTGGGAGGAAGGCCCCGGGTTCTGGCTGGTGCTCAGGCACGCCGAGGTGGAGTCGGTGCTGCGCCGCCCGGAGCTGTTCTCCTCGGCGCTCGGCGCGACCCAGATCAGGGACCCGGGCACGCCGCAGGCGCTGAGCT
This sequence comes from Streptosporangiaceae bacterium, assembly GCA_025934635.1. The sequence goes on along the minus strand of JAICWX010000009.1, from coordinate 8,128 downwards.
ACGTCCGGCGGATGATGCTCAACATGGACCCGCCGGAGCACTCCCGGCTGCGCCGCCTGCTCAGCCGGTCGTTCACCCCCCGGGCCGTGGCCCGGCTCGAGGACCGCATCCGCGGCCACGCCCGGGCCATCTGCGACCGGGTCTTCACCGGGCCGCGGGGGGAGTGCGACTTCGCCAAGGACGTCGCCGCCGACCTGCCGCTGCTGGCCCTGGCCGACGTTCTCGGCGTCCCCGAGCAGGATCGCTGGCTGCTGTTCGACTGGTCCAACCGGGTCATCGGCTACCAGGATCCCGACTACGCCACCTCGGCCGAGTTCGACCCGGCGGCGGGCACGCCGATGGCCCGCGAGGCGCTGTCGCTGCGGCCGGTCCCCGGTCCCGGCGGCCGGATGCCCGACCCGCGCACCCGCGAGGGCATGCCCGACCTGTACGCCTACGCCCACCTGCTCGCCGAGGAGAAGCGCCGCCGCCCGGGCGACGACGTGATGTCGATCCTGCTGGCCCAGTCCGACGAGGGCGCCGGACCGGGGCCGGGCCAGGTCTCCGCGGCCGAGTTCGAGAACATGTTCTGGCTGTTCGCCGTGGCCGGCAACGAGACCCTGCGCAACGGCCTGCCCGGCGCCTGCCTCGCGCTGCTCGAGCACCCCGGTGCGGCCGCGGAACTGCGGGCCGGGCCGGGCCTGCTCCGCGTGGCCGTCGACGAGATGCTGCGCTGGTGGACGCCGGTGATGACGTTCCGCCGGACGGCCACGGGTGACTGCGAGCTGGGCGGGCAGCCCATCGGGGCGGGGGAGAAGGTCGTGGTCTCGTTCACCTCGGCCAACCGGGACCCGGATGTCTTTGCCGCCCCGGACCGGTTCGACATCCGCCGGCAGCCCAACCCGCACCTGGTCTTCGGGCACGGCCCGCACTTCTGCCTGGGCGCCCACCTGGCCCGCGTCCAGATGCGGGCGCTGTTCGCCGAGGTGCTGGCGCGCACCTCCGCCCTCGACCCGGCCGGGGAGCCCGCCTTCCTGCGCTCGAACTTCCAGCGCGGCATCAAGCGCCTCCCGGTCGCCTGGACCGCCGCCTAGCCCCGCCACCTTGCCCCGCCGCAGGGCGCGGACCTGCGGTTCCAGCGCCATTTCAGCGTCGTTCAGGCGCTTCCTGGGACTGTGGTCCCAGCGGAGCCGGCAGGCCACGCATCGGGAATCATCGCCAGGTGGGGGAGACATGTTTCTTCGACGCAGGACCGCGGGCATGATGCTGGCCGCGGCGGCGGCGGTCGGCCTGACCACCGCCGCCGCGCTGCCCGCCAGCGCCAGCACGACCAACTATTTCGAGCTCGCCGTGCAGGTGGGCACGAACGCGCCGGTGATGTGCCTGCAGCCGGTCAACCCGGCCGGGGGGGCCGGGACGGCCATCGTGCAGCAGCCGTGCGCCGCCGGCAACCAGGCCCAGAACTGGTCGCCGGTCAACACGACCGGCAGTACCTACGAGTTCGTGAACCAGGTCAGCGGGATGTGCCTGGACGCCCGGGGCGGGGCCGCCCGCGGCACCCCGATCCAGCAGTGGCCGTGCGGGAACATCAGCAACGAGCACTGGTCCTGGCCGCATTCCCTGCCCGACGCGTTCTGGCCGCTGACGTCGCAGGTGGCCGGCAGCAGCGGCTTCTGCCTGGACGTGCCCGGGGCATCCACCCAGGCCGGCCTGGGCCTGCAGCTCTGGAGCTGCAATGGCACCCCCGCGCAGGCCTGGGCCATCGCCGGCCCCGTGTCCTGATCCCCCCGCGCGGACCTGGAAAAACTCCGGTCCGCCGCTGAAGACTCCGGCGGGCTCCCGGCTCCCCAACTCCCCGGGAGCCCGCCGGGCCAGTTTCCTGGCCTTTCTCCTTCCGTTCACCGTGCTCCAGTCCCAGGTCACCGCCGAAATGTCGGCAGGTACCGATAAGTTGTGACTGGGGCGGTTTCGGTGATGGGAAGAGGCGTTGGCCACGTACGAACCAAAGGACGGGTCGGCCGGGCGGGCCGGTGAGCGGCGGCGCGCGGAACTCGGCGAGTTCCTGAAGGCGCGCCGGGCCCGGCTCAGCCCGGGCGACTTCGGCATGCCGCCGGGCTCGCGGCGGCGCACGCCGGGGCTGCGCCGCGAGGAAGTCGCGCTGCTGGCCGGGGTCGGCGTCACCTGGTACACCTGGCTGGAACAGGGCCGCCAGATCAACGCCAGCACTCAGGTGCTCGACGCGGTGGCCCGGACGCTGCGGCTGGACCGGGCCGAGCGGGAGCACCTCTACCGGCTGGCCGAGGCCACGCCGCTGCGCACCGAGCGCCCGCGGCCGGCCATTCCGGACAGCATCCGCGAGATCCTGCAGTCCCTCGACCCGCTGCCGGCGTCCCTGATCAACAGCCGGTTCGACATCCTGCTGTCCAACCAGGCCTCGGAAGAGCTGTTCTGGGAGTGGCACACGATGCCGTGCGTCCACAAGAACACCCTGTGGTGCTGCGTCACCGAGCCGACCGCCCGCGGCAAGTTCCCGGAGTACGAGGGCCACGTCCGCTACCTGGTGGCGCGGCTGCGCTCGGCCTACAGCCTGCACGTCGGCGACCCGGACTGGGACGAGGACATCCGCCGGCTGGCCAGCCTCAGCCGCGAGTTCGCCGACCTGTGGTCCCGGCACGAGGTGGCCAACTGCGAGCCGCGCACCCTGACCTACCTGCACCCGCAGGCCGGCCCGCTGAGCCTGGCCATCAGCGAGCTCGACCTGCCGCTCATGCCCGAGGCGCGTGTCGTCGTCTACACCCCGCGGGACGAGGACACCCGGTCCCGGATGCCGCTGACCCGCCGGACCGCTGCCCCCGCCCCGGTCACGGCCATTAGTTGAGGAAGTAGCTGCTGCCGCCCGACTCGGGGTTGGTGACCATCGCGAGGATCGTGACCGTGCCGGCGTTGGCGAAGGTCAGCTTCAGCGTGATGTCCTTGCCGTCGCGCATCGTCCCCGCCCCGGTGATCAGCAGGTGGAACGAAATCGGGTTGAAGCGCGTCATCGCCTCGCCCGCGATCGGGATCTGCGTCACCGTGTGCATGGTCAGGGCGCCGTCGTGCTGCGCCCCCGGAGCGCGCAGCTGAACCGTGCCGCCGACGCTGGTCTGCGCCGAGAGCAGCTTGTCGGCCGGGCCGTTGTTGCGGATCTCCAGGTACGCGACGGTGGTCCCCGGTGTCGTCGGCTGCGGCACGTAGGCACTCGCGATCGCGATGGACGGCTTGGCGCTGGCGGACGCGCACCCGGCCACCACGAGCACGGCCAGCAGGACCGCACCCGCCATCCGGAGAACCGATGTCAGTGCGCGCACGACCAAAGACTACTCCGCGTCGTACCCGTCGTCAGCCGCGGTCCACGGCCGTGCCGAGCAGGCCGATCGGGGGAGAGCCGAGGTCCAGCATCGCCTTGTGGAACCGCGGCAGGGTGAAGCCCGCGCCCCAGTCCTTCCTGGCCCGCTCGCGGAGCTTGAGGATCTCCAGCTTGCCCCAGGTGTACCGGCCGTAGGTCGGGTCGAAGGTGGCCCGCCGGGCCTCGGACAGGGCGGCCGGGCCGGACAGGTGGGTATCGGCCTCGAACCGGCGCGCCGCGTCGTCGATCGTCATCCCGGCCGAGTGCACGCCGATGGCGCACGCCAGCCTGGTCACCCGCACCAGCGCCTCCAGCCAGACGCCGACACCGATCCGCGGGTCGTCCGCGCCGAACCCCTCTTCCACGCACAGTTCCTCGCCGTAGTGCGCCCAGCCCTCGATGAACGCGCTGGAGTGCAGGGTCCGCCGGACCGGCGACGTCAGGTGCCGGATGGCCCGGCCGTGTGAGAAGTGGCCGGGCGCCACCTCGTGCACGGTGATGCCCGGCAGCGTGGTGTGGCTGAATACCTCCAGCCACTCCTCCTGCTCGTGCCGCGGCCAGGATTCCTCCGGCGGCGTGATGTAGTACCAGGACGGGCCTTCCGGCTCGCCCGGCGCGGCCCACGACATCATCGCCATCGCCCACCGCCGCGACTCGGGCGCCAGGCCGACCAGGCACTCCCCGTCGTTATAGGGGACCAGCTCATGCTCGCGGGTGAAGGCAATGGCCCGTTCGGTCCAGACCCGGGCCGCCTCGATCACGCCGCTCCCGTCGGGGTGATCCCGCACCAGCTCACGGGCCACGTCGAGGGCGGGCCGGCCGTGGCCCGGTTCGATCCGGGCGCAGCCGTCCGCCAGCCGGGCATGCAGCCGGTCTCGTTCGGCGTCGGCCTGCTCGGCCAGCCGGCCCAGGTCGACCGGCATCGCCTCGGCGCTGCTCATCAGGGCGGTGAGACCGGGACCGCCGAGCGCCGGGTCGGGATCGCCGTCCGCGGCGGCCCGCTCGACGTGCGCGACCAGGCGGGCGTGCGCGGCCCGGGCCGCGGCCACGGCCGCCGCGCTGATGCCGGGCCCCTCGCCGAGCCCGGCCGCCAGCCCGCGGATGCCGCCCAGCAGCGACTGCGCGACCGGGGCGCTCACCGCCTCGAGCGCCTCGACCGCCGCGTCGGCCACCCGCGGCCAGGCCGCGAGGTGCGCGGCCCGCGCCGCGTCGCGTTCCTCGCGGGGCGCGTAATCCCGGTCGTAGCAGGCCAGGTCGAGTTCGCTCAGGTGCAGGATCGGGTTGCGCCGGTGCAGCTCGAGCGTGGCGTAGGTGACCTGCTTCTGCTCCTCGGCCGCGGCCAGGTGCGCCTCGTCGTGCGCATCCGGCTGGCGCTCGCCGCCGTCCCGCGCCGCCGCCAGCGCGGCCAGCCCGGCCCGGACGCCGGCCGGCGACAGGTCCTGCGGCTTGCCGTCGTACTCGTGCCGGCCTGCGTACTCGCGTACCTCGGAAACGTCGAGATCGCAGACGGCGCGCAGCCGCGGGGAAAGATCCATGCGGCCGACGTTACCGGAGCTGGCATTGTCGGCGGCGCCGGGCCTCAGGGCGTGCTGCCACGCACCCCCTGGCCGGGCCGGACCGGCATCACGGTCAGCAGCTGCACGCTGGCCGACGAGCACGCGCTGAAGGGCTGGTTCACGTACAGCGCCTCGGTCTCACCCGGCGCGAAGACCCGCAGCCAGTGCGCGGTCACCGGCTGGCACTGGGTGGACGGGTAGTTGCCCGCCTGCGTGACCTGCAGCCAGGCGTGCGCCTGGCCGCCCGCGGCCAGCCGCACCGCCACCTTCCCGATGCCGGGGCTCGGCCGGGCCGGCGCCCCGATCTGCTGGCCGGTGCTGTCGGCCGAGGTGACGAAGGACATGCCCGGGTAGCCGTAGAGGCCGCACGGCGAGCTGGCGGTGTTGGTGAAGTCGACCGGGTAGTACGTGCTGCCCATGGCCACGCCGGCCTGGCCGGTATTGACGGCGACCCGCAGCGACGCGGGCTGGCACAGCGCGAGGCCGCCGAGCCCGGGAGCCGTGGCGGCGCCGCCGGCCGGCGATGCGGTCGCGGTCCCCGGCCCCTGCGTCCTGGCTCCCGACGTGGCCGTGCCCGCCGCCGTGCCGCCCGCCGTCTGGTTCGCCGAGGCGCAGCCCGCGAGCAGGCCCGCGGCGGAGGTCACCGCCAGCGCCAGCCACGCCACGCGGCGCCCGCGGCTCCGGCTCCGGAGCGCGCCCGGATCCGGGCGGTGGGACGGGGGAGTGACCGGGGGAGTCGTAAACATCAGAGTGTCACCTCATTGTTGCCGGCTAGTTGCACTGAGTAATCATCAAGTATGTCCCCGCCACGCGCCAGCCGACACGCGAACCGGCCGCCCGCTCACGCCGCGGGTGGCACGGCCGCCCTGCGGGCCCGGATGAGAGGATCGGGACATGGGCGAAATTCCCGAATTCACGACCCGGCCGGAACTCGCGGGGACGTTCGGCATGGTGACCTCGACGCACTGGCTCGCCTCGGCGGCCGGGATGGCGGTCCTCGAAGCCGGCGGTAACGCGTTCGACGCGGCCGTCGCGACCGGGCTCACGCTCCAGGTGGTGGAGCCGCACCTGAACGGCCCGGCCGGCGAGGTGCCGGTCATCGCCCACCACGCCGGCCGCGGCGAGACCTTCGTGCTCTGCGGCCAGGGCACCGCGCCGGCCGCCGCCACGCCCGCGGCGTTCGCCGATCTCGGCCTCGACCTGGTGCCCGGCAGCGGCCTGCTCGCCGCGTGCGTGCCCGGCGCGTTCGGTGCCTGGATGATGATGCTGCGCGAGTTCGGCACGCTGCGGCTGCGCGACGTGCTGTCCTACGCGATCGGCTACGCGGCCGACGGCTATCCGCTGGTGCCCGCGATCAGCTGGAGCATCGCCAGCGTCGCCGACCTGTTCCGCGACCACTGGACCGGCTCGGCCGAGGTCTACCTGCCCGGCGGCCAGGTGCCCGCGCCGGGATCGCTCTTCGCCAATCCCGCGCTGGCCGCCACCTACCAGCGAATCCTCGACGAAGCGGAAGCGGCCAGCAGCGACCGCGACGAGCAGATCGAGGCGGCCCGGCGGGCCTACTACGAGGGCTTCGTGGCCGAGACCATCGCCGCCTACGTCGCCTCGGCCGACGTCATGGACGTGACCGGCGAGCCGCACCGGGGACTGCTGTCCTACGGCGACCTGGCCGGCTGGCATCCACGGCTCGAGGAGCCGCTGACCTACGACTTCGGCGGCCTGACGGTCTGCAAGACCAGGCCCTGGGGCCAGGGGCCGGTGTTCCTGCAGCAGCTCGCGCTGCTCGGCGGGTTCGACCTCGCCGCCATGGGCCCCGGTACCGCGGACTTCATCCACACCGTGACCGAGTGCGGCAAGCTCGCCTTCGCCGACCGGGAGGCCTGGTACGGCGACCCCGACTTCACCGACGTGCCGGTCAAGGCGCTGCTGTCCGACGGGTACGCCGAGAGCCGGCGCGGGCTGATCGGCCCCGAGGCGTCGGCCGAGCTGCGGCCCGGCGCCCCGGACGGCCGGGTGCCCCGGCTGCCGGGCTTCGTCACCGCCGCCTTCGCCGGGACCGGTGACGACGGGAGCGTGTCGCCGGTCATGGATGTCGAGCGGCCCCAGCCGCGGCTGGATGCGGGCACCGGCGAGCCGACCATGCGCGCCGGCGGCCCCGATCCGGCGGCCGCCTCGAGCTACCGGGCCGGTGACACCTGCCACCTGGACGTGGCCGACCGGTTCGGCAACATGGTGTCGGCCACGCCGAGCGGCGGCTGGCTGCAGTCCTCGCCGGTCATCCCCGGCCTCGGCTTCTGCCTCGGCACCCGGGCGCAGATGTTCACCCTCACCCCCGGCCTGCCCGCCACGCTCGCGCCGGGCAAGCGACCGCGCACCACGCTGACCCCGAGCCTGGCCCTGCGGGACCGCGAGCCGTACATGGCGTTCGGCACTCCGGGCGGCGACCAGCAGGACCAGTGGTCGCTGGCGTTCTTCCTCAACCACGTCGTGTTCGGCATGAACCTGCAGCAGGCGATCGACTTCCCGGCGTTCCACTCCGCGCACATGCCGTCGTCGTTCTACCCGCGCCAGGCCCAGCCCCGCGCGCTCGACGTCGAGTCACGGGTCGGCCCGGCCGTGATCACCGAACTCCGCCGCCGCGGTCACCTGGTCAACGTGCGTCCCTCCTGGTCCCTGGGCCGCATGAGCGCCGTCACCCGCCGCCACGGCGTCCTGTACGCAGCGGCCAACCCCCGCGGCATGCAGGGCTACGCCGCCGGCCGCTAACCCCCGCCGCTAACCCCCGCCGCACAGGAACCACCCGTCCCGCCCGTCACCCGTCCGGCCCTCACCGGGCCGTCGGCTACGGCATCGATGCTCCATCAATGCCGCGGTAGCACAATACCGCTTAGCCTGTCGCGGTCGCGCTCCATGATCACGTGTTGTTAGGGGTCGCCGGCGACCTGCAACAACACGTGATCATGGAATCGGCCCGGCGGGCCCAGGGAACGTCCCGGTTGGCGGGAGGTTCCGGTCTGGGCGGCTGCCCGCCGGTGACGTAAGTGACGCAAAGACAAGGTCAACTTAAGCTAAGCGGCATTGCGCGGGAACAGCATCGATGCTCGATCAATGCCGTTAGCCACCCGCGCGATACCGCCACCCACCCCGCACCCGGGACACGCAGTGTCACCGGGCTAGGGATGACGCATGTCATGGATGGTTCCTGAGG
>JAICWX010000108.1 GCA_025934635.1 Streptosporangiaceae bacterium | reverse complement strand
CTGACCCCGGGCCGGGTCGATGCGGTGATGCGGCCCAAGGCGGACGCGGCGTGGCACCTGCACGAGCTCACCCAGGGCATGGACCTGGAGTCGTTCGTGCTGTTCTCCTCGGCCGCGGCCACGTTCGGCAGCGCGGGGCAGGGGAATTACGCGGCCGGGAACGCGTTCCTGGACGCCCTGGCCGCCTCCCGCCGGGCGGCCGGGCTGCCCGGCCAGTCGCTGGGGTGGGGGCTGTGGGCCGGGGAAAGCGCGATCACCGGGAGCCTGACCGGGACCGACATGGAGCGGCTGGCCCGCGAGGGGGTAACGCCGCTGACGGCGGCGGACGGGCTGGCGCTGCTGGACGCGGCGGCCGGGCGCGACGAGCCGGCCCTGGTCCCGGCCCGGCTGGACGTGGCCCGGATCCGGGCCCGGGCCGGCCGCGGGCAGGATGTCCCGCCCTTGTGGCGGGCGCTGGCCGGGCCCTCGTCGGCGCGGCAGCGGGCCGCGCAGGGCGGCGGCAGTGACGCGGCCGGGGCGCTGCGCGCCCGGCTGGCCGCAGCGGGGACCGCGGGCTGGCAGCGGTTGCTGCTCGATCTGGTCCGCTCACACACCGCCGCGGTGCTCGGCCACGCCTCACCTGAGGCGGTCGAGGCTGCCCGGGCGTTCTCTGAGATCGGGTTCGACTCGCTGACCGCGGTCGAGCTCCGCAACCGGCTCAACCACGCGACCGGGCTGCGGCTCCCGGCCACGCTGGTGTTCGACTACCCCAGCCCGGCCCTGCTGGCCGGCTACCTGCACACCGAACTGGGCGGTGGCCCGGACAGCGAGGCGACGGCGGTTGACGAGAGCACGCTGAGGAACGTCCTGGCCACCGTGCCGCTGGCCCGGTTCCGCGACGCCGGGTTGCTGGATGCCCTGCTCCAGCTGGCCAACCCCGGCGACGGCACCCCCAGCCCGGCCAGGTCGGAGGAACAAGCCGACTCCATCGATACCCTGGACGCCGAAAGCCTGGTTCGCATGGCCTTCGACACGGAGCGAGTCGACTGATGGCGATGCTCAGGTACCCCGCAGCGCCTTCTCCCGGCGGGCCGCGACGGTGGAGCCGGATTCGCGGCGCGCCATCCGCCGCAGCACCACCGGTGCCAGCGTGAGGCCCGCGACCGCCCACGCGGACAGGACCCCGAAGGTGGCCAGGCGGCGCCACGAGTGGCCGATTTCCACCACCGCCAGCGCGTGCGGCAGCAGCGCCGAACGCATTCCCAGTCCCAGCCAGTACACCGGGAAGACCTGCCCGATCCACTGCAAGAACACGGGCAGGTGCGTGATCGGGTAGAAGATGCCGGAGATCGCGGAGAGCCCGCCCAGGAGCAGCAGCCACCAGGGCCCGGCGCTGCGCTGGCTGGGGAACAACGACCCGAGTATCGCGCCCAGCGGCAACGTGGCGAGCAGTCCGAGCACGAGTACCCAGGTCAGCGTCAGCCAGCTGCCGGGATTGCCGATCGCCAGCCCGGTGAACAGGAACGCGCCGGCCAGCAGCGTGACCGCGACGGCGATCGCTACCTGCCCGGAGGTGCTGACGACCTTGCCGAGCAGGTAGCCAAGCATGCCGTGCGGGATGGCCTTGGCCCGCAGCAGTGTGCCGTCCTCGCGTTCGACCACGAGCAGGTCGCCCATGGTGACGACCCCGTGGACGACGCAGTTCAGGCCGAGCACGCTGACCAGCATCGCGGTGCCGAGCGAGAACTGGACCCCCGGCAGGCGCGTGTGCCGGGTCCACACCATCGCGGCAAAGAAGCCGGCGGTCGGGAGCAGGAAACCGATCAGCTCGCCGCGCGCGGTCAGGATCTGCTTGAGCTCGATCCAGCCGCGGGAAAAGCCCGCTCGCGCCGCCGCCAGCCTGGCGTTCATGCCGTTACGCCCGTCAGCTCGCGCGGCGCCCCCTGCTCGGCCTGGCGGACCAGGGCCATGTAGGTGTCCTCCAGGCTGCCCCGGCGCACCTCCAGGTCCTTGACCGACTCGCCGTGCTGCCGGAACAGCTCCCGGACGAACGCCGTCGCGTCATCCGGCGTGCGCACGAACCGCTGCCCGTCCTGGCTCCAGCGCACCTCGGACTGGCCCGGCAACGTGCGGGCCAGGTCATCGGCGGAGCCGTCCGCGATGATCGTGCCGCCGGCCAGGATCAGGATGCGGTCCGCGAGCCGTTCCGCCTCGTCCAGGTCGTGCGTGGTGAGCAGGATCGTTACCTCCTCCCGGGAGGCGAGCTGGTGCACGACGGTATGGAAATCGCGTCTGGCCTCGGGGTCGAAGCCGGCCGTCGGCTCATCCAGGAACAGCAGCTCGGGCCGGCCCACGATGCCGATCGCCACGTCGAGGCGGCGCCGCTGCCCGCCGGAGAGGTCACGCACCCGCTTGCGCGCATGCGGCGTCAGCCCGACCGTCTCGAGCAGGTCGTCTATGTCCCAGGGGCGCGTGACAGCAGCCGTGGAGTACGCCGCGTAATACCGGCCTAGCTGCGTGAGCAGCTCGCGCACCCGCCATTTCGCGTGGTCACGCCAGGACTGCAGGACGACGCCGGTCTTCGCCCGCCATGCCTCACCACCGTGGGCGGGGTCGACACCGAGCACGCTGACCTCGCCCGCCGAACGAATACGGAACCCCTCGAGGATCTCGATCGTGGTGGTCTTGCCTGCGCCGTTCGGCCCGAGCAGGGCGAGTACCTCCCCCCGGCGCGCGGTGAAACTCACGCCGTTGAGCACGTCGGTTCTGCCGTACCGCATCCGCAGATCGCGGACAGCCAGTACTTCCTCCATGCCACGGAGAATAGCAAATCCGCTACATTTCGTATAGGCTGCGCGGTTTTACCGGCCGACCCTGGCTAGTGGCCGGAAAGCAATTTCAGGTTTAGCACATAACTCGATTCTCGACGATTTCCCGGAGTGCACCAGGAATTCGCTCGTAATAGGCTCGGCCAGGTCCGGCGCGGTGAGCCGCATCGTGTGCGGTGCCGCGCGCGGAGCCGCGCGCAAGTGCAGGCGCTGAATGCCGTCATCGGCGGCCCGCTCGAGCCCGGCCATGCACGGGCAGGGGTCGTCGGTGAACCCGGCGAACCGGTAGGCGATGTCCATGATCCGGTTGCGGCCGGTGGGCCGGAAGTCGGCCGCCAGGTGCACGCCGGCCCGGGCCGCCTGGTCGATCAGCCAGTTCAGGATCACCGCCCCGGCCCCGAACGAGACCACCCGGCACGATGTCGCCAGCAGCTTCAGGTGCCACAGCGCCGGGTGATAAGCCAGCAGCAGCACGCCGACCGCGCCGTGCGGGCCGAACCGGTCCGCCAAGGTCACCGTCAGTACCTCGTGGCCGGGATCGGCCACCAGACCGAGAAGCACCTCATCGGGGTAATGCACCCCGGTGGCGTTCATCTGGCTGGTCCGCATGGTCAGCTCTTCGACCCGGGTCAAGTCATCCTTGCCCGCTCGCAGGATCGTCATCGCCAGCTCGAGCGAGCGCAGGAATTCCTCGTCCGGCCCCCGGAACGACTCCCGCTCGGCCTCCCGGCGAAAGCTGGCCTGGTACATCTGCCGCCGCCGCCGGGCATCGATGGTCACCACCGGCGGGCTGAACTCCGCCAGTCCCGGCAGCGCCAGCGCCTGCTCCGCGGGGTAACAGCGGATTCCTGGCGCCCGGAAGGCAACCTCCGCCCGTTCCGACGGCTGATCGTCGATGAACGCGATCGTGCCGGTCGCGAAGTTCAGCTGCTCGGCGATGTGAATCACCGCATCGGACTTACGTCCCCAGCCGATCTGCGGGTGCACGAAATACTCCGCCACCCCGAGCTGCTCCAGGCGTTCCCACGCGTGGTCGTAGTCGTTCTTACTGGAAATCGACTGCAGAATACCCCGGGAATCCAGCGTGCTGATGACCTGCCGGATTCCGCTGGGCAGCCGGACATCGGGAGCTTCCAGCAGCGTCCCCCGCCACAAGGTATCGTCCAGGTCCCAGACCAGGCACTTCACCAAGACTGGCTGATCAGGCATGAGGTCCTTTTGAAAACGGGTTCGCTCAGGCCGGCCCGGCGACGGCCGGGGCGTTTTCCCCGGCTGCCACGCCCTCGAGCACCGGGGCTGCCTCCCCGGTTTCCGGGCCGGCCGGCTGGGCCGGGACATTGAGGCCGGGAACGCTGAGCTCCGGTACCTTCATGGCCGCGTCCAGGCCGGCCTGGATAGCTTCCGCTAGCGTCGGGAACGCCGTCGTGTCGACGTCTACTTTCGTGACCGGGATGCTGGCGTTGGTCGGGAGCGTGTCGGGGCCGAAAACCGCGTCCGCGCATCCTGCGTCGCGCAGAATCGCCGCTTCGTCGTCGGTTATCTCCCGATTGAGGATCAGCGTGAATCTGTAACCCAATGCCGTCACCTTTCAATGTCGCCCCACGTTTCCGGGAACGTAACCTTAGGCATTCTGGCAAGTATTAATTACCGCCAGCACCGTAACCAGGTTTCCGCCGGCGACGCAACATCGAGGTGCCGGAGCCTGTTCCTGATGGTGTTCAACCAAGAAACCGGCACAGTTGAACACCCGAGCCGAGCGTCCATTCGGGAGCGGTCGCCATACGGGGCCCGAATTGAGACAGTAGTAGCTGGACAGGTCTCGCGGCTGCTCGGGCAGAGAGGTGACTGACATGGCCATTGCGCCGCATGCCAGCGGATGGCTGCCCTTTCGCCAGTACCGCACGTGGTACCGGGTTACCGGAGCGCCGAGGGCCGGGCGGCCGGCCGTCGTCGCCGTGCACGGCGGACCTGGTAGCACCCACGATTACCTGCTGAGCCTGTGCTCCCTGGCGGCGGCCGGCTGGCCGGTCGTGCACTACGACCAACTCGGTAACGGCGGGTCCACCCACCTTCCCGACGCCGATCACCGCTTCTGGACGGTCGACCTGTTCCTCGACGAGCTCGATAACTTGCTGCGGCGGCTCGAGATCGCGGACAACTACGTGCTGGTCGGGCATTCGTGGGGCGGGATGCTAGCGGCGCGGCACGCCGCCGGGCGGCCGTCAGGCCTCCGCGGACTCGTGGTCGCCAACTCGCCGGCGTCTTACCCGCTGTGGCGGCAGGAGATGGAGGTCCTGCGCGCCGGGCTGCCACCCGGGGTGGACGAGACGTTGCGCAGGCACGAAGCGGCCGGGACGACCGGTACCCGTGAGTATCTCGATGCCATGCTGGTCTTCCACGAACGGCACGTCTGCCGGATCAACCCCTGGCCGCGTGACCACTTCGCCTCGTTCATGGAGATCGTCAATAACCCGGCCGTCTACCACGCGATGAACGGGCCGAGCGAGTTCCACGTGACCGGCACGCTCAGGGACTGGTCGGTCGTGGACCGCCTAGCCGATATCGCCGTTCCGGCCCTTGTCGTCTCCGGCCGGCACGACGAAGCGACACCGGTCACGGTCCAGCCCTATTACGACCGGATTCCGGACGTCCGCTGGGAAATTTTCGAGGAATCGAGTCACATGCCGAATCTGGAGGAGCCAGAGCGCTTCCACGCGACGCTGGCCGGCTTCCTCGGCTCCCTCGGCTAGCGAGTCCCGCCGCCGGGCCAGCCCTGGCTCCCCGGCTCTCGCGGAAGGACAGCCACCAGCGGCCGCGCCGGACGTTCGGCCGATCGCCTCGTCCCGGCTGCCATCCCCTTCTATACTGTCGATCCGTAAAGTAGGAAATACCCCGGGGCATCCGGAAGAAAAAGTCCAAAGGACCAATATTCCGAACGCCCTGTGGTAGCTCTCGATAGGGAGCATCCGCGCCATCCTTGGCGTCATTGTCACGGTAGGCAATGAACCGGATGCGAAATGTGTACGTAGAGAGAACGTGCAGCCATGTTAGGGACGCCGGCAAGAGCGGGGTATTTACGGGTGACGAAGGCATGACCGAACGTAACGTTGTAGAGTCGGCGTCCGTGCCTGAAACGCGTCAGCTTCCGGTAAAGGACCTCGCCCGGCCCTCCGCGGCAGAACCGGCTCGGCCTCCCGCGCCGGTCACCACGAAAGAGACACCGAGCTCAGCCGGCCGGCTGGGCTGGCTCGACCTCCTCCGCGGAATCGCCGCGCTGGCCGTGGTCTTCGACCACACCAGCTACTACGTGCTCCAGCACGTGCGGTCGGTCATCTACCAGTGGTTCGACGCGGGTAACTACGGCGTCTTCGTGTTCTTCCTCATCAGCGGGTACATCGTGCCGGCCTCGCTGGAGCGCAAGGGGAGCGTCCGGACCTTCTGGGTAAGCCGCCTGTTCCGGCTGTACCCGCTGTACCTGCTGGCCGTGGGCATCGCGGTGGCGTTCTACCTGACGCACGTCGGGAAGGCACGCGGCGAGGCCGCCCATCCCGGCGCCTCGGTCCTGTCGCAGCTGCTGATGATGTCGAACGTGCTCTCCGGCCAGAACCTGCCCAACGTGGTCTGGTCGCTGTCCTACGAGATGGTCTTCTACCTGCTGCTCACCGCCCTGTTCCTCGCCCGGATCCACAAGCGCAGCAGCTGGTACGCGGTGGGCTTCGCGGTCGCCGCCGTGGCCATCGGCGGAGTGCTGCCGATGGCTTACCTCATCCACCACGTCGCCCCCACCCGGGTGATCGCCCTGGTGGCCGACCTGCTCATCCTGGCCGGGCTGGCCTTCGCCGTGGTCCGCCGCGGCCTGTCGCGGCTGCTCGGCGCGGCGCTCGCGGCGGTGGTGGCGCTCACGCTGGTCGCCTTTAACGGCAGCTGGCTCAAGCCGTTCGAGGCGCTGTCCATCCTCGCCCTGATGTTCACCGGTACCGTGTTCTACCGGGCCGAGCAGGGCCAGTACTCCTGGCGCAAGGCCATCACCGTCGGCGTGACCGTGCTGGGGTGCGCCATCGCCGCCGGGCTCTGGCACAGCCGCGCCCTCGGGATGTCGCCGCACGGCGAGCTGATCTACTCGCGCAAATGGATCTCCGCGCTCAGCCTGGCCGCCCTGACCTTCGCCGCCGGGATGACATTCCGGCACGTCAAGTGGCCCCGCGCGCTGACCTGGCTGGGCCTGATCAGCTACTCCGTCTACCTGCTGCACCCGCTGGTCATCGAGGCCTACCACCACTTCCGCCCGGAGCGCCACCACCCGTTCGGGCTCCAGGTGCTGATCGCCGCCGGGCTCCTGATCACCATGATCGTGCTCAGCTCGGTGACGTACCTGTGCGTCGAGCGGCCGATGCAGAACCTCGGCCGCCGGGTGGGCCGCTGGCTGGACGCCAGGTTCGGCCCGGACCAGGCCCCGGGCACGGTCCCGGTGGAGCGGCCGCCGGCCATGGCCGGCCCGCGGCACCGCCGCTACTGAGCTGCGCGCCCCACCACTGGCCAGCCGGGCGCCGCCACCGGCCAGCCGGGCGCCGCCACCGGCCGGGCCGATGCGGCATGCTGGTGTCATGCCTGCGACACCGGCGGCCGAGCTGCCATCTCCGCGCGAACCCGGCTCGCCGTACCGGGTCTGCCTGGTCTGCCTGGGGAACATCTGCCGGTCGCCGATGGCCGAGACCATCCTGCGGGCCGAACTGGACCGGGCCGGCCTCGACGGCAAGGTCGTCGTGGACAGCGCGGGCACCGGGGACTGGCACATCGGCGACCCGATGGACCCGGACGCCCGGGCCGCGCTGGCCCGCCGCGGGTACGACGGGTCGGCTCACCGCGCCCGCCAGTTCGAGCCGTCCTGGCTGGCCGGGCACGACCTCATCCTCGCCATGGACACGCGCAACCTCACCGACCTGCGGCGCATGGCCCGGGGCGGCGACCAGACCCGGATCCGCCTGTTCGGCGAGGTCGGCGGCCTGGACGAGGCCGGGGGCCGCGACATCCCCGACCCGTGGGGCGGCGGCCCGGAGGAGTTCGACCGGGTGCTCGACCTGCTGCGCACGGCCACGCCGGTCATCGCCGCCCGGGTGGCCCGGCTGATGGGGTGACCGCGTTGGGTCCCGCCGCCCGCCGGATCGCCCGGCTGACCGGCCTGGCCGTCCGTGACGCCCGCGCCGTCGGCGCCCAGCACGGCTACCAGCACTTCATGGTCACGCTGGCCGGCGGCCAGCGCGCCTTCGCCAAGGTAACGACCGAAGACAACCCGGACGCAGACGATACGGCCACGGACGACACGGGCCAGCTCGGCGGCGCGTTCGCGGCCGAGGCGAACGGCCTGCGCTGGCTGGCCGAGGCGGACGCCGTCCCGGTGCCCGACGTGCTGGCCGTCACCGAGGCGGCGCTCGTCATCTCGATGATCCCGCCGGGCCGCGCATCGCCGTCGGCCGCGTTCGGATTCGGCGCCGAACTCGCGCGGCTGCACGCGGCCGGTGCCGCCGGTTTCGGGGCCCCCTGGCCCGGCGTCATCGCCAGCCTGCCCCTGGACAACACGCCCCTGGACAGCAAGGCGCCGCCGGACTGGCCGTCGTGGTACGCCGCCCGCCGGGTGCTGCCGTACCTGCGGATGGCGGTGGACGCGGGCGCCCTCGGCCCCCAGGACGCCCGGCTGGTCGAGGCGGTGACGGACCGGATCGGGACGCTGGCCGGGCCGGCCGAGCCGCCCAGCCGCATCCACGGCGACTGCTGGGCCGGGAACGTGCTCTGGTCCGGTGACCGGGGCTGGCTCATCGACCCGGCCGCCCACGGCGGTCACCGGGAGACCGACCTGGCCCTGCTTGACCTGTTCGGCGCGCCCGACCTGGATCGCATCCTGGCCGGCTACAACGACACGGCGCCGCTCGCGGCGGGCTGGCGGGACCGGATCCCGCTGCACCAGCTGCATCCCCTGCTGGTGCACGCCTGCCTGTTCGGCGCGTCCTACGCGGAAGGGGTCCGGGCCGCCGCCCGGGCCGCCCTCTCCCGCTAAGCGCACTGTCGGCCGAGATACCCCGAGTTCCGGTGCCGACCTGGGTCAGACCCCTACAATTGGTCCCCATTGGGGCGACAGATCAGGACATTGTTGTCGGGGACACCTGGGGAAGTTGGCGCCATCGTGAGCGGAAATGACGGCCGTCCGGCCGCAGACCAGGCCGGGGGGCCTGGCCAGGCCGGGGATCAGTCGGGCCCGGGCGGGATCCCGCCGAGCTTCGGCGCGTCCAAGCCCAAGCCGCCCGCGCCATCCGCTCCTCCCGTGCCGCCCGTCCCTCCAGTACCCGACGCTCCCGCGCCTGCCTCCGCCGCCGCGCCTGCCTCCGCCGCCGCCGCGCCCCCGCCGATCCCCGATCCCGGGCCCGATCCCGGTGACGACCCCGCCTCGGTGGGCTGGTACCCCAGCACCCCCACCGCCGGCCCTTTCGCCAGCCCGTCCGCCCCGCCCCGCCGCGTCCCCGGCCTGTCCCGCCCCGGTAAGTCCGGTCCCGGCCAGGCCAAGCCGGGCAGCTCCGGCCGCGGCGCGCTGTCCTGGGGCGGCCGCGGCGCGCTGATGAACGTCCTGCTGTTCGGCGCCGCCCCGGTCGCCCTGGCCGGCATCCTGGTGGCCGCGTTCGTGCTGGTAGCCCCGGGCAAGGGGGCGGCGTCCAGCCTCGGCTTCAAGGCCGGCCCGGCGCCCAGCACCCAGCAGATCAGCGCCAGCGCCATCGACACGGCCTCACCGGCGGCCCCATCCGCGCCGCCTTCGGCACACAAGAACAAGAAGAAGCACCCGAAGGCGACCAGCTCCGCCTCGGTGCCCGACAAGACGGCGAAGCCGCCGGTCAAGGCGACCAAGAAGGCCACGCCCAAGCCGACCCGCAAGGCCGGCGCCAGCGGCGGGGTGACGCCGCACAGCCTGGGCGTCCCCAACTTCAACGGGTACTGCCAGCACATCGGCCACCACACCGCCGAAGTGGTGGCGACCAACGCCTACGGCTGGCGCTGCACGCTGTACCCGTCGCTGGCGCTCAACGTCGGCAGCGTCTGCGCGTGGTCCTACCACCTGAGCAGCAGCAAGGTGATCGACGTGACGACCAACTTCGCCGACCCCAACGCCTGGCAGTGCTGGCGCGTCAACCGGTACCTGGGCCCGCTCGACTTCGCCAGCTACTGCGCCGCGGCCGGCCTCGGCACCAGCAAGCTGGTCGCCGACAACGCCACCGGCTGGTACTGCACCGCGCCGTCGGCCCCGGTCGACACGACCGCCGCCTGCGACACGCTGTACCACGTCGGCAACGCGGTTGGCCGCTTCACGGTCTTCGCCAACCCCAGTTCCTGGCAATGCTGGAACTGACCGCCTGCACCCCGCCCGTTCGGGACCAAAGAATTTGACCGAACGGGGTAGCCATCCCGCCCCGCCCCCCGGCCTGCCCTAGCCGGGGAAGCGCCCTATCCCTGGCCCCCGAACGTCACGGTGTCCTCGCCCGGCTCGGCCGTCGCCGGAGCCTGGTCCGGCGCCCCGGCCTGGTCCGGCCCGCCGGCGCCGGCCGGCGCCTCGTCCAGGTCGTCCAGGTCGTCGTCCGCGGACATGCCGCCCTGGGCATCGGGATCAAGCGGCAGGGCGATCCGGAACGTCGCGCCCCGGTCGGGTGCGGTCCGCACCGAGGCGACCCCGCCGTGCGCCGCGACGAGCGCGTTCACGATGGCCAGGCCGAGCCCGCTGCCGCCGGTGGCGCGCGTCCGGGCCTGGTCGGCCCGGTAGAAGCGCTCGAACACGCGATGGGCCTGTTCCGGGGACATCCCGGGACCGTGGTCGGTCACGTCGAGGGTCACGGCGGCCGGCGAACCGGGCACCCGCGGGTCGAGCGTCCCCGATCCGATCGAGACCTCGATGGGCGTCCCGTCCGGGGTGTGGGTGAGCGCGTTGCTCATCAGGTTCCCGATGACCTGCCGCAGCCGCGGCTCGTCGCCGGTGACCAGGAACGCCGCGCCCGGCTGGACCGACAGCTCGATGGTCCGGGACGGGGCGAGCAGCCGGGTGTCGTGGACCGCGTCGGCGGCCAGGATGAGCAGGTCGATCGGCTGGTGGGCCAGCGGCCGCTGCTGGTCCAGCCGCGCCAGCAGCAGCAGGTCCTCGACCAGCAGGCCCATCCGGGCCGCTTCCTTCTCCACCCGCTGCATGATCCGGTCCAGGTCGTCGGGCAGCAGCCCGCCGCCGCCGGCCAGCGCCATGGCGGCGGGCGCCTGGTCCCGGTCCCAGTGCGCGGCCATCCCGCCGCGCTGGCGGTAGTACTCGGCGAAGCCGCGGATCGCGGTCAGCGGGGTGCGCAGCTCGTGGCTGGCGTCGGCGATGAAGCGGCGCATCCGCTCCTCGGACTGGTGCGCCGCCGCCTCGGATTCCTCCCGCGAGTGGAAGGCGCTCTCGATCTGGCTCAGCATGATGTTCAGCGACCGGCCGAGGCTGCCGATCTCGGTGCGCGGGTCCCGCTCGGGCACCCGCCGGTTCAGGTGCCCGTCCGCGATCTCGCCGGCCGTCTCCTCGATGTCGGTCAGCGGCCGCAGGCTCACCCGGACCACCGCGAACCCGATGATCGTCAGGACGAGGACGATCGCCGCGCTCACGATCACGTCCACCAGGGTCAGTTCCTTCAGCGTGTTGTAGACGCTGTCGGCGCTGAACGCGATGACCACGGTGCCGGTGTAGGTATCGGTGCCCGGGATGTAGGTCGGGAAGCCCATGAGCCGCCACCGGCCGCCCCCCGACTTGGCCGGAACGGTCATGCCCTGCTGTTTGTGGCCAGCCAGCCAGGTCGCCACGTTCGAGGTCATGACCGGCGGCGGCGGGATCTCACCCGAACCCATGTACCTGTTGTAATTCGACGAAACGGGGGTCGGGACGAAGGTTACCTGGCCGCTGGGGGAGATCCAGTACAGGTCGAAGTCGACCGGGCAGTCGGCCACGTTCCCGTTGGTGAAGTCCTGGGCGCAGTTCGCGACCGCGTTGGATGCCTGCTGCTGGATGGTGTTGTCGAGCGATCCGATGAGCTGGCCGCTGAGCAGTGAGAGCCCGACGCACGCCATGGCGACCAGCGCGACGATGACCAGAGCGAGCAGCGACGCGAGGAGCCTGGTCCGCAGCGACGTCCGGTCAGCCAGTTGCCGCAGGGCTTCCCCGGGCCGGGCCTTGCCCCGGCCGTCCTGAGTCTGCATTCCCGCCGTCATGCCGAGCTCACATCGCTACGCAGCGGGCAGCCGCAGCACGTACCCCACGCCGCGCAGCGTGTGGATCAGCCGCGGCTCCTTGGTGTCGACCTTGCGCCGCAGCACGGACACGTAGGACTCGACGATGCCGGTGTCGCCGCGGAAGTCGTAATCCCAGACGTGGTCGAGGATCTGCATCTTGGACAGCACCCGGTTGGCGTTGCTCATGAAGTACCTGAGCAGCTTGAACTCGGTGGGGGAGAGCTGGATCTGCTCCCCGCCCCGCCACACCTCGTGGCTTTCCTCGTCGAGCTCGAGGTCGGCGAAGGTCAGCCGGGGGGTCGGCTCGACGCCGTCACCGCGGGTCCGGCGCAGCACGGCGCGGATCCGGGCGATGACCTCTTCCAGGCTGAACGGCTTGGTGACGTAGTCATCGCCGCCCAGGGTGAGGCCGCGGATCTTGTCCTCGGTGGCGTCCCGGGCGGTCAGGAAGACCACCGGGATGCGGGCGCCGCCGCCGCGCAGCCGCCGGATGACGTCGAAGCCGTCCATGTCGGGCAGCATGACGTCGAGCACGATGAGGTCGGGCCGGTGACGCTGAGCGGCCTGGACGGCCTCGGTTCCGGCTGCCGCCGTGACGACATCGAAACCCGCGTAGCGCAGGCTTGCGGACAGCAACTCGAGGATGTTCGGCTCGTCTTCGACGACAAGCAGCCTGGCATCCGGTCGCTGCCTCGCATCGGTCAGCGTTTCCATGTTCTGTATTGTCGCCCGCCACGCTGAGGATAACCTGAATGCTCCCTGGATAAGGTCTCCACCCGGCGGCGAACCGCGCGAATCGCCCGGCCCCGGGCTAACTGCGTCGCGGGTCCGGCCTCGCGCCAGTAGGCGATGGCGGCCGGCCGCGAGCCGACACCGAGCTTGGAGTAGATGCGCCGGACGTGGTTCTTCACGGTCTTCTCGGCTAGGAACAGGTGAGCGGCGATCTCCCCGTTGGTCTGGCCGTCCGCGATGAGCGACATGACCTCTGCCTCGCGCGCGGACAGCGCATGCGGCTCGCCGCCGCCGTTAAGAGCGGGCCCCTTGCCTCCGTCTGGCCGAGGGACCGTGCGATCGTCCATCTGACCTCCGACTGCAGACGCGACCCCGTGGGTCCGTACCGCAGCGAACGTACCAAATACGGTAGGTACTGCGTCAATCCATGAAGGTTCATGTAAATGGGCACACGGACCGTTATGAACCGACTGTTCAGTACATGTACCCAGCATTCCCGCCTGCGTACACCTGCCCGGGGTGAGAGCTAGGCCGTGCCCTGGACGGAGGAGCCGGTGACGAGATCCTTCGGCAGTGCCTGGTCATGGGCAAGATCGTGGAAGAACTGCAGGGCCTCGGTGCGGTTCCACTGCACGGCCGACCCGGCGGCCGTGCTCAGGTTCGCGTTCGCGATCGGCACCGTCGTGGTCACCGGGTTGCGCAGCGCGAACGCGACGGAGACCAGCTGCGACAGCCCGGTGCCCTGGTCGACCGTGATCGCGCCGGCCGCGCCGTTGGCCGCCGGGATCACCGCGAACGGGTTGGCCAGCGTGCCCGGCGACGTCATCTTGCTCAGGATGCCCTTGATCAGGATCCGCTGGTCCTGCTCGCGCTGGAGGTCGCTTTGCGCGAAGTTCCGGGTGCGGACGAAGCCGAGCGCCTGGTCCCCGTTGAGCACCTGGCAGCCCTTCTTGAGGTTCAGGCCGGCCTTCGGGTCCTTCATCGGCCCGGGCAGGCACACGCGCACGCCGCCGATGTCGTTGACCACGCCGACCAGCCCGCCGAAGCCGATGCCCATGTAGTGGTTGACGGGCAGCCCGGTCACGTTCTGCACGGTCTGCACCAGCAGCTTCGGGCCGCCGAACGCATAAGCGGCGTTGAGCTTGTTGTAGCCGTGCCCGGGGATCGGCACGTAGGAGTCCCGCGGCAGGCTGACCAGCGTGGGCCGGGTGCTGTTAGCGGGCACGTGCAGCAGCAGGATCGTGTCGGAGCGCTGACCGGGGATGTTGTGCCCCAGGGCCAGCTGGTTCTCTTCCTTCTTGTTCAGCCCGGCGCGGCTGTCGGAGCCCGTGATCAGCCAGTTCGTCCCGGCCGAGGTCAGCGACGCCGGCGTCAGCACGTCGGCCTTGGTCAGCTTGGAGCTCACGCTGAAGTAGACGGCCACGGCCACTACCACGATCAGCACCACCAGCCCGGCCAAGACGGCGAGGATGCGCCGCGGCCGCAGCCACCGCCGCCCCCCGCGGCGGGCGGGCCCCCGGTACCCGCCGCCCCCGCCGCCCAGCGCCGAACGCGGCGGCGGCTGCGAGGGCCACGCGGCCTGGTTCGCGCCCGGCCCGGGACGCTGCCCGGGCGTGTAGCTCGGCTGCGGCCGCTGGGCCGCCCCGCCCCGCTGGCCCGCCCCGCCCCGCTGGTCCGGCTCGTCGTTGTACCACCCGCGTGGCCAGTCATTACTCATAGCAGCCCCCAGACCGCGCGTCGCCGCGATAGGCCAGACCGGCAGAGACGGAACCCTTAAGCACGGACTCGATGCTATTAGCAAAGCGGCGCGACATAGTCAACCCCCGGCCTTCAGGCCCGGAAATCCAGATTCCTGGAATCCCGGCGCCCTGACCCGCGGGGTATCTCAGCGGTGCCGAAGCGTCTCTGTCCTAGCAGGGACAGTTCTTGCAACCATCGGGCAGGGCCGTCCGATCGAGTTCCATGCCGGCCGCGGGTACGGCCTCGGCGATGGCGATCGCGGCCGCCCTGCGCGGCGGCCCCGGCCCGGCCCCGCCTACGACCGGCCCGTCGTCCGTCATCTCCAGCCCGGGCAGCTCCGCCTCTCGTGCGAGCAGCTCCGCTTCCGCCTCCCCGGCCTCGTCGACTCCCACCACTCCGGTATCACCCGTAGTCCCGGTAACACCCGTGCAGCCCGTGACCGTGACGGTCCCTGATGTCACCCGGCAGACGCAGGACCAGGCGACCAGCATCTTGCGGGGCGCGGGCCTGATCCCGGCCGCGACGACCGTCACGCACTGCCCGGCGGCCAACGACAACATCGTGGTGAGCCAGAACCCGCGAGGCGGCAGCCAGGCCGGCCGGAACACCACTGTCTCCATCGGCGTCTGCCACCCCGTTTCCCCGCCGGTCACGGTGCCGAACGTGCTCGGGTCCACTCCGGATGCCGCCACGGCCAGCCTGCAGAGCCTGGGGCTGACCGCGAGCGACACGCAGACCAGCGATCGCACGGAAAGCCAGTTCGGCACCGTGGTCACCCAGGATCCCCCGGCCGGCACCGCCGTTGCTCAGGGCGCCCCGGTCGCCCTCGGCATCTGCGACGCCATCTCGAGCACAGACCCAGTCCGGTAAGTGGATTCGAACCCCCGGCAGGCCAGAAGCCCCGGCTGCTGTCCTAGCCGGGGCTCCTGACCTGCAATCTAATTCGGGTGAGTGAGGGGATTCGAACCCCCGACATCCAGGACCACAACCTGGCGCTCTAACCAGCTGAGCTACACCCACCATCGTCACCGAGCCATCCGGCCGGGCGACAGCAGAACGCGCGCTGCCCGGGGGCATCGCGCGGCTGAACACGAGTATAGCGGTCTCCGCGCCCGCGCGCGTCACATGCCGTGAGTGCCCCGGACGCCTTCGGCCGCCGGCTCGGCGTACCGCTTGGCGGCCTCCCGCGCCGTGGCGGAGTCGGGGCCGGGCTGCGGGACGAACACCACCTCGCGGTAGTACCGCAGTTCCTGCACGCTCTCCCTGATGTCCGCCAGCGCCCGGTGGCCGCCGTGCTTGGCGGGGGAGGCGAAGTAGGCCCGCGGGAACCAGCGCCGGGCCAGTTCCTTGATGCTGGACACGTCGACCATGCGGTAGTGCAGGTAGGCGTCGAGCTCGGGCATGTCACGCGCGATGAACCAGCGGTCGGTCGCGATCGAGTTGCCGCACAGCGGCACCTTCCTCGCCTCCTTGACGTGCCCGCGCACATAGTCGAGCACGAGCTCGGCGGCCTCGGTCACGCTGATCCCGCCCGGCAGCTCGTCGAGCAGCCCGGAGGCCGTGTGCATCTCGCGGACCACGTCCGGCATCGTTTCCAGCGACTCGGCCGGCGGTTTGATGATCAGGTCGACGCCCTCGTCCAGCAGGTTGAGTTCGCCGTCGGTCACCAGGCACGCGATCTCGACGAGCGCATCCCTTTCGATGTCGAGCCCCGTCATCTCACAGTCGATCCACACGAGCCGGTCATTCATCACCACAGCCTATTGCTTCGGGAGCCGTGGGCCGCCCGCAGAAATGCTTTTTAGCCGAACGAACCGCGGCGTCCTGCCAGCAACGATGATCATTTAGCGCGCTCTGCCAGCCCCCCGCTCGCCTCCAGCATCCCGCCCGTCACCCGCTCCGGACCCCGGCGACGACATGGATGCTCCATCAATGCCGCGGGAACGACATGGATGCTCCATCCACGTCGCTAGCCGCGCCATCAACGTCGCTAGCCGCGCCATCCACGTCGCGCCCCGCGCCCACCCTCGCGGCCCCGCGGGGGCTAGACGGCGGCGGCGCTCAGGCCGGGGATGTCGCGGGTGGCGTGCGCACTCAGCCGGATGGGGGACCCGTTGGTGCAGATGGGTTCCGGCAGCTCCCGCGCGATGGTGGCGTCCACGCGGGTGAGGTGCTCGATGTCGATGCCGCCGGGGCCGAGGTTGTCGCACTCGGGGACCTGGGAGGCGCCGTAGTGGCCGCCGCGGGCCCACAGGGCCCGGCTGCGCGGCCGGGTCAGCTGGCGGTAAGGGGCGGGCGGGCCGGCCGGCCAGCGCCGCGGGATGTGCCACGAGTCGAGCCAGCCGAGGATGGCGGCCAGCCCGATCATCTGGAAGCTGGTGAACGGTTCCCGGGGCGAGCCGAGCACCCCGATCTGCACGCACAGCCGGCCCTCCCGGTTCACGCCCGCGGCCTGGGCCGGCGACCGGCCCGGCTCGTAGTCCAGGTACTCCGGCATGCCCAGTGCGCAGCCGGCCCGGACAATCGGCAGCAACTGCGCGATGTCACCCGTTAGCGGATCCCACACCAGGTGGGGCGGCCGCTCCTCCTGGTTCAGCCGCTGCGCGGCCGACCAGACCGAAACGGTGCGCGGATCGGCGCCTAGCGTCAGCCAGACCACCCGCGGTGCCCCGCCCCCCAGCTGTCCCCCGTCGACCCGGGCCCGGATGCATCTGGCGCCCGGCATCCACGCGTCAGCCACAGGGTTCCCTCCCAGCTTCAGACGGTCTAGACCTTCTAGCTCCCTTTCACCTGCTTACGTCACCATTCGTGAATAGTCCAGAGGTGCGACGTTAAGTTTTTCCGGCCCCTACGTTCAGCGGATCATCAGGCAGCGGCCGTGATCAGCGCTTCTCCGGATCGGCGAGCATGCTGACGCCGACCGCAGCGCGGCCGGATGGGCCCGGGGAGGGATTCGACCCGGGCTGGCCCCGGAGGGCCAGCCCGGACACCGCATCAGCCAGAACGGAATATCGACGGGCTCCGGCGCCCCGCTCACGCCAGGACAGACCCGGCGCCCCGCTCTCGCCGGGCCTGCCGCTCGGCTTCCGCCTGCCGAGCTTTGCAGAGGCCCGGCGCCCCGCTAACGCCGGGCCTCTACAGAAAATGACGCGCTACCCCCGGGGTGGGTTCACGCGGCCAGGTTAAGAACAGGTAACTGCGGAAGCGCGGCCACCTCGGCTTCGATCGCGGCGGCTAGCTGCGCATCCGGCGGGTCGACGGTCATCCGGGCGGCCGTCCCGGCCAGCCCGCGCGCCCGCAGCGCGTGCTTGAGCCGCCCCACGCTCGCCCCGAGCGCCACCACCCGGTCCAGTTGTTCCTGGAAGGACGGGTCCTTGACCAGCGCGGCGTAAAGCTCCGGGTAAGCCGAACTCCGCCCGGAGATCACGCCCTCGCCGCCCGCTCGCGTGACCGCCCACGGGTCGGCGTCGTTGCCGGAGAAGATCCGCAGGCCGGGCGCGGCCGCGACGTACCCGGCCAGGTCGGCCGAGGCGGATCCGCTGATCTTCGCGCCGGCCAGGCCCGCCGCCCGCGCCGCGTCCGCAAGCAGGGACGGGGAGACGGTGAGCCCGGTCCGTTCGGGGAAAATGTAGGCGTAAAGCTCGGCCTCGGGCGCGGCCTCGCGCACGGACCGGTAGTGGGTCACCAGCTCATCGGGGCGGGCCGGCAGGTAGTAAGGCGTGATCGCGGCGATGCGCCGGGCGCCGAGCGCGACCGCCGCCCGGGCCAGCCGGGCCGCGTGCCGGGCGTCCGGGGCGCCGATGTGCACGATGACGCGATCCGGGCCGGCCTCCGCCAGCGCCTGCTCGGCCAGCCACAGCCGCTCGTCGTCCTCGAGCGCGGGGAACTCGCCGGTGGTCCCGGCCACCAGCAGGCCGTCGAGCAGCCCGCCGATGAGCTTGTACAGCGCGCGGTTGGCGTCCCGGTCCAGCTCGCCGTCCGGGCTGAACAGGGTCGGGACCGCGGCGAGGACGACCGGAACCGGGCTCACAAGCGCTGCCGCGGCTTGAAGAACTCGCTCGACTCCCCGCGCCACAGGAAGATGATCGCGCCGAGCCCGATGACCCACAGCGCCACCGCGAAGACGATGCCCAGCACCGACGGCGCGTTCAGGACGCTGAACAGGCTCACGGTCGCCAGCGCGAAGAACACGCTCGAGGTGATCCGGGCCCAGTTCTTGCCCTGGCCGTTCGCCCGGGCCATCCACAGCCACAGCACCGCGCCGACCGCGCCGGACAAGATGGCTATCGCGATACCCAGGTTGAAGGCCTGGTTGACCTGGCTGGCGGTCAGGTTGGGGTGGTCCCTCTTGAGCGAGGCCTTGCTGGCGGCGACGTTGGCCAGCGGGAGGATCACCGAGACGATCAGGCTGACCGTGCTGACGACCGCTCCCGCGTACATCAGCTTGACCGCCTTCAGTACCGAAGGCGGGGCCTCGCCCCGTTCCGGCTCGACGGTCATCCCGCTCGACGGATAGGGCTGATACCCGGACATGGCGACCTCTGCTGGATGGAGAAACCTGGCGGACACGCAGTGCTGCGCTGATCTACCGAGCTTAGTGGCTCCGCCCTTGGCGGGCTATTCGGCTCGTCGGGTTCGGTGATACTGAAGGGCGATGACGGACGACATCTCGACCAGCCCCCCGGCGCCGCGGGCCGGCCCCGCGGGACCGGCCGGTCCCGCGGCGCTGGCCCGTCTCACCCCGCCGCCGGCGCGGCTGCAGCGCTGGGAGATCGTCGCGGTCTTCGCCGTCTCGCTCGGCGCCAGCGGCCTGTACGCGCTGGTCTCGCTCATCGGCTCGCTGACCGCGAAGCAGTCGCTCAGCAAGCAGACCGCCACCCTCAACGGGACGCTGGCCCCCGGCCGCCCGCTGCTCGACCTGGTCCTGCAGCTGCTGAACATCACCTTGTCGCTGGCCCCGGTGCTGCTGGTCTTCTACCTGCTGGCCCGGGCGGGGGAGCGGCCGTCCTCGATCGGGGTGGACGCCAGGGAGCCGGGCCGGGACCTGGCCCGCGGCGCCGTGCTGGCCGCGCTCATCGGCGGCAGCGGCCTGGCCCTGTACCTGATCGCCTTCCACATCGGCGTCGAGCTGAACGTGGTGGCGGAGAACCTGCCGGACATCTGGTGGCGGTTCCCGGTGCTGATCCTGTCCGCGGCGCAGAACGCCACCGTGGAAGAGGTCATCGTCGTCGGGTACCTGCTGAGCAGGCTGGACAAGCTCGGCGTCCGGCCGTCCCGGGCGATCGTCCTGAGCGCGGTGATCCGCGGCTCCTACCACCTGTACCAGGGCGTGGGCGGGTTCGTCGGCAACGCCGTCATGGGCCTGATCTTCGGCTACCTCTACCGCCGCTGGGGCCGGGTCACGCCGCTGCTGATCGCGCACTTCCTGATCGACGCGGTGACTTTCGTCGGCTACGCCCTGCTGGCCGGCCACGTCTCCTGGCTGCCGAAACCGTAAACGGAGGCTTGCGGTGCATGTGATCGCCGTCTTGTGGGACCGGGTATCCGGCACCCAGCCGCTGCCGCCCGCGTGGGTCATCGGCCTGACCGGGCTGGTGGCGCTGGTCGTCGTGCTGAACACCCCCGCCTGGCGGCTGGCCGGGAAGGTCATCACGATCGCGCACGAGGGCGGGCACGCGCTGGTGTCGGTGCTGTCCGGGCGGCGCCTCGACGGCATCAGGCTGCACTCCGACAGCTCGGGCGTGACCTACTCGCGCGGCAAGCAGGCCGGCCCGGGCCTGGTGCTCACCGCGGCGGCCGGCTACGTCATGCCGTCGCTGCTCGGCGCGGGCGCCGCCTGGCTGCTGGCGGCGCGGCACCTGACCGCGATGCTCTGGCTGGCCCTGGTCCTGCTGGCCGCGACGTTCCTGGCCATCCGCAACCTCTACGGCGCGGTGGCGGTGCTGCTCACCGCGGGCGGCGTGTTCGCGGTGAGCTACTACGCCAGCGCCGCCGTGCAGGCCGGGTTCGCCTACCTGGCCGCCTGGTTCCTGCTGTTCGGCGGGGTCCGCCCGGCGTTCGAGCTGGCCCGCGGCTCGATGGGACGGCACCAGCGGTGGACCCGCGGTTCGGACGCCGACCAGCTCGCCCGCCTGACCGGCGCCCCGGCCGGCCTCTGGGTCACGCTGTTCGTGCTGGTCACGCTCGGTGCCCTGGTCGGCGGGGCCTACCTGCTGGCCCCGCCCGGCTGGCCCCCGGTTTCCTGACCGGAAATCGTTTGCCGCGAAGGCTCCCGGCGTCCGGCCGTTATGTCGCTATTATGTCGCACAGAGATTGAATTTTGGTTGACGGTATACGACAGACACCGTTATCATCACCCGATAGTTAAGTTCTGACTACCCGAGAAGGGGCGATGGCCAGAGCTTCCGCGGTCAAAATGCCGCCGGAGGCGAACGCCGCGCACGGGTGTGAGGGCGCACGCCGCGTCCTTGCCCTGATGCTGACGTTCTCCGCCGACGAGCACACTCTCACCGCCCGTCAGCTCGCCGAACGGACCGGGATCGCGCTGCCCAGCGTGTACCGCTACATCACGCTGCTGCGCGAGACCGGGCTGCTGGCCGGCGACGAGCGGGGCAGCTACCGGCTCTCCGCCCGGCTCATCGGCCTGGCCCGGGCGGCGGAGGTCGCCGAGAGCATCATCGACGTGGCCGATCCGGTCATGCGCGACCTGTCCGGGCAGACCGGCGAGACCGTCATCCTGGTCCGGCTCATCGGCCGTTCGGCGGTGTGCGTCCACCGGGTCGAGTCCGGGCAGCAGCTGCGCATCTCGTTCGAGGCCGGCCAGCCGCTCCCGGTCGACCGCGGGGCGAGCGCCCGGCTGCTGCTGGCCAGCGTGGCTCCCGGCGTCCGCAAGGAATTCCTGGCCCCGCTGGCCGAGCGGGACCCCGAAGCGGCCGCCCTGCTCGAGAAGAAGATCATCCAGGCCGGCCAGCAGGGCTACGCGACCAGCGAGGAAGAGATTCACAAGGGCGTCTGGGCCGCCGCGGCCCAGGTCATGCACGGCAAGCGGATGGCGGCCGTCCTCACCGTGCCCTACCCGCTGGTCCGGGCGCCCGCCGAGCAGCGGGCGCAGCTCCTGGGCCGGGTCAGGAGCTCGGCCCGCGCCATCGAGAACGGCCTGCGCCTGGCCCGGCGCTGAGGCCGGCCGTTAAGACCTCGTGACCATCAGCGCGGGCTCTTCAGTACGCACCATGATCACCGTTATTCTTCCCGCATGCCGGAAATCCGCGACGTGATCCCGGGCACCGAGGTCAGCGTGAGCCAGCCCTCGGTGGCCGGGCTGCAAGCCGCCATGAC
Organism: Streptosporangiaceae bacterium; assembly: GCA_025934635.1. The sequence continues at coordinate 3,082 of JAICWX010000108.1, read as the reverse complement.
CGCGGGCACGCTCAGCTCCGCCGCCCTGACTGCCTTGTACCGGCAGCGCGTCGACCGGCTGAACCCGGCCCTGCACGCGGTCATCACGGTGAACCCGGCGGCCTCCGCCGAGGCCGCGGCCAGCGACGCGGCGCGGGCCGCGGGCCGGCCGCGGGGCCCCCTCGAGGGCATCCCCATCCTGGTCAAGGACAACATCCAGGTGACGGGCATGCCGACCACGGCCGGCTCGCCCGCCCTGCTCACCGCCGAACCCGGGGACGCCTTCCTGGTCACCCGGCTGCGCGCGGCCGGCGCGGTGATCATCGGCAAGGCCAACCTGTCCGAGTGGGCCAACTTCCGGGCCACCCACTCGACCAGCGGCTGGTCCACCCTCGGCGGGCAGACCGCCAACCCGTACGCGCTGGACCGCAACCCGTCCGGGTCGAGCTCGGGGTCCGCCGCCGGGGTGGCGGCCGGGCTGGCGCCGCTCGCGGTCGGCACCGAGACCGACGGCTCGATCATGGCCCCGGCCAGCGCCTGCGGGATCGTCGGCATCAAGCCCACCAACGGGCTGGTCAGCCGCCGCGGCATCGTGCCGATCTCGCCGGTCCAGGACACCGCCGGCCCGATGGCCGCGTCGGTCTCGGACGCGGCGGCGCTGCTGGCCGTGCTGGCCGCCGCCGACCCCGAGGACCCGGTCTCAGCCGCCGAAAACGAACTGGCCGAACGAGCCGGCGTTGACCCGTCCGGTGCCTCTTACACGCACGCCCTGGACCCGGCCGCCCTGGAGGGTGCCCGGCTCGGTATCTGGCGCGACGGGTCGGCCGGCGCCGACCCGGTCACCGCCGCCGTGCTGGACGAGGCGGTGGCCCGGCTGCGCTCGCTCGGTGCCGTCGTCACCGATCCGGTAACGCTGCCGGATGTGCAGAAGATCGGCGAACCGGAGTTCACCGCGCTGCACTACGAGTTCAAGTACGGGATCAACGCGTACCTTTCCTACGTCGCCGAGTTCAGTACCGGCGGCGTGCTGCCGGGCTCGCTGGCCGAGCTGATCGACTTCAACAAGCGGAACGCGGGCCTGGTGCTCTCCCGGTTCGGCCAGCAGATCTTCGAGCTGGCCGAGGCGACCAGCGGCGACCTGGCCGACCCCGGCTACCTGGCCGCGCGCCGGGACGCCACCCGGTTCGCCCGCGCCGCCATCTCCACCCCGCTGGCCGACCACAACCTGGAGGCCATCGTGTCGCTGACTGCCAACCCGGCCTGCCTGACCGACTACGTGCTCGGCGACCATGACGTGTTCCACACCTCGAGCCCGGCCGCGGTGGCCGGCTGCCCGTCGGTGACGGTGCCGTCCGGGTACGTCTCGGGGCTGCCGGTGGGCCTGTCCTTCTTCGGCCCCCGCTGGACCGAGCCGCGCCTGATCGCCCTGGCCTACGCCTTCGAGCAAGCCACCGAGCCCCGCCAGCCCCCCGGCCTAGCCCCCAGCATCCGCTAGCCCGCATCCGCCAGCACGACATCCGCCGGGCCCCGCCAACCCTTGCCTCTCGCCCGCCCATCCTTTCTCGCCCGCCCCGTCCCCACGGCCGTCCGGCTCCGTCCCCACGGCCGTCCGGCTCCGGCCCGCCCGCCGACGCAACCCCAAGGGACACATTTATCACTTCAGCCCCACTCTTCTCTTGTCTCACATCCTTTAACGACATCAATGGAGCATTGATGTCGTTATAGCAGCATTGATGCTCCATTGATGTCATTTGCGCCACTACCCGGACGGGTCAGGTGGTCACCATGCGCACCACGAGCATCAGCAGGCCCGCATTGAGAGGGCGCCCGCGCTCGTCTGGCCTGTCCAGCGGGCGATGGAGGCGGGGATTGCCTGGCCAGGGCCGCGCGATAACCTGGCGAGCATGGAGTCATGGCGCCGAGCGGATGTCCCCGCGTTGCCGGGGAGCGGCCCGGAGCCGCGGCTGTACGACACGGCTACCGGTGAACTGGTTCCGGCCGCCGCCGGCCGGGTCGCCACCCTGTATGCGTGCGGCATCACCCCGTATGACGCCACGCACATGGGGCACGCCGCCACCTACACCGCCTGGGACCTGCTGGTCCGGGCCTGGCTGGACGCCCGGAACACCGTCGTCTACGTACAGAACGTCACCGACGTCGACGACCCGCTGATCGAGCGAGCCGACCGGGACGGCGAGGACTGGCGTGAGCTGGCCCGCCGCGAGACCCAGCGGTACCGCGGGGACATGGAGGCACTGCGTGTCCTGCCGCCCGCCCACCTGATCGGCGCGGTCGAGGCGCTGCCGGTCATCGAGCGGTTCAGCGCCCGGATGGCCGACCGGGGCGCCCTGTACAACGTGGACGAGGATGTCTACTTCGCCCGGTCGGCGGACCCGGGGTTCGGCTCGCTCTCCGGGCCGGGCACGCCCAGCGGCTACGACCTGGCCGAGATGGCCGAGATCGCCGCGGAACGCGGCGGTGACCCGGACCGTCCCGGTAAGAAGGATCCGCTCGACGTCCTGGTCTGGCGGGCGGAACGGCCCGGCGAGCCGGCCTGGGCGTCGCCGTTCGGCCGCGGCCGGCCCGGCTGGCATGTCGAGTGCGCGGCGATCGCCACCGAGTACCTGGGGAACGCCTTCGACATCCAGGCCGGCGGCTCTGACCTGGTGTTCCCGCACCACGAGATGAGCGCCTCCCACGCCCGGGTCGCGCTGCTTGCTCTTCCTCATCCGGGGGGACCCATCCCCCCGGACCCCCCAGGGGGAAGAACGACCCCCCCGAGCCCTCCCGGCACACCTGCTTCTGACGTGTTCGCCCGGGTGTACGTCCACGCCGGCATGGTCAGCTACCTCGGCGAGAAGATGTCCAAGTCGCTGGGGAACCTGGTCTTCGTGAGCCGCCTGGTGGCGGACGGGACGGACCCCATGGCCATCCGGATGGCCCTGCTCGCGCACCACTACCGCTCCGACTGGGAGTGGACCGACGCCGTCCTCGGCGACGCCCAGGCCCGGCTGGACCGCTGGCGCGCCGCCCTGGCCCACGTCGAGGCCGCCCGGCTCGAGGTACCGTCGGGAACCGAGCCGGCGAGCCCGGCCGAGCTGGT
>JAICWX010000082.1 GCA_025934635.1 Streptosporangiaceae bacterium | reverse complement strand
TCAGGATCAGGCTGGCCCGGGCGCGGCGGCCGGCGGCGCCTTCGTCATGGACGGCAGGTGCACCCGGGGATGAAGGCGCGAACGCCGGAGCGGGTGCCTCCGCTCTAGCCGGCTGCGAGCCCGGTTCCCGGCCGAAGCTGGGCGGCACCGGTGGCGGATCGGCGGTGACGGGCGCGTTCGCCGCGGCCGCGTCGAGGGCCCGGGCGATCTCGGGGAAGGCGGGCCGGCCGGCCGGATCGCGGCCCAGCAGGGCGTTGACGATCTCGTGCAGCGTACCGCCGCCGGCCAGGGGTGGCGGATCCTCGCTGGGACCCTGGCCGCAGAGCGCCGCGTAGAGGGTGGCGCCCAGGGACCACAGGTCGGCGGCGGGCGTAGCGGCCATCCCCTGGGCTCGTTCGGGTGCCCAGTAGGCGGGGCGGCCGGGAACGGTTCCGGTCCGGGTGGCGGACGGATCGGCGGCCGTGCCCGCCAGGCCGAAGGCAGTAAGCACGGCCTGCCCGTCGGGCGTGATCAGCACGTTTCCGGGTTTCAGGTCCTGGTGCAGGACGCCGACGACATGCCCGGCCACGAGCGCGGCGAGTACCTGCCTGCCGATCCCGGCGACCCGGTGCGGCGGGAGCGGCCCCTGCTCCGCGATCAGCTCCGCCAGCGGACGGCCCTCGACGAGCTGCATCACGATGTACGGCGAGTCCCCGACGGAAACGACGTCATAGATCTCGGCCACCCCGGGATGGTGGATCCCGGCCGCGGCTCGCGCCTCGCGGAGAGTCCGCTCGGCCGCCTCGGGCTGCGGGTCGGCGTCGGCGAAAGCCGACGTCAGCCGCTTCACCGCGACCTCGAGATCCAGCAGGATGTCCAGCCCGCGGTACACGGTCGCGGCCCCGCTGCCGCCAATCGGCGCGACGAGCTGGTACCGGCCCGCGATCAGGCGGTCGTGGGTGGGAGCAGTCATGTCGTTTCTCCTGCGAGAAGCCGGTCCGGCAGCGCCCTGGCTTATCACCGTAAGCCGGTATGCATCCACAGCAGGTGCACGTTCGCGCTTGTTAATAGAGGCCGACGTCCGGCGCACGGATTTCGTCAACTCAGTTGATCAGTTTGGTTGACTAACTGGCTTGTCCGCGCTTACCCTGGCGATGTTCAACCGAGTTGACTATCTGGGAGATGGAATGCCTGTTCTGACCGCCCCTGCCGCACCGACCCACGACCTGGGCGGTGCCCGTTTCACGGCACTGGCGTCGCCGTCGCGCGGAACTACTGACACCTCGGTGTGGAAGGTGGAGATACTGCCCGGGACGCCGGCCACGCCGCACTCGCTGACCCGGGAGGAGGTGTTCGTGGTGCTGGAAGGTGCCGCTTCGGTGCGGATCGCGGGCGACGAGAGCCGGGCCGGGGCCGGCGACGCGATCGTGGTTCCGGCCGGGGTCGAATTCGAGCTGGCCAACGCGGGGGCCGAGCCGCTGCGGCTGCTGTGCTGCCTGCCGGTCGGCGGTCAGGCGCGGCTCGCCGACGGCAGCACGTTCACGCCGCCGTGGGCGGAGTAGCGCCGGCGGCCGGCGGCGCGCCGCTGGCCCGGCTGTTCGCCATCGGGTACCGGCAGCTGGTCGACGGGCTGCACGACCGGCTGCGGGCCCGGGGGTGGACCGACGTGCGGCCGGCGTTCGGGTTCGCGTTGCTGGCCGCCCGGGACCGGCCCACATCGGCGACCGAGCTGGCGGAGCTGATGGGGATGTCCAAGCAGGCCGCCTCCAAGCTGGTGGACGCCATGGTCGGCGGCGGTTATCTCCAGCGCGGCACCGATTCGCGGGACGGGCGGCAGCGGCCGGTTTCGCTGACCGGCCGGGGCGAGGAGCTGCTGACGGCCGTGGAGGAGGTCTACGCCGAGCTCGAGGCGGGGTGGGCGAAGCTGATCGGCGTCGCGCATGTGGATCGGATGCGCCGGGATCTCATGCAGGTCCTGTCCGACCCCGGCGACGGGCAGCTGCCGCCGGTACGACCGACCTGGTAGTCAGCCCTGATAGAGCCGCTCGAGGTCGACGAGCAGGACGCTCGGATTGTTCCCGGCGACCGCATGGAGCTCGGCGGAGAACCCGGTGCCGCTGTAGCAGGCCAGGACCGCGTCAGCCGCGTGGTAGCCCTTGACCGACAGCAGGTCGCGCGCCCGGCGGAGCCGGTCGAGATGCCCGAGGCCCATAACCTCGCCCCACTTCGCCTCGCCGAGAGACAGGACGCGTCGTGGCGAACCAGGTGCCCCGGCGGACAGCACAGCGACATCCACTTCGATCTGGGTCCGGTTGGCGGGGTCGGCGACGGTCCCGGCCGCTACTTCGGCAGGCAGGTCGCCGAAGAGATCTTCTGCGGCGCGCGCGGCCCAGTCGCGGCACAGCGCCTCGAAGTGCGGGCCGACGACCTGGGAGAGGAACGCGGGTTGCTGACGGCGCCAGACCGCGGCTGCCTGCCGCTGCTCCAGCTGAGGCCATGGCCGTCGCATGATGGCCTCGTAGAAGGTGATGAGTGGCTCGGCAATCCGGAAGAGTGACCGGCGTGCGTGGAAGGGGTCGGCTTCCCTGGCGATCAGCCCTGCGCCCTCGAGGACGTTGAGCGGGTGCAGAACCTCAGAGGACTTGCGTCCCACGTAGTTGGCGATGCCGCCGCGAGTGGCGTTACCCGCCGCGATCGCGCCGAGTACCGAGTTGTAGAGCGCGGGTTCCCGGATATCCGTCTCCTCGGCGAGAAGGTACCGCGCCTCACGGAAAAGCGGGATCGCCGGATTCAGCACGGTGCGGCTGACCCAGCCGTCGAAGTCATCACGGGAGGCCGGTACATCGTCGGCGACGAACTCCGACCGGTAGGCGGGCGTGCCCCCGACGATGGAATGGACCAGGACAGCTAGTCCTGGATCGTTGTCGATGCCCCAGAACCGCGCCGCCGTCCGGTAATCGAACGGCGCGACGAGCAGCTCGAGCGCGCTGCGGCCGCGCAACGGGGCGTTACCGGCGAGCAGCCCGCCCATGACCGACAGGGCAGAACCGCAGAGCAGGAACCTCGTTCCGCGTGCCTGCGGCCCCCACGCCTGATCATCAAGCGCCCGCTGCAGCAGCGATGGCAGCGCCGGGTCGGCCCTGATCGGATAGGGGAACTCGTCGATGATCGCCAGGCCGTCAGGGAACGTGTCCCGGATCGCGCGTACGGCCTCGTCCCAGTCGCGGATCGCGTAAGGGAGCGCGGCGCCCGTATGCGCGGCGAGCGCGGCGCTGAGGTCGCGCAGCGAATCCACCGTGGTGGCTTCGGCCGCGGCGTAGTAGAAAGCCCCGGTCGCCTCGGCCAGCGCGCGCAGCAGGTAGGTCTTGCCCTGGCGCCGCCTGCCGCTGACGATCCCGAGTCGTGCCCGCGGACTGGACGATCCGGCGAAGTTAGTCAGCGCCGACCACTCAAACTCCCGGTCGAACACCCAGGAAGGCTTCTCGGGGACTCCGTCTGACATGGTCCGATTATAGTCGTAAGTACGTGTATCACTAGTATACTTATGACTAATAAGATCGCGATTCCCTGCGGAGCTCGCCAGCCAGAAAAGGCGCGCCGGAGTGAGCCGGGCGGGGACGAAACTCGTTCGGTGCTCAGATTACGGCGGGTCGTGGTGACGGCGGCGAGGTTGGCTGGGGCTTGTGACCTGGGGGTTTGCCGGCCGGCTGATCGGCGCTGGGCAATACAAGTCTGGTTTTCCGTGATTTTGGACGGCACTCTGGCGGGGTGAATGAGGTCAGGCGGGAGCAGGAGTACATCGGGAAGCTGTACGAGCGGGTCGACGGGCTGCGGGAGGGGGTGTCGGCGCGGCTGGCGCTGGCGCTGGGGCAGGACGGCGGGACGGCGCAGTCGCGGCTCGACCGGGATGCCGCGGTGTTCCGGTACGGCGAGCAGCTGGCGCGGCTGGACGCGGCGGAGGACGGGCTGTGCTTCGGGCGGCTGGACCTGGAGACCGGGGAGCGGCGGCACATCGGGCGGATCGGGCTGCGGGACGAGTCGGGTGACGGCGAGCCGCTGCTGATCGACTGGCGGGCGCCGGCGGCGCGCGCGTTCTACGTGGCGACCGCGGTGGCGCCGCACGGGGTCCGGCGGCGGCGGCACATCAGCATGCGGGGGCGCCGGGTGACCGGGGTGGACGACGAGGTGCTGGACCGGGGTTCGCTGGCCGCCGCCTCGGGGCTGGCCGGGGAGGGGGCGCTGCTGGCGGCGCTGGAGGCCACCCGGACGGGCCGGATGCGGGACATCGTCGGGACGCTGCAGGCCGAGCAGGACGCGATCATCCGTTCGGCGCATGCGGGCATCCTGGTGGTGCAGGGCGGGCCGGGGACCGGGAAGACGGCGGTGGCGCTGCACCGGGCGGCGTACCTGCTGTACACGCACCGGCACCTGGCCGAGCGCGGGGTGCTGGTGGTGGGGCCCAGTCCGGTGTTCCTCGGGTACATCAGCCAGGTGCTGCCGGGGCTCGGGGAGACCAACGTGCTGCTGCGCACGGTCGGGGAGCTGTTCCCGGGGGTCGCGGGTGACCGGTTGGAAGGCCGGCTCGCGGAGGAGGTCAAGGGGCGGGCCGTGATGGCTGATGTGGTCGCGGCGGCGGTGCGGGGCCGGCAGGCTGACGGGCCGGCCTCGTTCTCGTTCGGCGGGGAGACGCTGCGGCTGGACGGTTCCGTCGTGGCCGGGGCGGCCCGGCGGGCGCGGGCGACGCGGCTGCCGCACAACCAGGCGCGGCCGGTGTTCCAGCGGGAGATCATCGCGGCGCTGGCCCTGCGGTACGCGGAGGCCGCGCGGGAGCTGGCCGAGCGGCTCGAGGCTGATGTCGCTGATGTGGTGGCCGAAGCTCGTTCGGCGATCGAGGCTGACTTGGCGTCGCTGCCTTTGGTGCCGGGCAGTACCGGGGATGAGGAGCCGGATCTGGCGGAGGTGCGGCGGGAACTGCGGGCGGATCGGGGGGTGCGGGCGCGGCTGGACGAGCTGTGGCCGTTGCTGACGCCGCAGCGGCTTTTGGAGGAGCTGTTCGTTTCGCCGGAGCGGGTCGCTTTGGCGGCACCTGGCTTGCCGGCGGCTGAGCGGGCGGCGCTTTTGCGCGAGCCGGGCGGGTGGAGTGCCGCTGATGTGCCGCTGCTGGACGAGGCGGCTGAGTTGCTCGGGCAGGACCAGCGGGCGGACCGGGCTCGTTCGGCGCGTGCGGAGGCGGAGCGGGTTTTGTACGCGCAGGGGGTGCTTGATATCGCTGCCGGCTCGCGCGAGCCGGGTGAGGAGGTGCTCAGCGTCGGGGATCTGCTGGACGCTTCGGAACTGGCGGCGCGGCATGAGGATCCGGATTACCGGACGATGGCCGAGCGGGCCGCGGCCGACCGGACCTGGACGTTCGGGCACGTGATCGTGGACGAGGCGCAGGAGCTGTCGGCGATGGCGTGGCGGCTGCTGGCGCGGCGCTGCCCGGCCCGGTCGATGACGATCGTGGGGGATGTCGCGCAGACCGGCGGGCCGGCCGGGACGACGTCGTGGGAGCGGGTGCTGGAACCGCTGGCCGGGGACCGGTGGCGGCTGGCGCGGCTGACGGTGAACTACCGGACCCCGGCCGAGATCATGGCGGCGACCGCGGGCCTGCTGGCGGCGATCGACCCGGGGCAGGAGCCGCCGCGGTCGGTGCGGGAGACCGGGGTGCGGCCCTGGCGTCTGGCTTTGACGGGTGCCTCCTTGCCGGTGACGCTGGCTTCGGTCACGGCCCGGGAGGCGGCGAGGGGCGGGCGGCTGGCGGTCATCGTGCCGGACGCGCGGGTGCGGGAGCTCGGGGAGGCCGTCTTGCGCGCGGCGCCTGGGGTGTCGTTCGGTGACAGTCCGGACCTGACGAGCCCGGTTGTCCTGCTCGGGGCCCGGCAGGCCAAGGGGCTGGAGTTCGACTCGGTGATCATCGCCGACCCGGGCGGGATCCTGGCCGCGTCGCCGCGCGGGCGCAACGATCTTTACGTGGCGATGACGCGCAGCACCCAGCGGCTCGGCGTCTTGCACGCGGGGCCGCCGCCCGCGGAAATCGCTCAGCTCTGACAGAGCCGCCCGCGACCGGGATGAGACGGCCACACTGAGTCCATGGAATACATCGGCCGGGTGCCCGCCCCGCCGCTCGACCGGTTCATCGACGACATCTACTGCCTGACCGGGGTGCCGCGCCACCGCCGCATGAATGTCCCGCCGATGCCGTCGGCCCACTTGTTCGTCAACCTGGGCGAACCCGCCCGGCTCTGGGATTCGGACTCTTCCGTGCCGCCGGCGGTGTTCACCGACGGGTGGTTCATGGGCGTGTGGACCAGGCGCTTCTTCTACGAGTATCCCGCTCGGGTGCGGCTCGTCGGGGTGCACTTCAAGCCCTGGGGGATGTCGCCGTTCACCGGCCTGCCCGCGAGCGAACTGCGGGACCGGTGGGTGCCGGCCGACGCCGTCTGGCCACGGTCCGCGGACCGGATCCGCAACCAGCTCGGCGATACCGCATCGGCCAGCGGGGCACTGCGGGTACTGGAGGAGGAGCTGCGATCGCGACTGGCCGCGGCGCCGCCGCGCGGTCTGGACCTGGTCCGGCACATGGGCGGTCGGCTGGCGACTTCCCACGGCACGACCCCGGTCAGTGCGCTGGCCGATGACGCCGGGGTGAGCGGCAATCACCTCGCCGCGCAGTTCAAGGCTCATGTCGGGGTCACGCCGAAACGGGTGGCGCGGATTTACCGCTTCGCGCGGCTGATCCTGTCCGTGGACGCCCGGCGTCCGGCCGACTGGGCCGAGCTCGCCCACACGGCGGGCTACTTCGACCAGGCCCATTTCAGCCGGGAGTTCAAGGACTTTACCGGCCACACCCCGACGGAATACCTGGCCCTGCGGCGCCGGTTCCCCGCCGAGCAGGGGTTCCCGCCCGACAGCGGCCCGATGCCCGCCGATTGATTTTCTACAAGCCCGGCTGCCCCCAGAGACGACACGATCGGAGGCGAATGGGCAACGAGACTCAAGGGGAACCCGTGGGCACAGTGATCATGCACAACGTGGTGTCGGTGGACGGCTTCATCGCCGACGCGAACGACGACGTCGGGCCGTTGCACGACTGGTACTTCAGCGGGGACAACCCGGTCCCCGAAGACGGCGGCCAGCAGTACGACCATTCCGGAGACGGAAGCAGCATCAAGGTCTCCCGCGCATCGGCGGGCTACGTCCGGGCGATGTGGGCGTCGATCGGCACGATCGTGATGGGTCGCACCCTGTTCGACCTGGTGAACGGCTGGGAAGGTAAGCCGCCCGCGGGCGACCACGTGGTGGTGGTGTCCCACCGGTCCAAGCCCGAGGGCTGGCATCCCGAGGCGTCGTACCACTTCACCGGCGACGTGACGGCGGCGATCGGCAAGGCCCGGGAACTCGCCGGGGAGCGAACCGTCGCCGTGAACGCGGGCGACGTGGGCGGCCAGATTTTCGCGGCCGGCCTGGTGGACGAGGTGGCGATGGACGTGGTGCCGGTGGTGTTCGGGTCGGGCAAACGCTACTTCGGCCGCATCGACGGGCAGCATCTACTCGAGGATCCCCACCTGGTCATCCAGGGTGACCGGGTGCTGCACCTGAAGTTCAAGGTGCGCCGGCAATCCTGACCTTGGAGCTCGGGGTACGGGCGGTTGGGTTCGGGCGCTGCGGTGGGTCAGGTCCGGGCCGGGCGAACTCGGGGCGCTTACCGGAGCGGTGGCGGTGGCGGGTGACAGCGCGGGCGGGACGCTGGCGGCGCTGGCCTGCCTGCGGCTGCGGGACGATTTTCCGGAGGTTCTCCCGGGTCGGCAGGGGCTGGTCTACGCCAACACCGACCTGACCGGGTCCTGCCCGTCGATGACGGAGAAGGCGAGCGGGTTCGGGCTCGAGGCGGAGACGGTCCGGTTCTTCAACCGGCAGTGGGTGCGGCGTTGCGGCGGCTGCGCCGGGGCGTACTCGATGATCCAGTTCATCAGCGGCAGCAGCAGGGCCGACAGCTCGCGGCCGTGGTCGGTCAGGCTGTAGTCGACGTGCGGCGGGACGACCGGCCGCTGCTCCCGCAGCACCAGGCCGTCCGCCTCGAGGGTGCGCAGCGTCTGGGCGAGCATCTTCTCGCTGATGCCGCGGGCCCAGCGGCGCAGTTCTCCCCAGCGCATCGTCCCGCTGGACAGCGCGACGAGGATCAGGACACCCCAGCGGCTGGTGATGTGATCCAGCAGCACCCGGGTCGGGCAGTCCGGGCGGCGAGCGACATCACCGCGACCGGCCGGGCCGTGAGTACGATCAAGGACCCGGCCGACCGGGGTGTGCGGGTCCGCGCGGTGGACTTCGGCGACCCGGCGGCGGTGCGGGCGGCGGTGGCCGGCGCGGACCGGGTGCTGCTGATCTCCGCGATGGAGCCGGGCGGGCGGGCGGGCGGCCCTGCACCGCAACGTCATCGCCGCGGCGCGGGAGGCCGGGACCGGCTTGCTTGCCTATACCAGCATCGTCAACGCGGATGTTGCGAGGATCCGCCTCGCCGCGGATCACCAGGCCACCGAGGAGCTGCTGCGTTCCAGCGGCGTGCCGTATGTCCTGCTGCGCAACAGCTGGTATCACGAGAACTACACGTCCCGGCTGCCGGCTTTCCTGGCGCATGGTGTCATCGCTGGCAGCGCCGGCCAGGGGCGGATCAGCGCGGCGGCGCCGGCGGATTACGCTGCCGCGGCGGTCCGGGTGCTGACCACGGACGGACACGCCGGGCGGGCGTATGAGCTCGGCGGCGACGAGCCGTTTACCCTGGCGGAGCTGGCGGCCGAGATCTCCGCGCAGTCGGGGACGCAGGTCCGGTATGACGACCTGCTTGAGGCTGAGTTCGCCGCGGCCCTCAGGGCACACGGCGCGCCGTCAGTGATGGCGGATATGGTCGCCGAGACCGACGTCGCCGCGGCGCACGGCGCGCTCTTCACTGCCAGCGGCGACCTCGCTGCCCTGACGGGGAGGCCGGCTACCACGTTGAGCGCGGCGGTCGGTGCGGCGTTGCGTGTGGTGGCCGGAGCTAGCACTAACCCAGCAAAGATCTTGCAACTTATGTTCGATAGGTACTGGTTGTCGATCTTGTTGGATGATAGGTTTGTTCCCTAGCGGAAGTCTCCGCGGAACCCTTTTCCCTTAGCCGACTAGGTGAGTCATGTCTGCTGCGCTGTCCCCCGAGCCTGATGAGCCGGCAGGCTCGGAGCTGCCCGGGGACGGGGACGGCTGGGATGCGGAAGAAGGCACGCCGCAAGGGCTATACGCCACCCTGCCCGCTGAGGAGCTGAGCCTGGAGGGGTTCGCGGCGGACGGCCGCGCCGACACGATGGCGCCGGGCGCGCTGCTGGCCATGGTGCTGGACACGGTGGCCGGGGAGAACGGGGAGGGTCTTTCCGGGCTGTCTGATGATCAGCTGATCGGGTTCCTGTCCGGTTCGCGACGGATGGAGTCGCGGCTGGCGTGGGCCCGGATGGCCGCGCTGGCCGAGTTCGCGTCCCGCCCCCGCCGCACTGATTTCGCCGCTGATGAGGTCGCGGCGGCGTTCCGGCTGGCCTGGCTGTCAGCCGCCGGAGAGATCGGGTACGCCCAGATGGTGGCGCGGCGGCTGCCGGTCACCTTCGCCGGCCTGGCGGCCGGGAGGCTGGACCCGGTGCACGTCAAGATCATCGAGGATGTCACCAGCATCCTCTCGGATGAGGACGCCGCGGTCGCGGATGCCAAGCTCGCTGAGGTCGCGCAGTCCAAGACCTACGCCGAGCTGCGCCGGGCCGGGAACCGGCTGGTGCTGAAGCTGGATCCCGAGGCGGTGCGCAAGCGCAAGGAGAGGGCACGGCGGGAGGCGCGGGTGCGGTCGTTCCGGGAGGAGTCCGGGAATGCCGGGATCTCGGGCCGGGAGCTGCCGGCGGTGGAGGTGCTGGCCTCGATGCAGCATGTCGAGGACCGGGCCCGGGCGCTGCGGGACGCCGGTGTTCCCGGCACGTGGGAGGAGCTGAAGGTCCGCGCCACCTTGGACCTGCTGCAGGAACGCGACTCCCGGCCGGTCCCGGGGGAACCGCCCGCCGACGGTGGGAGCGCGAATGCCGGGGGGCCCGGCCCGGACACGAGTACTCCAGGCGGCCCTAGCCCTGGCAGCCCCGGTCCTGGCGGCCCCGGTCCTGGTCCTGATGGTCCTGGTACCGGCGGACCGCACTCAGGCCACGCACCCCGGCCCGGCTCTGAGGGTCCCGGTGTCGGCGCACTGATCAATATCACGGTGCCGCACACCGCGCTGCCCGGCAGCGGCGGGTCCGGCACCGGGGCGCCGGGTGAGGTGGCCGGGTTCGGGATCCTGGATCACGCTGACACCTGCGACCTGGTGGCCGCCGCGGCCCGTAAGCCGGCCACCCGGTGGTGCCTGACCGTTCTGAACCCCGACGGGAGCGCCGCCGCGCACGACTGCGCCGCCGGACCCCGCCGGTGGCCGCCCGGACAAGGGCCGCCGGGCCTCGTATCCCTGCGCGGCCTCATGGACTTCCTGAACATCAAGGGCCTCACCCCTGTCATCCGCGGGCCGTGCCAGCACGCCGGGGCCGAGGACCGTTACCGGCCGAGCCGGGTACTCCGGCACCGGGTCAGGGCCCGCAATGCGACATGTACCGCGCCGGGCTGCGGCCGACGTGCCGCGGGCTGCGATCTGGACCACACCGACCCCTGGCACCTCGGCGGCCGGACCTGCGAGTGCAACCTGGCGCCGCTGTGCCGTCATCACCATCGCTGTAAGCAAGCCGAGGGCTGGTGGCTGGAGCAACCCGAACCCGGCGTGCTGGTCTGGCACACCCCAGCCGGGCGCACTTACACCACTACTCCTACTCAGTACGCCGCCTGACTCACCCGCCACCGGTGAAACGCGGCGGAATGGCCGGCAGCCTGCCTGAGCGGGCCGAGCACGCAGCCGCGGTATTGCAGGAAGCCAAGCGTCGTCTGGATGACTTTGAACGTGTCGCTCGCCAGCGCGAGTGGCTTATTGGCACCGTGGTTGCGCTTGCCATCGGATTCATCGCCATCCTGGCCGCCCATTTCATCCTGGGTTTCTGACCACTGGAGGCGCGGCTAGTCCGGGGGACGGATGGCCGGGCTGGACAAGATTCTCTTTTGCCGTACCGCGGCTGCGGTGGTCCTGATACTCAGCCGGTGGTGCGGCGGCGGTAGAGGAAGGTGGCGAGCGGGGCGAAGATCAGCAGGAGGGCGACGGACCACAGCAGCGAGGCTTCGACCGGGTGCTGCATCGGCCAGGCGTGGATGGTGGCGGAGGGGTTGGGATTGCCGAACAGGTGGCGGGCGGCGGCGGTGACGGCGCTGACCGGATTCCAGTCGGCGATGAACCGCAGGACGGCGGGCATCCGCTGGGTGGGGACCAGGCCGTTGGAGACGATGGCCAGCGGGAACAGGATGACGAGGCCGACGCCCTGGGCCGACTCGGGGCCCTTGCTCACGATGCCGAGGCAGCCGCAGGCCCAGGACAGGGCGTAGGCGAACAGCAGGAACAGGGCGAACCCGGCCATGACCTCCCAGATGCTGGTGTGCGGGCGCCAGCCGATGACGAGGCCGGTGAGGGCCACGATGAGCGTGCACAGGGCGGCGGTGGACAGGTCGGCCAGGGACCGGCCGACGAGGACGGCGGCGCGCCACATGGGCAGGGTGCGGAAGCGGTCGATGACGCCGCTGTTGAGGTCGTTGCTGAGGCCGACCGCGGTGCCCATGGCCGAGGTGGTGAGGTTCAGCGCGAGCAGGCCGGCGATGGCGAAGTCGGTGTAGCTGCCGCCGCCGGGCAGGACGACCCCGGAGCCGAAGACGTACACGAACAGCAAGGTGAACAGGACCGGCTGGATGGTGACGTCGGAGAGCTGCAGCGGCTCGCGGGCGATGTGCACGATGTTGCGGTCGGTGAGGACGAGGACGTCGGCGAACCGCTGGGCGAGGCCGCGGGACGGGGCCGGGCGCAGGGCCGGCCGCGTGGCGGTGGTCATGACCGGGCTACCTCCAGGTCTTGGTCGCGGTGGTCGTCGGCGAGCTCGGCCGGGCGGCCGGTGAGGGCGAAGAACACGTCGTCGAGCGACGGCTGGTGGACTTCCACGTCGTCGACGGTGATGCCGGCGGCGTCCAGGGCGCGCACGACGGTGCTGGCCAGGCCGACGCCGGTGCGCACCGGGGCCCGCAGCCGGCGGCCGTCCTGGCTGAGGTGGACGGGGCCGGACGCGTACGGCTCCAGGGCGATGGCCGCGGCGGGGTCGGCCTCGGTGAGGGTGACCTCGAGGCGGGCTCCCCCGGTCTGGGCCTTGAGTTCGGCGGGCGTGCCTTCGGCGATCACGTGGCCGTGGTCGATGACCACGATGCGGTCGGCCAGCTCGTCCGCCTCGTCGAGGTACTGGGTGGTCAGCAGCAGGGTCACGCCGCCGGCGATCAGCTCGCGGATCACGTTCCACATCCGGAGCCTGCTCGCCGGGTCGAGGCCGGTGGTCGGCTCGTCCAGGAAGAGGACCGGCGGCCGGGTGACCAGGCCGGCGGCGAGGTCGAGGCGGCGGCGCATCCCGCCGGAGTACTCCTTCAGCATGCGGTCGGCGGCGTCGGTGAGGTCGAACTGGTCCAGGAGTCCGGCGGTGCGTTTTCTGGCCTCGGCACGGCGGAGGCCGCTCAGGCGCCCGATCATGACCAGGTTCTGGCGGCCGGTCAGGACCTCGTCGACGGTGGCATCCTGGGCGGTCACGCCGATGTTGCGCTGGACGGCGGCCGCTTCCTTTACGACGTCATGACCGGCGACGCGGGCCCAGCCAGTGTCGGGCAGGGAGAGCGTGGTCAGGATGCGCAGGGCGGTGGTTTTGCCCGCTCCGTTCGGCCCGAGGACGCCGAGGATGGATCCGGCGGGGACCTGGAGGTCGATGCCGGCCAGCGCGGTGGTGGGTCCGTAGCGCTTGGTCAGGCCTTCGGCTTCGATCATCAGTGAGCTCATGCAGTGCCTCGGCTTACTTGTCAACTAGTAAGTATTGAATGGCATCGTAACCGCCGCTCCTTACTGGTTGTCAAGTAAGATGATTGTCATGCCCCGACGTTCCGCCGGCGCGCACTCTGACGAGGGCGACACCCGCGAGCGGATCCTCGACGTCGCCCTGGACCTGTTCATCGAGCAGGGCTACGACAAGACCACGCTGCGCCAGATCGCCGAGCCGCTCGGCTTCACCCAGGCCGCGATCTACTACCACTTCGCCGCCAAAGAGGACATCCTGGTCGCGCTGCATATGCGCCTGCACGAGCTGGGCCAGCCGGTCCTGGCGCGGCTGGTCGCGGAACCGGGGCCGCCGGGCTGGGCCGCCGTGCTGTGCGCGCTGGTGGACACGATGCTGGCCAACCGGAAGCTGTTCGTCCTGCACCAGCGCAACCAGACGGCCCTGTCCGGCCTGCACATCAAGGGGCACGACGGCGATCACGAGGAGATCGAGCAGCAGTTCCGGCAGATCCTGGGCAACCCGGATATCCCGGCCCGCGACCGGGTCCGGCTGAGCTGCGCCCTCGGGGCGCTGCTGAGCAGCCTGATGTCCGTCGGCGAGCTCGGGGATATCGACCTGGAGACCTACGCTGGCCTGCTGCGCGAGGCCATCACCGACCTGCTCGAGCCGCGGGGCAGCGCGGGGGCGAGGCGGGAATGACCGGGGAGGTCACGGCCTTCGCCAACGCCATGGTCTTCGACGGCGTGTCGGCTGAGCTGCGGGAAGGCTGCGTCCGGGTGGCGGCGGGCACGATCGCTTCGGTCGGCGAGGGGCCGGAAGCGGGTGACCGGGTCATTGACTGCCGCGGCCGGACGGTCGTGCCCGGGCTGATCGACGCGCACCTGCACGCCTACGGCGTCCGGCTCAGCTTGCTGGAGATCGAGACCAGCCCGCTGAGTTACCTGGCCCTGGCCGGGGCGCGGCGGCTGGCGGGGGCGCTGGGGCGTGGGTTCACCACGGTGCGGGATCCGGGCGGCGGGGACGCGGGGCTGGCCCAGGCGATCCGGGAGGGGCTGACGGCGGCGCCCCGGTACCTGTTCTGCGGGGCCGCGCTCAGCCAGACCGGCGGGCACGGCGATCCGCGGCCGCCGGAGCTGGGGTGCTGCCTGGGCGGCGGGCACATGGCGGAGGTAGTCGACGGGGTTGACGCGCTGCGCCGGGCGGCGCGGGAGCGGCTGCGCAGCGGCGCGCACGCGATCAAGATCATGGCTTCGGGCGGGGTCATCTCGCCGTCGGATCCGCTGCGGGTGCCGCAGTACTCGCCGGAAGAGATCCGCGTGGTGGCCGAGGAGGCGGGCCGCCGCGGCAGCTACGTGGCCGCCCATGCCTACTCGCCGGAGGCGATTGGAGTGGCGGTGGCTAACGGGGTCCGGTCCATCGAGCACGGGAACCTGCTGGACGCGCCGACCGCCGCCCTGATGGCCGAACGGGGCGCGTTCCTGGTGCCGACGCTGGTCACCTACGACGCGATGGAGCGGCGGGGGGCCGAGCTCGGCCTGGCGCCGGTGGCCCAGGCCAAGAACCGCGAGGTCCTCGAGGCGGGGCGGACGGCGATCGGGCTGGCGCGGGAGGCGGGGGTCCGGATCGGGTTCGGGACCGACCTGATGGGCGCGCTGGACGACGAGCAGCTGCACGGGCTGCGGCTGCAGGCCGAGGTCGAGGGGCCGCTGGCACTGCTCCGGGCGGCCACCTCGGTCAACGCGGACCTGCTGGGACGGGACGACCTGGGCCGGATCGGGCCGGGCGCGCTGGCTGACCTGCTCGTCCTGGACGGCGATCCGCTGCGGGACCCGTCGGTGCTGTGGGGCGGCCCGGACCGCCGGGCCGTGTTCCAGGGCGGCGTCAGGGTGGCGGAGCAGGACGCCCGGCTGGTGCTGTTACCGGGCGAGGATGCCTTAGCCGCCAGGAAGGGGCAGCGGGCCGCGCTCGAGGATCTCGGCGAGCCGCCGGGCGGTAGCCGCGAGATCGGCCTGGTTGCCGGTCCACAGGTTCCAGCCCAGGTGGGTGAAGCCGATGTGCAGCTCGTAGCAGTGGTGGCGGGCGGCGGCGTCGCGGAGGGCGCCGGGGCCGGCCCGCACCTCGGGGGCCCGGAGCAGGCCGGACAGCGGGTCGGCGGCGGCGATCCCCGGGTGCCACGGAGCCCAGAAACTGCACCAGGCGGCGTCGAAGAGGAAGTCGCCGCGTACCGAGCACTTCCAGGAGAGCACGGCCTCGACCCGGCGGGCGTCCGGGCGCACCAGCACGTTGGCGTGCAGCAGGTCGCCGTGGATCAGGTCCCGGCGCTCCGGGCAGGCATCGACCAGGGTCCGCACCCGTTCGGCCACCGCTGCCGCGAGGGCGGCTAGCTCCTGGTCGGCGGCCAGGGCGGCGCTCCATCCGTGGACCACTTTCCCCGGGTCATCGACCAGGCCGTCGAGGAGGAACTCGCGCCAGCTCACGGCGGACGCGGCCCCCTGGTGCCAGAGCACTAGAGTCTCTGGGCTGGCCGGGACGCGGTAGAGGGCAACGAGCAGTCGGATGAGGACGGGGGCGAGGGCACCGGCCTGCTCGACCGGGGTGTCCTCCAGGAACCGCCCGTGGTGGCGCACCGAGATGGCGTAGGCCCGCCCGGCCGGGGTGGTGCCCACCTCCCTGACCTCCGGCACCGGCAGGTCCGGGCCGGCGAAGGCCATGGCCATCCGGTCGGCCTCGTACCAGGACACCTCCGGGCCGAAGCGGACGACCAGCTCTTCGCCGCCCGCCCGGTAGGCCCACGCCGACGACCACCCCCCGCCGGACAGCGGCTCCAGGTCCTCCGGGACGCCCGGCTGTCCGCCGAGGAACGCGATGACCTCTTCCCGGCTCAGCTGCTCGGCGCTCATCACGCCAGTATCGTCCGGCGAGCGACCGCTAAGGTGAGACGGGTGTCCGGGGAGCTGCTGACCATCGCGTCGCTCAACACACGGGGCATCCCCCTGACCGGCTCGCAGCTGGCGGCGCGCTACGCCGTGATCGGCGCCGGGTTCGATGCCGGGGATGCGGACGTGGTCTGCTGCCAGGAGGTGTTCACGTACTGGCACCTGCGGCTGCTGACCCGGCGGATGCGCTCGTTCCGGCAGGTGAGTTACCGGCCCGGCCCGGCCGGGCCGGCTGGCGCCCTGGTCACGTTCTCCCGGCGGCCGGTGTCCGGCACGGCCTTCCGGCGTTTCGGCCCGGCGCCACAGGTCCCCGGCCTGCCCTGGCCGGCCCGGTTCCAGGCCCGGGTGAAAGGCGTCCTGGTGACCCGGCTGGACCGGCCGGAGCTGTGCGTGATCAATACTCATCCGACGGCCAACTATGACGGTGACTGGTCCGAGGCGAACCGGTATTACCCGCTGCACCGGGCCCAGCTCGCCGTGCTCGCCGAGGTGGTGACCGAAGCCGGGCCGCGCGCGGTGGTGTGCGGGGACTTCAACATCGCCCGCGAAAGCTCCGTGTTCGGCCAGTTCACGGCGGCCACCGGGCTGGCCGACGCGTTCGCGGGCGCATGCCCGCCCACGTACCGGGCAGAGTATCTTCCGGCGGGCGCGACGACGCACTGCATCGATTTCATCCTGACCGCGGGCGAGGTCGAGGCGGAGGACGCCGCGCTCGTGTTCGCCGCGAAGGAGCCGCCCGGCTACGTCTCGGACCACATCGGACTGCGCGCCCAGCTGTCCCTGTCCCCTACCGGGAGCCCATCATGACCTACGTCGTGGATTTCACCACCGTTTCGACCGCCGGCCTGGAGTCGTCGCCGGTCGCGGCGGCGCTCGCTGGCCTGCGGGCGAACGAGGCCCGCTACTTCAGGAACAAGTACGACCACGTCTTCACGGTCGAACCCGCCGACGACGCCAAGACGGCCGTCGACTGGGTGCACCGGATCCTTGAGCAGGAACGCGACATCGTCATCGCGTCCCGCCCGCTGGAGGCGACGGCCTTCCAGGTCGAGAACATCCGGATCGCCTACGTCTTCTACGAGAGCGGCCTGTCGATCAACGCGATGTACACCATCGACGACGCCGGGAAACGAGCGGTCGGGTTCAAGCTGTCCGACGGGATGGAAGTCCCCGCGGAGCTCGCCTCGCGGTTCAAGTTCGCGCGGCAGCGGTCGAAGCTGGCCGGGACCATCCGCGGGTCGTACTTCACCATCAAGGGCGAGTACTGACCGATACTGGGGTTATGTCCGCAGGCATTCCCCGGGCTCGCGACCGAGCCGGGTTCCGCCGGATCTTGCGGGCGCCCGCGGGGCGGGTCACCAACCAGACCCTGCTGGTCGCGCTGGTGGTGGTGTTCGGGACCGGGGTGGCGACGGTCGCGATCGGGTCGGCCGGCGGGCGGTGGGCGGCTATCGCGCACGGGATCGCCGGGCTGGTGATCCTGTTCCTCGTGCCGTGGAAGGGCCGGGTCGTTCGCACCGGGCTGCGCCGCGGACGCGCGACCCGGTGGGTGTCGCTGCTGCTGGCGGTGCTGGTGCTGATCACGTTCGCGGCCGGGGTGGGGTACGCCACCGGGCTGGTCGGCTCGATTGCCGGGCAGGCAGGATTGTGGGTGCATATCGCGGTCGCGCTCGTCCTGGTACCGCTGGTCCTGTGGCATATCGTGGCCCGGCGGATCCGGCCGCGGCGGTCGGACCTGTCCCGGCGGACCTTCCTGCGGGCCGGGCTGCTGGGGGCGGGAGCGGCCGGGCTGTACTTCGCGACCGCCGGAGCCGTGCGGGTCGCCGGGCTGCCCGGGGCGCGGCGGCGCTTCACCGGGTCCTACGAGACCGGGTCCTTCGATCCGGACGCGATGCCCACTGTGAGCTGGCTCCTGGACCAGATCCCGGCCGTCGATCCTGATCAGTGGCGGCTGACCGTCGTGGACGGCACCGGGCGGTACCAGCTGGGGCTGGACGAGCTGGCGGCGGCGGGTGCCCGGCGGCGGGCGACGCTGGACTGCACCTCCGGCTGGTACGCCGAGCAAGACTGGACCGGCGTCCCGGTCAGCGCCTTGCTGCGGAGCGTCGGGCCGGCCCGGAGCCTGATGGTGCACTCCGTCACCGGGTACTGGATCCGGCTGCCGGTGAGCGACGTCAGCCGGCTGCTGCTGGCAACGCAGGTGGGCGGGGCTTCGCTGTCCGCGGGGCACGGCTACCCGCTAAGGCTGATCGCGCCCGGCCGGCGCGGGTACTGGTGGGTGAAGTGGGTCGACCGGATCGAGCTGCAGGCGACGCCGTGGTGGTGGCAGCCGCCGTTCCCGGTGACCTGAGCGGCGAGACTGGGCGGGTGAAGACGCTTCCGAGTTCGCTGATCCGGGCGCTGGCGGGGATCGTGGGTGAGCGGCACGTCCTGACGGGCGACGCGGCCGCGGGGTACGCCACGGACTGGACGGGGCGGTTCCGGGGGGAGACACCTGCCTCCGTTCGGCCTGGTGATACGGCGGAGGTGGCGGCGGTGCTGGCCTTGTGCACGGAGGCCGGTCTGGCGGTTGTCCCCCAAGGGGGGAACACCGGGCTGGTGGGCGGGGGCGTGCCGCTGCGCGGCGAGGTGGTGCTGAGCCTGACGCGGCTGGATCGGCTGGGGCCGGTCGATCAGGAGGCGGCCCAGGTGACGGCCGGGGCGGGGGTGACGTTGCGGCGGGTGGCCGAGGCGGACCCGGGCCTGGAGCTGGGGATTCATATCGCCAGCCGGGACAGTGCGACGGTGGGCGGGGCGGTGGCGACGAACGCGGGCGGGGTGCGGGTGCTGCGGTACGGGCCGATGCGGGCGCAGCTGCGGGGCATCGAGGCGGTGCTGGCGGACGGGACGGTGGTGTCGCACCTGGCCGGGCTGGTCAAGGACAACACCGGGTACGACTACCCGTCGCTGCTGGCCGGGTCCGAGGGGACGCTGGCGGTGATCACGGCGGCCCGGCTGCGGCTGGTGCCGCGGCTGCGGGATGTGGTGACGGCGCTGGCCGGGGTCGGTGGGCTCGACGAGGTGCACGCGCTGGCGCGGCGCGCGGTCCGGGAGGTGCCGGGCCTGGTGTCGGCCGAGTTCTTCACCCGGACCGGGCTCGGCGTCCTGGTGGCGCACGCGGGGCTGGCGCCGCCGTTGCGGGGGCCGGCCGAGGCGTACCTGCTGCTGGAGGCGGCCGGGCCGGGTGCTCTCGAGGAGCTGGCGGAGGTGATCGGGGACCGGGAGGCGGCGGTCGGGGAATCGGCGGCCGACCGGGCGCGGCTGTGGGCCTACCGGGAACGGCAGCCGGAGGCGGCGGGATTCCTGGGGGTGCCGGTCAAGCTCGATGTCTCGGTGCCGGCCGGGCAGTGGGTGCGGCTGGCGTCGTCGGTGGCTTCGGTGGTGGCCGGGGTGGATCCGGGGGCGCGGGTCATCACCTTCGGGCACCTGGCGGACGGGAACGTGCACGTGAACATCGTGCCGGCGGGGGTGGCGGACGGGCGGCACGAGGAGGCGGTGTTCTCGTTCGTGGCGTCGCTCGGGGGGTCCATTTCCGCCGAGCACGGGATCGGGGCGCTGAAGGCGCGGTGGCTGCCGCTGGCGCGGACGGAGGCGGAACGGGCGCTATTCGGGCGGATCCGTTCGGCGCTCGATCCGGCGGGGACGCTGAACCCGAACGTCCTGCCGCGCTGATCAGGTCGTCGGTCAGGGATGGGTGAGTCATGACCGGTCCTGGCCGGGTAGCAGGATCGACAGTTCCGGGGCCCGCCGCGCAGCGGCCGTGATGTAGGCGGCGTTCCACACCGCGAGTCCGGCCATGGCGGCGATCATCAGGGCGGTGGACAGGCCGACCATCACGTCGACGGGCAGCAGGAACACCAGCGGCACGCGCAGCATGGCTTCGCCCAGCAGCCCGGTCCCCAGCCCAGAGCGCTGACCCGGAACGCGCGGCGGACGGCCGGCGCACCGTCGTACAACCCGGCGAGGCGCCGCGCCTGCCCGGGCCTCCAGGTCTGAGCGGCCGACAGGGTCAGGGGACGCTCGCTGAGCAGGCTGACCAGGAACACCGCACCGATCATGGCGGTGGTGGCGGAGTCTTTCAGCAGCAGGACGCGGGCGCCGCCGCCAGTGAAGGTCAGGGCCGCTCCGACCCCGAACACGGCGAGCATCACCGAGGCGAACCAGGTGATGTGGCGCGTGCGGGCCGCCACCCAGAGCAGACGCGCTCCGGCGGCGGCCGCGGCGGTCAGCAGAGCGGCGCGATCCGAGGCTCCGAAGCCGTGCAGCGTGTAATAGCCGAGGAGGGGCAGGCCTACGTCGCAGGCCAGCCCGACGACAGCGGCGGTGGTGAATCTCGATTCCATATCACTGTTATAAATCACTGTTATGGTATCGTCAAGCCGTGAGCCCGAGACCTGCTGACCCGGCTATCCGAGCGGCGCTGATCGAAGCCGGAGCCCGGATCCTGGCCGTCGACGGTCCCAGCGCGCTGAGCACGCGCCGCCTGGCTGCCGAAACCGGCGCTTCGACCATGGCCGTCTACACGTATTTCGGGAGCATGGACGAGCTCCGCCGCGCGATCCGCGCGGAGGGGTTCACCCGGCTGGCGGACATGCTCGAGGCGCTGCCGCGGACCCAGGATGCCGTGGCCGACCTGGCGGCCGGCGGGCTCAGCTACCTCACCAGCGGGCTCGCCAGTCCCGCGCTGTACCGGGCGATGTTCAGCGACCGGCCCCCGGCCGGGGACGACGATGCCGGTACGGAGGTTTTCCAGCGAGTGGTCGACGACGTGACGAGATGCATGGCAGCGGGCCGCTTCGACTCCGCCGAGCCGTCCATGACGGTTCCCTGGGCCGGCGAGATCTGGACCATGCGCCACGGCCTGGTCACGCTCGCCCTGACCGGGCTGCTTCCCGCACAGCAAATTCAGTTCCTGCTGGCCGACATGACCTACCGCCTCGCGGTCGGCTACGGCGACCAGCCCTCCGCCGCCCGTCATTCGGTGCAGGAAGGCATGCGCGACCTGGCCGCCCGCGTCCGGTCAGCCAGCGATGATCTCTGACGGAAAAGGCCAAGACGGATAGCCACGACAAGTGAGGTGACATGGAATTTTTCGCGTATCACCGCGACCGGCCGGGCTCGGCGCTACTGCGTGACGAGCTGGCGGAGAAGCACTGGTCGTACATGGACCGGTACCAGGCGCAGCTGATCGCCCGGGGCCCCACCCTCACCGACGACGGCGAGATGGCCACCGGCAGCGCGCACATCGTCGATCTCCCCCACCCCGCCACGGCCCGCGCATTCGCCTTCGATGAGCCCAACTACCAGGCCGGGGTGTACCGCGACGTGCTGCTGCGCCGGTGGCGCAACCTGCTGGGCCGAACCATGTGGGACTTCCCCGGCGGCCGGGCCGGCGGTAACCGGTACCTGGTGCTGGGCCTCGGCGCCGGTCCGGCCGCGGACCTTGACGTGCCACCGGACCGGGACGAGCTCATCGCGTACGGACCGCTGCTCGCTGACGACGGCGGCACCTGGCTGGGTACCGCCGCCTTGATCCAGGCGCTGGATCCGGCGGCGGCCGGCGCGGTCCTGACCCGGGACCGGTACGCCGACGTGGAGGTGCACAACTGGGACTTCGGCGGGCGGCCGTCGTAGCCGGACCCGAATCAGTTCAGCCATCCGCGGCCCGTGGGCGCGCAGGGCCTGGCCGGCTTCCGTCAGCCGAACGGGCTGCCGCGATGATCAGCCGGTTCCCTGATGGTGGCACCAGGTGCTCAGCCGCGTCAGGTAGCCCGGGGCAAAGCCCGCGGTGACCTGCAGCCGGTGGTCGGCGCCGGGAAAGACGCAGGTCTGCTGGGGCCGCCCGGTGCGGGCGGCGGTCTGCTGGTAACGCTCGACGCTGGCGCGGACCGGGACCAGCGGATCGTCCTCCCCGAGGATGGCCAGGGTGGGAGTCATCAGGCGGGCCAGGTCGCCGGCGGGGTCGTAGTCACCCCAGGCGGTCAGCTGCGCCCAGGTGGTCTCGTCCAGGGTGAACCCGCCCGCGCTCAGCAGCGGGTACCAGGGTTCGTGCTGGTAGGCGGCGAAGATCTGCTGTCCGTGGTGATGGTCGCGGCCCGTCCGCGCGGCCGCGGTCAGCTGCTGCATCAGCGCCGCGGCGGCGGCGGGCTCGGCGCCGGCGGCGGTCAGGGCGGACACTTCGGATGCGGCGAACGATAGGGCCGGGCAGGAATTCATGATCAGGTGCCGTGGCGTTCGCCGCTGGGCGCACAGGCGCAGGGCGACCCAGCCGCCTTCGCTGTGGCCCAGGACGCCGACGGTGCCGGCGGCGACCCGGGGATGTGCCTGCAGCGCCGCGACGGCGGCGGCGGCGTCCTGCGCCAGGTCATCGACGGTGGCCGTCGGCCAGGCACCGGTGGACTGGCCGGCGCCGCGCGTGTCGTAGGCGAGTACCGCGACGCCGGCGCCGGCCAGGTGCGTGCGCAGCGCGTCGAAGTACCCGCCGTTATGCCGGTCCGAGGGGCCCGAGCCGCCGATCAGGACCACGCCGGGACAGCCGGGATCGGTGTCGGGGCAGGTGATGGACCCGCTCAGCTGCACCCCGGCCCCGGGGAAGGCGATGTCCTCCGTCTCCACCTGGCTAGCCTCCTCAGAGCGCGGCGGCGTAGGCGCCGGCCAGGCGTTCGGCGACGCTGGGACCGTCGCGGTCCGGGGCCGGCGCGCCGAGGTGGACGGTGCGGAGCTCGGCCATGAAGTCGCGCCACAGGTCCGGGCCGCCGTCGGCCAGCAGCTCGGCCCGCACCCGGAGCCGCTCGGTGGTCGGGCGGTGGCGCAGGCCCCACTCGCCGAGCTGGGCGAAGACCGGCACCAGCTGGATCGACGCCTCGGTCAGGCTGTAGGCGGCCCGCCGTCCCGGGCCGGCGTCCGCGCGGGTCAGCAGGCCGGCCCGGACCAGCCGCTTGAGCCGGTCGGCGAGGATGTTGGAGGCGATCCCCTCCTCGGAGCCGGCCAGCAGCTCCCGGAAGTAGCGCTTGCCGCCGAACATCACGTCCCGCAGCACGAGCAGGCTCCAGCTGTCGCCGAACGCCTCGACCGCGGCGTTGATCGGGCAGCCCGACCGCGCCGGCCCCGTCACCGTTGGCCCCGCCATCGCTAGCTCTGTCATCGTCGCACCCCAATCTGGTTGCAATCTACCACCGGTTGGCCTAACGTGGACCTACCGATTGCATTTTGCAAGCAGACTTATAAGGGGCTTCATGGACGACACCACGCCGCAGACGGCAGCCGGGAAGGTGCTCTTTCACTTCGCGATGTCCCTGGACGGGTTCGTGGCCGGGCCGGACCACGCGACATTGGACTGGATGGGCGGGGTCTCGGTCCGCCCGGGCCTGCACGACGAGTACATCACGACGACGGGCGCCATCCTGGGCGGCCGGGACGGCTGGGACCAGGCCATCGGCGGCGCCCGGCCGTACGGCGGCGCCTGGCAGGGGCCGATCTTCGTGCTGACCCACCACCCCGGGGACGCGGTGCCCGCCGACGGGGTCACGTTCCTCAGCTGCGACCCGGCCGAGGCGGTGCGGATCGGGCTGGCGGCGGCCGGCGGCAAGAACCTCGAGGTGTTCTCCCCCACGATCGGCGCCCAGCTGCTCGAGCGGGGGCTGATCGACGAGATCGACCTGCATATCCTGCCGGTCCTGCTCGGCGACGGCGTGCGGCTGTACGGGAGGGTCGGAGGTAAGCCCGTTCGGCTCCATCGGGTTGGTGACGGCGATCCCGTCGCGGCCGTGAACGTGCGGTACCGGCCCGCGTGATGGACGGGCCGCGGATCGTCGACGTCAACGGCGTCGGCCTGTGCGTGGACACGGTTGGTGACGCGGCCGATCCGGCGATCTTGCTGATCGCCGGCATGAGCAGCTCGATGGACGGGTGGGAGCCGGAGTTCTGCGAGCGGCTGGCGGCGGGCGGGCGGTTCGTCATCCGGTACGACCACCGGGACACCGGGCAGTCGGTCAGCTACCCGGCCGGGAAGCCCGGGTACACCGGCGCGGACCTGGCCCTTGACGCGGTGGGGGTGCTGGACGCGCTCGGGCGGGCGAGCGCTCAGCTGGCCGGGATCTCGATGGGCGGCGCCCTCGCGCAGCAGGTGGCGCTGGCTCGTCCGGAGCGGGTGGACTCGCTGGTGCTGATCTCGACCAGCCCGGTGGCGGCCGGGGCGGACCGGGCAGCGCTGCCGCCGCCGTCGGAAAAACTGCAGGCCTGGTTCGCGGCGGAGGTCCCGAAACCGCGATGGACCGAACGGGCGGCCGTCATCGACTACCTCACCGACTACGAGCGGCAGCTGGAGCCGGCCGAATACTTCGACGAGGCGCAGGTGCGCGCGGCGGTCGCGCTTTCCGTCGACCGGACCAGGGATGTCGCGGCCAGCGGGCTGAACCACGGGCTGGCCGCGCCGGGTGAGCCGGCTCGCGGGGAGATTGCCGTCCCGACCCTGGTGATCCACGGCACGGCGGATCCGCTGTTCCCGTTCGGCCATGGCGAGGCGCTGGCCCGCGAGATTCCGGGGGCAGAGCTGCTGCCGCTGGAAGGCGTCGGGCATCAGGCGCCGCCGCGGGCGTGGTGGGCGACCGTGATCGCGGCGATGCTGCGGTTGGCGGGGCCCGCGGGTTAGCCGGGCCCGCGGGCTAGCCGGCGGCGATCTTCGGCAGCCCGAAGCCCCAGTTGAGCAGCTTCTCGGCGTCCTGGGCGCCGGCGTTCACGCCGGTGGCCGGGCTGCCGAGGACGACCCCGATCAGCGTGCGGCCGTTCCTGGTCGCCTCGAACAGCAGGCAGTGCAGGGCCTTGTCGGTGTAGCCGGTCTTGATCCCCAGGGCGCCCTGGTAGTGGCCGATCAGCCCGTCGGTGTTGTCCCACCAGTACTGGTGGTGCTGCCCCTTCTGCTTCGGCAGGTTATAGAAGCGCTGGTCGACGATCGACCGGAACACCGGGTACTTCATCGCCGCCAGGCCCAGGATGAGCAGGTCGGACGGGGTGGAGTAGGTCGCGGTCTCGGTCGGGTAGGGCAGGCCGTCCGGCGAGGTGAAGTGGGTGTGCAGCATGCCCAGCTGGGCCGCGGTCGCGTTCATCTGGGCGATGAAGGCATCCAGGCCGGGGCCGTAAGTGTCGGCGAGGGTGTAGGCGGCGTCCGCGCCGGACGGCAGCAGCAGCGCGTTCAGCAGCTGCTGGGCCGTGAGGGTGTCGCCCGGGTGCAGGGCCGCGCTCTCGCCGCCGTTCTTCCAGGCGTAGGTGAAGGCGGCCTTCGGCACCCGGATCTGCTGCCCGAGGTTGTTGGCTTTCAGCACGAGCAGGGCGGTCATCACCTTGGTGACGCTCGCCATCGGCCGTTCGGTGCCGAGGGCACGGCTCCACAGCACCTGGCCGGTGGCCGCGTCGGCGATGACGGCGCCCTTGGCCTTGACTCCCCGGGGGGCGCCGGACACCTGGATGGCGGGGGTGACGGACGGGCTGGGAGTGGGGCTGGCGGTCCTGGCGGATGGGCGCGCGGTGGCGCTCGTGGCCAGCTTGGCGGCGGGCTGAGACTGACCTCCCCCGGGCGCGGCCGTGCAGGCCGCTGCCCCGCCGGCGATGACGGCAGCCGTGATCAGCGAGACGACCCGCACCCCTACCCGCATGCTCCTAGCTTGCCCTAATCGGCAGCCAGCGGTGGCGCTGGTCCTTCCGGCGGGTGTTAATGGGTGGCTGGCGGGGCGGGGATATGCCACAGTCGCGAGGCATGGAGACGGACGAGGCGCTGCACGCGTACTACCAGCGGGGCATGGAGCGGGAGCGGCTGAGCGACGGGCGCGGGGAGCTCGAGTTCACCCGGACGACCGAGATCGTGCGGCGGCGGCTGCCGGCCGCACCCGCCGTGGTCGCGGACATCGGCGGCGGGCCGGGACGGTACGCGCTGTGGCTGGCATCGCTGGGGTACCAGGTCGAGCACCGGGACCTGATGCCGTTGCACGTCGAGCAGCTCACGGCGGACGCGGCGGGGGTGCCGGGGATTCACACCGCGGTCGGCGACGTGCGGGACCTCGACCTGCCCGACGCCTCGGCGGACGCGGTCCTGCTGCTCGGGCCGCTGTACCACCTGCTGGACCGGGCCGAGCGGGTTGGCGCGCTGCGGGAGTGCGCCCGGATCGTGCGGCCGGGCGGAGCGGTGTTCGCGGCGGCGATCTCGCGCTGGGCCGCCCGGATCGACGGCATGCTCCGGGAACGGATCTACGTCAAGCACCCGGAGGTGACCGGCCTCATCGACGAGATCGACCGCACCGGGGTGATCCCGCCGTTCCAGGAAGGGGCGTTCACCGCGTTCTGCCACCGGCCGGAGGAACTGCGGTCCGAACTCGCGGACGCCGGGCTCGAGGTCGCGGACCTGGTCAGCGTCGAGGGACCGGCGTTCATCCTTGGCGACCTGGACGCGCGGCTGGCGGATCCGGCCGAGCGGTCGGTGGCGCTGGAGGTGGCGCGGGCCATCGAGCGGGTGCCTGAGCTGGTCGGCTTCGGACCGCACCTCGTCGCCACCGGCATCCGGCCTTAGACGCGTCCGGATCATCGTCGCCGCAGGACTCCCGGAATAAGTTGAGTAGGTCAACTGTTTAGCGGGTCAAGAGATGCGCGGACGGGAGGTGATCAGCATGAACGAGACGGACGAGGTGATCGGGGCTCCCGTTGTTCCACGCGGCAACGACGTGGACCGGGGCATCGTGAACGGGCTGACGGGTCTCGTGAAGCGGGCCGGCGCGATCAGCCAGTCGATCGCCGACCGCTTCGGCATCGCCCCCAGCGACCTGCTGGCGCTGTTCAAGCTCGACGAGGTCATGACGATGAAGGAACTGGCGCAGCACATGAGCTGCGACGCGTCCTTCGTCACGACCATCGCCGACACGCTCGAACGGCGCGGGCTGGCCCGTCGCGAGCCCAGCCCGCGGGACCGCCGGGTGAAGAACCTGGTGCTTACCCCGGAGGGCATCGCCGTCAAGGAGCAGATGATGCAGGAACTGGCCCTGCGGATGCCCTGGTGTTACGCCCTCGACGAGAAGGAGCGCCACCTCTTCCTCGCCCTTATCGAGAAGATGCTGGCCGCGGGGAGCGGGTAGCCAGCGTCCGTTCTGCCTACGGGGTTCTCTTACACAGCTTTACCAGCCCGCCGGGCCAACGTCGGCACGGCGCTGGATGACTACGCCCGAAATTCGCACACAAAGGGGATTATCTTGTCAGCCACCTCACCAGATACCGGGATCACACCCGGTATTACCGTGGCGGCCAGGTCCGCCGCCACCGCCGCGACCACACGACAGCCGCCGCGGCGGCTCGGCCTGGCCCTGGCCGTCATCGCGACGGCCCAGCTCATGATCGTGCTCGACTCGTCCATCGTGAACGTGGCCCTGCCGCACATCCAGAACGCGCTCGGCTTCTCTGACTCGAGCCTGGAATGGGTCGTGAACGCGTACACGCTCGCCTTCGGCGGGCTGCTGCTGCTCGGCGGGAGGTCCGGCGACCTGCTGGGGCGCCGCCGGATCTTCATCGCGGGCATCGCCGTCTTCACCCTGGCCTCGCTGGCGGGCGGGTTCGCCATCGACCCGGCCTGGCTGCTCACCGCGCGCGTGCTGCAGGGCGTCGGCGGCGCGATGGCCGCGCCCACGGCCCTGTCGCTGATCGCCGTCACCTTCCCCGAGGGGCCGCCGCGCAACCGGGCACTGGGGGTCTACGCGGCGATGAGCGTGGCGGGCGCGGCGGTCGGGCTGATCGCCGGCGGCCTGCTGGTCAACTACCTCAGCTGGCGCTGGGTCATGTTCGTCAACGTGCCGATCGGGCTCGTCGTCGCGGTCCTGGCCACGCGGGTGCTGCCGGAGTCCGAGCGGCGCACCGGGCGCTTCGACCTGCCGGGCGCCATTACCGGCTCGCTCGGGATCGCGGCCCTGGTGTACGGGCTTTCCAACGCCGCGACCAGCGCGAGCGGCGTCTCGCACTGGGGTGACACCAAGGTCATCGTCTCGCTGGTGGCCGCCGTGGTGCTGCTGGTGTCGTTCGGGTTCATCGAGGCGCGCAGCCAGCACGCGCTGCTCCCGATGCGGGTGCTGCGCAGCCGCGACCGGACCGGCGCCTACCTGATCAGCTTGTGCGTCGGCACCGCGCTGTTCGGCATGTTCTTCTTCCTCACGCTCTTCGTGCAGGGCGTCTGGGGATACAGCCCGCTGAAGGCGGGCCTGGCCTTCCTGCCGATGGTCGCCACGATCATGGCGTCCTCCGGGATCGCGTCGCAGCTGGTCGCCCGCGTCGGCGCCCGGCCGCTGATGATCACCGGCGCCACGGTCATGGCCGGCGGGATGATCTGGCTGTCCCGGATCACCGAGCACAGCAGCTACGCCAGCGGCCTGCTCGGGCCGATGA
This sequence comes from Streptosporangiaceae bacterium, assembly GCA_025934635.1. The sequence continues at coordinate 429 of JAICWX010000082.1, read as the reverse complement.
TGCTCACCGCGCTCGGGCTGGGCCTGGTGTTCGTGCCGCTGTCCCTGGTCTCGCTGACCAAGGTGGGCAACGCCGACGCCGGCATCGCGTCCAGCATGCTCAACGTCGGCCAGCAGGTCGGCGGCTCGATCGGGCTGGCGATCCTCGGCACCGTGGCGTGGAGCGCGGTGGCGAACAGCCTGCGGTCCCAGGCGGCCGCGGCCGCGACGGCCGGACAGCACGTGACCGGCGCCAAGGCCGCCGCGCTGCAGAAGGCGATGACCGACCACGCGCTGGCGACGGGCTTCTCGAAGGGATTCCTCGTCTCGGCCGGGATCGCGGTGCTGGCGCTGGTGATCACGCTGGTCGCGATCCGGGTCACGCGCAAGGATCTAGCCGGCGTGGACCCGATGGCGGCGCCGGCCGGCTGACCGCGACGCGGTCAGGACC
>JAICWX010000120.1 GCA_025934635.1 Streptosporangiaceae bacterium | reverse complement strand
GGGATGGCCGTGGTGTACCTGGCCAGGGACGAGCGCCTGGGCCGGCTGGTCGCGCTGAAGGTCATGGCGCAGGCGATGGCCGTCGACGAGACGTTCCGCCTGCGTTTCATCCGGGAGTCGCGGGCGGCCGCGGCCGTGGACGACCCGCACATCTGCCGGCCGGGAAGCTGACCGCCAGGAAACCGGTCGCCACGCTGGTTAACCCGGCGGCCGGGTCACCTCCCTGCTGACCGGGGAAATGCGGACCGCGGTCTTGTCCGTCGCGTTCAGCCCCGACGGCAAGACGCTGGCGACCAGCGGCACCAACGGCAGCGCCTACCTATGGCGGGTCCGCTGACGATCAGAGCGCTTCGCCGCCATATCCGAAACGTAATTGCAATTCCCGGGTACTTTATAAATTAAATATTCTGTGATATGATGAATGGCGTTACCGGTATTCCGTTGCTAATCTCCGTGGCGTGATCAGCGACAGTTCTCCACTAACTTCCGGCGACGCTATCGCCGCCCGCGGCCTCTCCTATCAGGACCTCGACCTCCCGCTGACCGGGCTGCTCTGCTGGGACGATGCCCACGGCGGCCCGCGACCGGGGATACTGCTCATCCACGGCGGCGCCGGGCTTGACGTGCACGCCCGGGAACAGGCCCGCCGGTACGCGGGGATCGGCTATACGGTGCTCGCCTGCGACATGTTCGGCCCGGGGGTGACGGGGAACCGTGAGCGGGTCATGGCGTGCCTCTTGGCCTTGCGCGACGACCCGGATCTGCTCGTCCGCCGGACCCGGGCGGGCCTGACGGCGCTGGCGGGCTGCCCGGAGGCAGCCGGACCGCTGGCGGCGGTCGGCTTCTGTTTCGGCGGCATGGCCGCGCTGGCCCTGGCCCGCGCGGGCGCGGACCTGGCCGGCGTGGTGAGCATCCACGGCAGCCTCGCCACCAGCCGGCCCGCGGTGCCCGGCGCCGTGATGGCCAGGATCCTGGTCTGCCACGGCGCGTCCGACCCGCACGTCCCGCCGGGCGACGTCACCGCCTTCGCCGAGGAGATGAACCAGGCCGACGCCGACTGGGAACTGGTCATGTACGGCCGGGCCATGCACGGCTTCACTCACCAGCACGCGGTTCCGGGAGCTCCCGGAGCCATGCCCGGTGTCGCCTACGACCGGCTCGCCGACGAGCGCTCCTTCGCCGCCGCCCGCGCCTTCCTGGCCGGGACCCTGGGCTCATGACCGGGCTCGCCGGTACCCTGACCGCGTTTCTCGTCGTGGTAAGGGGATCGGATGGCGGAGCTCGCGGGGCGGGTGATCACGGCCGCGCTGGTAGTCGTCCCGGGCGAGCTCATCCTGACCGGAGCGTACGAGATCATCGGGCCCGGTCATCACTTCGTCATGTGGGCCTACCGCGGCGAGCGCACCGCCACGGTTGCTGACCAGTTCGCCGGGCACCACGTCGGCGTCATGCTCACCGGGAGAGTTTCAGCGGCCTAGATCGATCCTGGCCGTCCTGAGGGCCGGTGACCGGCCGGCTGGCGTGCCCAGAACAGCGCGTGGCCGCTGTTGCCCTCGGGAACGAACTGCTGGCCGGGTGATCTCCAGGCCGGCTTGCTGGATCCAGCAGGTTATGGCGCCTGGTACGAACGGTGTCTCTAGGCGGTTCCGCCTGGACGTGTCATCGCGGGCTTGCCCTGGCCGGCAATCTCAGCGGCCGGATTGAGGCGCATCATGGTGAGCGGCGGGCGGTCAGCGGTGGCCGGAGACCGGCCGAACGAGACGATCGAGGTACCCAGCATCGTGACCTCGGCTACGCGGTCATGGCTCCCTTCGTATGTCTGGCAGTGCCGCTCGCTGATGCGCAATGTCATCTCGCCCACCACCACCCCCTCCGCAGCGTGACGCATCGCCGCGTGCATGAGCCGCGTCCGGGCCACGCCGCGGGTGTCACTGACAAGCTCGGTGTAGCCCGGCATCTCACGGTTGCCCAGGCCGGGCAGACGGCGCCGGTCATCGTGCCGGGTGCCAACGCTGACACCGACGGCAAGCGCGGCCGGCACCCAGCCAGCCCGCAGGAGCCCGGCGAATTCCTGCGGGGACACATGCGCGGTGAACGGAGCGGCCGGGCGGACGGCGGTACGCGCCCGGACCGCCGTTCCCTGCACGGTGAACTCGGTGCCGCCCGCCGGGAACGGCCGGGCCTGCACCGTCACCCCGACGATCCCGTCACCGCCCAGCGCCTCGCATTCGCCGACCGCCCGCGACAGTGCTAGCTGGACCATCTCGCCGGCCGGCGCGATATGGGTGCGCCGCCGACCCGGACCGTCGCAGAGCCCGCTGCGGTTAGGGGAGCCGAGACGGATGACAGCGGTGCCCAGGACATACCCCACCGGATCGAAACCCGCACCCGTCAGGGCGGCGAATTCCCTGGCCGAGAGCAATGATCCCCGCGGCTGCCCCGGGCGCAGCGGACCCGGGCACGCCGGCGCGGGCCCGGCCCGAGCCGGTACGTCCATGCGTCCGTCGATCATGCCGCCCCCGTCAGCCCGCGCGACAAAGCGATCGTAATCGGCGGAACCGCCCAGGGTGAAAGGTTCGCCGGCTGGCACGCGGCTTGGGTTCCTGGCCTCAGAATTCGCATTCGCACCACAGCCCTCGCCCGCCACGTACCCAGTCCGCATCGGGCGCTCGGCAACGACATTGATGCTCCATCAATGCCGTGCCGGCAGCATCGATGCTCCATCCATGCCGTCAGCTGAGTGCTCCATCCATGCCGGTCAGCCGGGCCGACGACGACGTGGCACTGTTGTCGATGTCGCGGTCAGCGCTGCCTGGGCTGGCTAGTCGCGGCCGGAGCCTAGTCGCGGCCGGAGCTGAAGGCGGCGTCGAAGGCGGCCTGGGGCGGGTCGAAGTCGAACCGGCGCAGGAAGGTGATCGCCTCGGCCGCGCCGGTCAGGCGGTCCATCCCGGCGTCCTCCCACTCGATCGAGATCGGGCCGGAATAGCCGATCGAGTTCAGCATGCGGAAGATGTCCTCCCAGCGGATGTCGCCGCGGCCGGCCGAGACGAAGTCCCAGCCGCGGTGCGGGTCGCCCCAGGGCAGGTGGGAACCGAGGCGGCCGCTGCGGCCGTCGAGCCGCTTGCGGGCTTCCTTGCAGTCCACGTGGTAGATCCGGTCCCGGTACTCGTCCAGGAACGCGATCGGGTCGAGATCCTGCCAGACGAAGTGGCTCGGGTCGAAGTTCAGGCCGAACGCGGGCCGGTGGTCCACGGCCCCGAGCGCGCGGTGGGTGGTCCAGAAGTCGTAGGCGATCTCGCTGGGATGGACCTCGTGGGCGAAGCGGACGCCCTCGGCGTCGAACACGTCGAGGATCGGGTTCCAGCGGTCGGCGAAATCCTGGTAGCCCGCGTCGATCATGGACTCGGGCACGGGCGGGAACATCGCCACCGTGTGCCAGATCGACGAGCCGGTGAAGCCGATCACGGTGTCCACCCCGAACGCCGCGGCCGCCCGCGCGGTGTCGGCCAGCTCGGCCGCGGCGCGCTGCCGCACGCCTTCCGGCTCGCCGTCGCCCCAGATCCGGGCGGGCAGGATGGCCTGGTGGCGGGCGTCGATGGGGTGGTCGCAGACCGCCTGCCCGGTCAGGTGGTTGGAGATCGCCCAGCACTTCAGGTCGTACTTGGCCAGCAGCTCGTGCCGGCCGGCCAGGTAGCCGTCCTCGGTCAGCGCCCGCTGCACGTCGAAGTGGTCACCCCAGCAGGCCAGCTCGAGGCCGTCGTAGCCCCACTCCTTGACGTGCTGGCAGATCTCCTCCAGGGGCAGGTCAGCCCACTGACCGGTGAACAAGGTGAAGGGACGGGGCATCGTCAGGGCTCCCTCGGGTCGGCTGGCATCAGCATCAGTTCGTCGGTACGGGTGTCCACGCGGCCTCGCTGGCGGCGCTGCGCTCGACCGCGTCCAGGACGCGCTGCACCTGGAGGCCGTCGGTGAACGTCGGGGCCAGCTCCCCGCCGGTGGCGATCGCGGTCACCAGGTCCCGGGCCTGGTGCGTGAACGTGTGCTCCCAGCCGATGATGTGGCCCGGCGGCCACCAGGCGGACAGGTAGGGGTGGGCGGGCTCGGTGACCAGGATCCGGCGGAAGCCCGCCTCGGCGCTGTCGCCGGCCCGGTCGAAGAACTCCAGCTCGTTCAGCCGCTCGAGGTCGAAGGCCAGGCTGCCACCGTCCCCGTTCAGCTCGATCCGCAGCTGGTTCTTGCGGCCCGCCGCGAACCTGGTCGCCTCGAACGTGGCCAGGGCACCCGAGCGCATCCGGCCGGTGAACACCGCGGCGTCGTCCACGGTGACCGGCCCGGAGCGCGGGCCGGAATGCGCGGAGCCGTCCGCCGCTTCCGGCAGCGGCCGCTCGGCGACGAAGGTGGCGGTGGCCGCGGAGACGCCCGCGATCGGCTCCCCGGTCAGGTACTGGGCCAGGTCGACGATGTGGGCGCCCAGGTCGCCCAGCGCGCCGGATCCGGCCCGCTCGCGCTGAAGCCGCCAGGTCAGCGGGAACGACGGGTCGATCAGCCAGTCCTGGAGGTAGCTCGCCCGGACGTGGCGGAGCTGGCCGATCCTGCCCTCGGTGACCAGCTGGCGGGCCAGGGCCAGGGCCGGGACACGGCGGTAGTTGAACCCGGTCATCGAGCGGACCCCGCGGGCAGCGGCCCGCTCCGCCGCGGCCGCCATCGCCTCGGCCTCGGCCAGGGTGTTGGCGAGCGGCTTCTCGCACAGCACGTGCTTGCCCGCCTCGAGCGCCGCGATGGCGACCTCGGCGTGGAACTCGCCCGGCGTGCACACGTCCACCAGCTGCACGTCGTCCCGCTTGATCAGGGCCTGCCAGTCCGTCTCGGTGGCGGCCCAGCCGAGCCGGTCCGCCGCGGCGCGCACGGCGACCGGATCCCGGCCGCACAGTGCGGCCATGGCGGGCCGCAGCGGCAGGTCGAACACGTGCGGCACGGTCCGCCAGGCCTGGGAGTGGGCCGCGCCCATGAACGCGTAGCCGACCAGGCCGACGCCGAGTACCGGCGGGCCCGCGGTTTCCTCTGTCACCGGACCTCCCGTCAAGCTGATCCTAAGGTGGTGGGCTTACAGGGTGCCGTGCTTACAGGGTGCTGGCCTTGGGATCCCAGGCGGAGTCCAGCGGCTCGGGCAGGCTGAAGCCCGACCGCACCGGCAGGAACGAATGGTCCGCGGCGGACCGGTCGATCGCCTCCATGGTCTCCAGCACGTGCAGGCCCAGTTCGCCCGGCGCGCGCAGCAGGCCCCCGGTACGCAGCACCCGGGCCATGTCGAGCACGCCGAGCCCGCGCCCGTCGGACGCCCCGCTGACCGGCCGGGTCTCCCAGTCGTCGGATCCGATGGCGCGGAGCTTGATCTCGCCGTCGAACCGGTTCGGGTCGGGCAGCACCATGGTGGCCTCGGTGCCGGTGACCTCCATGAACCCGTGCCGCGGGAGCGGCGACTCGAAGCTGAACACGAACGTGGCGGCGGGGCCGGCCGCGTACTCGATCAGGCCGGAGTAGTGGGTGGGCACCTCCACCCGGAACTCCGTGCCGGCCCGCGGCCCCTTGGCGATGACCCTGGTGTCGCGGCTGCGGCGGCTTACCGCCGCGACCCGCTCGGCCGGGCCGAAGATCGTGGCCAGCCAGGACAGGTAGTAGGGCCCGATGTCGAACACGGGGCCCGCGCCGGGCTGGAACAGGAACTCGGGATCGGGATGCCAGAGCTCGGGGCCGGGTGACTGCATCATCGTCAGCGCCGTCTGCGGCACGCCGATCACCCCCTCGGCCATCAGCCGCCGGGCGGTCTGCAGCCCGGCGCCGAGCATCGTGTCGGGGGCGCAGCCGAGGAGCAGCCCGGCCTGGTCCGCTTCGGCCAGCAGGCGCCGCCCGGAGGTGGTGTCGAGGGTGAGCGGCTTCTCGGTCCAGACGCTCCGGCCGGCCGCCAGCGCGGCCGAGGTGACCTCGGCGTGGGCGGCCGGGATGGTCAGGTTGACCACGATCTCCACGTCGGGGTGCCGCAGCGCCTCCTCCGGCGTTCCCGACTCCGGCACGTCGTACGCGGCGGCCTGCTTGGCGGCCCGCTCGAGGTCGATATCGGCGCAGAACAGCACGCGCAGGTCGGGAAACGCGGTCAGGTTGCGCAGGTACTCGCGGCTGATGGTGCCGCAGCCGACGACGGCGACACCGACCGGGCCCGCGCCCCTCATCAGGCCAGCCCCTGTCCGGTCAGCCAGGCCAGGCTGTCCCCGACCGCGGTCATCATGTCGGTGGCGCAGCGGTCGAGCTCGACCACGTGCCAGGTCGACGGGCTGGCGGCCAGGATCTCGGCGACTGGCATCCGGCCGGAGCCGACCGCGGTCATGAAGTCCTCCCGGTTGACGACCGGGCCGTCCTTGACGTGCAGGTAACCGACCCGGTCGCCCAGCCGGCCGAGCAGGGGGGGCACGTCCTGGCCGCCCACCGCGGCCCAGTAGGTGTCGAGCTCGAGCAGCACCGCGTCGTCGAGCTGGCCGGCCAGCACCTCCAGCGCGGGCGTGCCGTCGATCAGGGAGGAGAGCTCGAAATCGTGATTGTGGTAGCCCAGCCGCATGCCCTCGCCCGCTAGCCGGGCCGATGCCTCGTTCAGCTCGGCGGCGATCCCGCGCACGCCGTCGGCATCGGCGAACCGGGGCGGCGGCAGGTACGGGACGATGACGGTGTCCGCGCCGAGGGTGCGGGCGGCGCTGATGACGGCCTCGGCTTCGTCCCCGACGGGGATCGCGTGCACGCTGCACACGGACAGGCCCGCCGCATCCAGGTCGGCCCGTAGCCCCTGCGGGTCGTTGGTAATACCGAACGGCTCTACCGCCGCGTAGCCGTAATCGGCGACGCGCTTCAGTATCCCGGCCCGGTCGGTGGCCAGCTGATCCCGGACGGTGTAGAGCTGCAGGGCCGGAGGCTTGGCAGTCACAGTTCACCTTCTCGAAAAATCGTCGCTTCCCCCGGACCACGCTAGATTCCGCTTCCCAGCAGGTCAATAGAGATTTTTCCGATCGTGGGCGATACTACGAGGACGCGACTACCCAAGATATTTCAAGCATATTTTTCGAAAAGGAGCCATCGTGGCGCGCGACGCCCGCCGGAGCACCCTGGTCGATATCGCGGCCGGCGCCGGGGTGTCGGTGTCGACGGTTTCCAAGGTGCTCAACGGGCGGACGGACGTCGCGGCCGGCACCCGGGCCCGGATCGCCATCCTGCTCAGGCAGCACGGGTACCAGGTCGCCTCCCGGCTCGGCTTCGGGGTCGTCGACCTGCTGATCGCGGACCTGCACAGTCCCTGGGCCGAGGAGCTGCTGCGCGGCACCCTGGAGGCGGCCAACGAGGCCGGCACCAGCGTGATCGCGACGACCGTGCACTCGCCGCGGGAATTCGACGACTGGCTGGACCGGGCGACGACCCGGGGCACCGACGGCGCGCTGTGCGTACTGCGCCTGCCGGGCAGCCGGGAGCTGCGCCGGCTGGCCGCCGCCCGGATCCCGCTGGTGATGATCGACCCGGCCACCGAGCCCGGTGACGCCATCCGTTCGGTCGGCACGACCAACTGGCTGGGCGGCATGACCGCGACCAGGCACCTGATCGAACTCGGCCACCGCCGTATCGCGATCATCGGCGGTCCGCCCGGCCTGTGGTCCAGCCAGGCCCGGCTGGACGGCTACCGCGCCGCCCGGCAGGCGGCCGGGCTCAGCCCGGACGAGGCCCTCGTCCGCCGGGGCGACTTCATGGTAACGGCCGGGCGGGCGCGGGCCCGGGAGCTTCTCGCCCTGCCCGAGCCGCCCACGGCCGTGCTGGCCGGGAACGACAGCCAGGCGTTCGGCGTGCTCCAGGCGCTGGGCGAACGCGGGCTGCGGGCGCCGGACGACCTGAGCGTGGTCGGCTTCGACGACGTCCCGGTGGCCGCCTGGGCCACGCCGGCCCTGACCACGGTCCGGCAGCCGCTGGCGGCCATGGCGGCCACGGCCTTCCGCATGCTCCGCTCCGACCCGGCCACCGCGGCCGGCGAGCCGCGGCACATCGAGCTGTCCACCATGCTGGTGGTACGGGAAAGCACCGGCCCGCCGCGGCCCCGGTGACTCCCAGAATGCCGCTTTGTCTGCGGTTCTGGCTGCTAGGACGACCAGAATCGCAGACCAAGGCAGCCACTCAGCCGCGGGGACGCTGCGAGGCCGGGTCGTAGAGGGGACGCAGCGAGGCGTCGGCCCCGACCCGCTGGCCGGCGATCTCGATCTCGTAGCTCCCCGCCGTGTACCAGGAGGCCGGCGTCCCCGGTTCCGGCGCGGTCACGTAGCCCAGCGCCACCGTGCGGCCAAGGGTGTGGCCGTAGGCGGCCGAGCTGACCCGCCCGGCCAGGACGCCGTCCCGGTAGACGGGCTCGTCGTGGTAGGCGAACGCGTCCGGATCGGACAGCGCGAACTGCACCAGCCGCCGCGATACACCCTGTTCACGGAGCCGGAGGAGGGCATCCCGCCCGGTAAAATCAGGCTTGTCCCAGGCCACGGCGAAGCTCAGCCCCGCCTCCAGCGGCGTGTCCCCGCCGGAGATGTCGTGGCCCCACGAACGGTAGGCCTTCTCCATCCGCAGCGAGTCCAGGGCGTGATAGCCCGCGTGCCGCAGCCCGTACCCGTCACCGGCCGAGACCAGCGTCTCGTAAACATGAGAAGCCAGGTCGGCCGGGATGAGCAGTTCCCAGCCGAGCTCGCCCACGTAGGTGATCCGGGTGGCCCGGACGAAACCGCAGCCGAGGTCGATCTCCCGGGAAGTCCCGAACGGGAAGGCCGCGCCGGACAGACCCTCGTCGGTCAAAGACTGCAGCAGGGAACGCGAAGACGGTCCCATCACACCGATCATGGCCAGCGCCGCGCTGATGTCGGTGACGACGGCGAACTCGTCCGGTCCGATGCTCCGCTCCAGCCAGTCGCGGTCCCGGGCCAGCGTGGCCGGGCCGGACAGGACCAGGAACCGGGTCTGGTCCAGCCGGGTCACGGTGACGTCGCTCTCGATGCCGCCGAAGGCGTTGAGCCACTGGGTATAGACGATCCGGCCCGGCTCGACCGCCACGTTCCCGGCGCTGACCCGCTGCAGCACCGCCAGCGCGTCCCGCCCCTGCACCAGCAGCTTGCCGAACGAGGAGGTATCGAACAGCCCCACCCCCGACCGGACGGCCTGGTGCTCCGCGGCCGAGTGCTCGAACCAGTTCTGCCGCCCGAACGAGTACTCATATCGCTTCGGCACCCCGGAAGGGGCGTACCAGTTGGCCCGCTCCCAGCCGAGCAGCTCGCCGAAGACCGCCCCGGCCGCCGCCACCCGGTCGTGCAGCGGGCTGCGGCGCAGCCCGCGGGCGCTTTCCCGCTGCTGGTAGGGCCAGTGCAGCTCGTACGCCAGGTCGAGCGTCTCGGTGACGCGCTGCTCGAGGAAGCGCCGGTTCGTCTCGTGCGGGGCGGTCCGGCGGGGGTCGGTCTCGGGCAGGTCGAGCGGCGAGCGCCCGTCCACGATCCAGTCGGCCAGCACCGAGCCGGCCCCGGGCCCGGACAGGAAGCCGACCGAGTTGAAGCCGGCCGCGACGAAGAAGTTGCGCAGGCCCGGTGCCTCGCCGAGGTGGTACAGGCCGTCCGGGGTGAAGCTCTCCGGGCCGCAGAAGTGCAGCCGGATGCCGGTCTCGGCCAGCACCGGCAGCCGCTTCATCATCTGCTCGTAGAACGGCCCCAGGTGGTCCCAGTCCTCGGGCAGCCGGGTGAACTCCGCGTCGGCGGGGATGCCGCGCGCGGCCCACGGGTAACTGCCCGGCTCGAAGAAGCCGACCATGAGCCCGGCGCCCTCGTTCCGCACGTACGCGTAGTCCGGCGCGGTCTTGACCGTCGGCAGGCCCGGCGCCAGGCCGGGAATCGCCTCGGTGATCACGTAATAGTGGGCCAGTGCCTGGAGCGGGACCCGCACTCCGGCCAGCGCGCCGACCTCGCGCCCCCACAGGCCGGCCGCGGCCACCACGTACTCGGCCTCGATGTCGCCGTCCGCGGTGGAGACGCCCGCGACCCGCCCGTCGCGCCGGATGATCCCGGTCACCGCGGTGTTCTCGAAGATCCGCACGCCGAGCTGGCGGGCGCCCCCGGCCAGGGCCATGGTGGTGTCGGTGGCGTTGCCGCGCCCGTCGCCGGGGTAGTACACCGCCCCGGCCAGGTCCCCGGTGTACAGGCCGGGGAACAGCTCGGCCGCCCGTTCGGGGGAAATGATCTCGGCGGTGATGGCGCTGGCCCTGGCGGCCGAGGCCTGCCGGCTCAGCTCCTCCAGGCGCTCGGCGCTGTCGGCCAGGTGCAGGGTCCCGGTCTCGGTGAACCCGGTGGCGAACCCGGTCTCCGCCGGCAGCGACTTGAATACCCGCAGGCTGCGCCGGACGATTTCCCGGGTGCCGTGGGTGGGCCGGGCCTGGGTGATCAGGCCGGCCGCGTGCCAGGTGGTGCCGGAGGTCAGCCGTTTGCGCTCCAGCAGCACCACGTCGGTCCAGCCGCGCTTGGCCAGGTGGTAGGCGGTGCTGCAGCCGACTACGCCGCCGCCGATGACTACGGCCCGGGCTCGGGCCGGCCGCGCAGCGTTCATCCACGCAGCGTAAGGTCGCCCGTTCTGGGCGGTCAATCGGGCCCACCTGTTAGCGTGCACACAAACACAACCTCACAGATTCAGGCGGTGCACGCGTGACGCAACCCGAGGCAGACCTGATCCTGGCCAACGGGAAGATCCGCAGTCCAGCCCACCCTTCCCGGTTCGTCCCGGCGCTGGCCGCCCGGGACGGCGTGATCGTGGCGCTGGGCACCGACGACGAGATCCGCGAGCTCCAGGGCCCCCGGACCCGGGTGATCGACCTGCGCGGGCGGCTGGCCCTGCCGGCCTTCGGCGACGCGCACGTGCACGCGGTCAGCGGCGGCCTGGAGAGCCTGCGCTGCAACCTGCTGGGGCTGCGGACCCGGGCCGAGTGCCTGGCCGCGGTGGCCGCCTACTGCGCGAAGCTGCCCGCCGACGGCTGGGCGCTCGGCGGCGGCTGGGCGATGGAGTCCTTCCCCGGCGGCACGCCGACGGCGGCCGACCTGGACTCGGTCACCGGCGGCCGGCCCGCCTTCATCCCGAACCGCGACCACCACAGCGCCTGGGTTAATACCGAAGCGCTGCGAAGGGGCGGCGTCGACGCAAGCACCCCCGACCCGGCCGACGGCCGGATCGAGCGGGACGCGGCCGGGAACCCGGCCGGCGCGCTGCACGACGGGGCGATGCGCCTGGTCGGCCGGCTCATCCCGGCCGCCAGCCCGGCCGAGCTGACCGCGGGCCTGCTGGCGGCCCAGGCCTACCTGCACTCGCTCGGCATCACCAGCTGGCAGGACGCCTGCGTCGGGGCGGCCGACGAGCTCGGCATCCCGGACGCCTTCGAGACCTACCGGCAGGCCGCCGCCGACGGCTCGCTCACCGCCCACGTGACCGGCGCGCTGTGGTGGGACCGGGCCCGCGGCGTGACCCAGCTGGCGGACCTGCTGACCCGCCGCGAGCAGGCCCGCGACGGCCGGTTCCTGGCCACCTCGGTGAAGCTGATGCTGGACGGGGTGTGCGAGACCGGCACGGCCGCCATGTCGGCGCCCTACCTCGACCGCGACGGTCATTCCACCGGCCACAGCGGCAAGCTGTTCATCGAGCCCGACGAGCTGCGCGATGCCACCGGGCGGCTGGCCGCCGAGGGCTTCCAGCTGCACTTCCACGCGCTCGGCGACCTGGCCGTCACCACCGCGCTGGACGCGCTCGCGGCCCTGCCGGAGCAGCAGCGCCGGGACGGCCGGCATCACCTGGCCCACCTGCAGTTCATCGTGCCGCGCGACATGAACAGGTTCCGGGAACTGGACGCGGTGGCGAACTTCCAGCCGCTCTGGGCGTGTTCGGAGCCGCAGATGGAGGAGCTGACGCTGCCGTTCGTCGGCCCGGAGCGCGCCCTGTGGCAGTACCAGATCGGCGCGCTGGCCCGGCGCGGCGCCCGGATCGCGTTCGGCAGCGACTGGCCGGTGTCCACCCCCGACCCGCTGCAGGAGATGCACGTGGCGGCGAACCGGGTGCTGTCCGAGCGGCAGGGCCAGCCGGGCACGCCCGAATGCGACAAGCCGTTCCAGCTCGGCCAGGCGGTCCTGCTCGAGGACGCGGTGGACGCGTTCACCACCGGCGTGGCCTGGGTGAACCACGCCGAGGAGGTCACCGGGCAGCTGCTGCCGGGGATGCGGGCCGACGTGGCCGTGCTCGACCAGGACCTGTACTCCATGCCCGCCAGCGGTATCGGGAGTACCTCGGTCGTCCTGACGGTCGCGGGGGGCAAGGTCGTAGCCGGCACCGGGGAATGAGGAAGGCAGGCCGCCGTTGAAGCTCAATGAGGCCGAACGAGATCGCCTCCTCATCTACCTCACCGCCGAGCTCGCGCGGGCCCGGCGCGGTCGCGGTCTGCGCCTGAACGTCGTCGAGGCCACCGCCCTGGTGGCAGACGCCGTGTGCGAGGCCGCCCGCGACGGCAGGCGGCTGGCCGAGGCGGTGGAGGCCGCCCGTTCGGTGCTCGATGTTTCCGAGGTCCTGCCGGGCGTGGTCCGGGCGGTGCCCGAGGTGCGGGTGGAGGCGGTCTTCGACGACGGCACCCGGCTGGCGGTGGTGCGTGATCCGTTCCGGGCGGGTGCTGCTGGTGCCGGGGCTTTGGAGTCGGCCGAGCTGGCCGGGGAGGTCGTGCTCGAGGTGACCAACACGGCGGTGGTGCCGATCTCGGTAACCAGCCACTTCCACTTCTTCGAGGCCAACCCGCGGCTGCGCTTCGACCGGGCGGCGGCGTACGGCCTGCACCTGGCGGTGACCGCGGGCGCGGCGGTGCGGTTCGAGCCGGGCGGTACCCGGCGGGTACCGCTGGTGCCGATCGGCGGGCGGCGGGTGGTCATCGGGTTCGCCGGCCTGGTGGACGGGCCGCTGGACGAGCCGGGCGCTAAGGAGCGGGCGCTGGAGAAGGCCCGGGCCTGCGGGTACCTGGACGTATCGTGACCGGGCCGACGGCGGGGGACCTGATCGAGCTGGCCGATACCGGGCTGGTGATCCGGGTGGAGGCGGACGCGCAGCGGGCGGGTGACGAGTTCCGGACCGGCTTCGGGAAGACGGCCAGGGACGGCATGCACCTGCGGGCGGCGACCGCCACCGAGACCTGCGACATCGTGATCACCAACGTGACGCTGCTCGACCCGGTCCTGGGCGTGCGGACCGTCTCGGTCGGCGTGCGGGCCGGGCGGATCAGCGCCATCGGCCGGGCCGGGAACCCGGACACCCTGGACGGCGTGGACGTGGTGGTGGGCACCGGGACCACGATCATCCCCGGCGAGGGCCTGCTGGCCACGCCGGGCGCGGTGGATACCCATGTGCACCTGCTGTCCCCGCGGGTGCTGGAGGCGTCGCTGTCGTCGGGCGTCACCACGGTGATCGGGCAGGAGATCGGGCCGGTGTGGGGGGTGGGCCTGAACTCGCCGTGGCTGCTGCGCAAGGCGTTCGCCGCCTTCGACCAGTGGCCGGTCAACATCGGGTTCCTGGCCCGCGGCTCCTCCTCGGACCCGGCGCCGCTGGTGGAGGGGCTGGCGGCGGGCGGCGCGTGCGGCTTCAAGGTGCACGAGGACCTCGGCGCGCACCCGCGCTGCCTGGATACCGCGCTGACCGTGGCCGACGCCTACGACGTGCAGGTGGCGCTGCACACCGACGGGCTGAACGAGGCCGGCTGCGTGGCCGACACGCTGGCGGTGGCCGGCGGCCGGGTCTTCCACGCCTTCCACGTCGAGGGCTGCGGCGGCGGGCACGCCCCCAACGTGCTGGAACTGGCCGGCCGGGCGGACGTGGTCACCTCCTCGACCAACCCCACGCTGCCGTTCGGCCGGGACGCGGTGGCCGAGCACCTGGACATGATCACGCTGGTGCACGGCCTGGACCCGGAGCGGGACGCGGCGCTGGCCCGGGACCGGATCCGGGCGGGCACGATGGCGGCCGAGGGGCCGCTGCACGACCTCGGCGTCATCCCGATCACGTCGTCCGACGCGCAGGGCATGGGCCGGGCCGGGGAGACGGTGCGCCGCACGTTCGGCCTGGCCGCGGTGATGAAGCGCTTTTTCGGTTCTCCTGGTCCGGACGATAACGAGCGGGTGCTGCGGTACCTGGCCAAGCTGACCATCAATCCCGCGGTGGCGCACGGGCTGGCGCACGAGGTGGGCTCGGTCGAGGTGGGCAAGCTGGCCGACATCGTGCTGTGGGACCCGGCCTGGTTCGGGGCCAAGCCGACGCTGGTGCTGAAGGCGGGCGTGCCGGCCTGGGGGGCGACCGGCGACCCGAACGCGGCGATCGACATCGCCGAGCCGATCGTGCTCGGCCCGCAGTTCGGCGGCTGCGGCGCCACCCCGGCCGAGCTCTCGGTCATGTTCGTCGCCCAGGCCGCCCTGGACTCCGGCGCTGATCTGCCGGGAGTCCGCCGCCGTGTCCCGGTCCGCGCCACCCGTTCCCTGCGGCCGGATGCGATGATCCGGCACGGCCTCCTGGGCGAAGTCCGGGTCGACCCCGCCACCGGCCGCACCACCCTCGACGATTCCCTGCTCGCCATACCTCCGGCCGAGACCGTGCCGCTGTCCCGCCTGTACTTCCTGTAACAGGATGCCGGTCAGCAGCTGCATGGCGTTGCCGCCCAGGATCTGGTCGATGTGGGCGGCGGGCAGGCCGCGCTCGCTGAGCAGGCCGGTGAGGTCGGTGAGCTGGTCGTAGCTGGTCAGGACGGGTTTGTAGTTTCCGTCCAGGTCGGTGCCGAGGGCGACGTGGCCGGCCCCGGCCGCCTCGGTGAGGCGGATGATCTCGGTGCCGAAGTCGTCCATCGAGATGCTGGTGAAGCCGCAGGGCCAGGCGCCGATCAGGCCGCCCGCGTCCGCGACCGCGGTCGCATGCTCGGTGGCCATCAGCCGGGGATGCCCACTGTCGCCGCCGTCGGCGTCGCCGTGGCCGAGCTGGCCGTGCGAGATGATCACCGGCTGGCTGGATTCCTCGAGCACGGCCATGGTGGTGGCGAAGCTGGCGTGCGCGCAGTCGACCACGATGCCGAGCCGGTTGCACTCGGCCACCACGTCGCGGCCGAACCGGCTCAGCCCGTCGTGCACCGGCGCCTCGGTCTGCACGTCACCGAGCTCGTTGACCCGGTAGTGCACCAGGGTGAGCACGGTGACGCCGTCCGCCCGGGCCTCCGCTAGCCGGCCCAGGTCACTCTCGAGGAAGTCACCGCCCTCGCAGCCGAGCAGTACCGCGGTGCGGCCGTCACGGGCGGCCCGCTCCAGGTCGGCCGCTGACGTGGCCACCTCGGCGCCGGCTTCGGCCGCGGCCTGCCGGATCCCCGTCAGCTGGCGGCGGTAATCGGCGTACGCCTCACCGGGCCGGAAGTCGCGGTGCGCGCGCAGCCCCTTGGCCGGATCCGGCCGCAGCACCGCGAAATCCGCCACGGCGGACAGGTTCACCGCGGTCATGCCCGCGGCCTGGGCGGCCCGCACCGCGTCCGCGACGGCGGCCGCGCCCATCGTCGCGATCAGCTGATGCCCGGCCGGCAGCCCGGCCAGGAAGCACCGGCCCGCGTGCCCGTGCAGGTCGATTCGTGGCATGGACAGCTCCCTTCTGCTGCTGGCCATCATGCCGCCATCAGCCGGGCCGCCGGCCGCGGGCTAGCCGATCTTGACCGGGGCGGTCTCGCCGGACCGCTTGACGATCCGGTCACCCGGCTCCAGCGTTTTCCACAGCCCGCCCCGCACCCGGACCTCCTTGACCGTGCCGTCGCCCAGCGTCACCGAGATCCGGTGGTACATATTCTGGCCGTCCGGCGAAGACCGTTTCTTATCGGTGACGACACCCTCCCAGGCCTCGTCCCGGGCTTGCCTGCGCTTGAACATCCCCGTCCTCCTGCCCCTCGTTTCTTCTGTCTCAGCCTGCCCGTTGCCGCATCCAGTGCGTATCAGCCAGCTAGCTGATTCCGGCCGCCAGATGGCTGAGGCGGACGGTCCACCGGTGAGACCATGGCGGGGTGGATTCCTGGGACGCGGTCCCGCTCGCTCGGCCCGCCCGGGGGCACTTCGACCTGGGCACCGGGTACCACGGGGATGTGTGGCTGGAGCTGGACGCGCTGTTCCTGCGCCCGGTTCTGCTCCGTCAGCCCGTCCGCTGGATGGCGGACCGGCTGCGGGAGCATGCGGTCGACGCGGTCTGCGGCCCCCTGGAGGGCGGCGCGTTCCTGGCCTACGCCGTCGCCGACCGGCTGACGGCGGCGTTCCTGCCCGGCTACCGCGCGCCCGGCGAGCTCGCGGGCTACCACCTCGGCCCGGTGCCCGGCGGGATCGCGGGCTACCACGCTGGCCCGGTGCCCGGCGGGATCGGCGGCTGGCGGGTCGGCATCGTCGACGACGCCGTCAACGCCGGCACCGCCGTGGCGGCCTGCGCGGCCGAGGTACGCAGGCACGGCGCGGTCCCCGTCGCGGTGACCGCCCTGCTCGCGCTGGGCGACGCCAGCGAGCTGATCCCGGAGCAGCTGGGCGTGCCCTTCTACCCGGCCGCCAACCTCCCGAGCCAGACCTGGCCCGCTAACCGGTGCCCGCTCTGCGCCGAAGGCGTCCCGTTTACCGCGCCCGGCGAACCCCTGTTACCCGTGTTGCTGACCGCCATGGGCGAGACGGCATCGGGCCGATCCTTAACGGCATGGATGGAGCATCAATGCTGCCGGAACGACATTGATGGAGCATCGATGTCGTTGCCCGGGGCTGGAGTGTGTGACGAACGGGGCCCGTGGTGGGGATGTGAATATTGAGACCAGTGGTCAGGGTCCGTCCGGGGTGGTGAGGTTCTCGCGGGCCCAGAGGGCGGCGGAGGTGCGGTCGCGGACGCCGATGTGGCGGAAGATGTTGCCGATGTGCACCTTCACGGTGCTCTCGCTGATGCCGAGCCTGCGGGCGATCTGCTTGTTGGCCAGGCCGGCCGCGGCGAGCCGCAGGACCTGCTTTTCCCGCTCGCTGAGCAGGTCGGTGACGGGCGGCTCGCGGCCGGGCAGCAGCGCCCCGGCGACCCGCGGGTCCAGCGGGGAGTGCCCGTCGGCGGCCGAACGGACCGCGGCCAGCAGTTCCTCCGGACGGGAATCCTTGAGCAGGTAGCCGATCGCGCCCGCGGCCAGCACGTCGGTGACGCGCTGCCGGTCGGAGAACGACGTCAGCGCGACGACCCGCACGTCCGGCTGTTCATCGAGCAGCATCCTGGTCGCGGCCACGCCGTCCAGGACGGGCATCGACAGGTCCATCAGGGTGACGTCGGGCGCGGCGGACCTGGCCACCTCCAGCGCCTGGCGGCCGTCGGCCGCCTCCCCCACGACCTCGATGTCCCCGGCCGCCTCGAGCAGCGTGATCAGGCCGGCCCGGACCAGCCGGTGGTCATCGACGACGAGCACCCGGATCATGCCGCACCGGCCCGGTAGCGGATCCGGGTGCCGCCGCCCGGCGCGCTGAGCAGGCTGAGCTCGCCGCCGCCGTGGGTGGCGGCGTCGGTCATCAGCCGGAGGCCGAAATGGCCCTCGCCCGCGGCGCCCCGCCCGTGGAAACCGCTGCCGTCGAACCCGCGGCCGTCGTCGGCGACCTCGAGCACCGCCGCCCCATCCCGGCCAGCTCCGTCCCGGCCAGCTCCGTCCCAGGCAGCCCCGTCCGGGCCGGCCGCCAGGCGGAGCGTGATGTGCCCGGCCTCGGCGTGCCGGAGCGCGTTGCGCAGCGCCTCCTGGGCGATCCGGAACATCACTTCCTGCTGCCTCTCCGGGGCCGCGTCCGCCACCGCGGCGTCGACGTCCGCGACGACGACGGCCCCGTGACCGGACGCGCCGCTGGCCAGGTCGTGCAGCGCGCTGGCCAGCCCGGCGCTGCGCAGGCTGGGCGGGTAGATGTCGACCAGCAGCGAGCGCAGCCCGGCCACGCTGTCGCGGACGGTGGCGGCGACCGACTCGAGGCTCTCGGCCCGGCCCTCGTCGCCGTCCGCCGCGGCGTGCTGGGCCTGGCCGGCCGCGATGAACGAGGCCGCGACCAGTTGCTGGACCACGCCGTCGTGCAGCGTGGCCGCGATCCGCCGGCGCTCCTCGTCCGAAGCAGCCAGGGCCCGTTCCATCATCCGCTCCCGTTCGGCCCGGGCCCGCCGGGACCGGACCAGCGACACCCACCCGACGCCGCTGAGCAAGATGATCAGGGCCAGCAGGGAGCTGAGCATGACGCCGCCGAAGGCGCGCCACAGCTGATGGCTGCGCTGGCTGACCACGTCGTACCGGAAGTAGGTCTCGAACAGGAGCGGCTGCCCGTCCGGGGTCCAGACCGGCCGGTACACCTCGAGCAGCTTGCCGTCATCGCGCTCGAACCGGTTCTCCGGCAGGCGCAGGTCGCTGATGTCGGCGTCGGTGCGGGGTGACATCAATGCGGAGCGGGCGCCGGGCTCGAGCGCGAAGGTCTCGCCGATCAGGCGCGGCTCGTCGGAGTACAGCACCATCCCGGCCGGGGTCCACACCTTGACCCGGACCATGGATCCATCCTGCCGCCAGGGGTGCACCAGCGGGTCCAGGACGTGCCGTGCCTGCGCCGGGTCAGCTGGCATGGCGTTGGTCAGGGCGGGCTGGATCACGCTGTCGGCCAGGTCGTCGGTGAGCACGGCGACGTCGTGGACCGCTTCGGACTCGGCGATCCGCTGGCTGACCACGGATCCGCCGACCGCCACGATGACCGCGACGACCAGCGCCGCGAGCGCGACCGGGAACAGGACCCGGCGCAGGCTGGCCGGCTCCTCGGCCGGACGTTCGGCCCGCGGCCGGGCCAGCACGACCCAGTCGGCGGCTTCGCCGGGCCCGGTGACCGGAAGCGGCATGGTGGCGGGCTCCGCCGGAGTGGGCACTGTCTCAGCGGGCAGGGCCGGAGCGGACACGGCCGCCGCGGGCGCGGCCGGATCATGTCCGGCCGCACCCGCGGCATCGAGCGATCTGCCGGTCACGTGTCAGCCACGACCGTGACCGCCGCCGCTATCGTCGCCTGACCCGTCATGGCCGGACGCGCCGCCATGATCGTCACTGGGCCCGGCGTGGGCCGACGCGCCGCCGCGGTCATCGCCCGGCTCGGCGTGAGCGGTCGCGCCGCCGCGGTCGTCGCCCGGCTCGGCGTGGGCCGATGCGCCGCCGCGGTCGTCACCGGGCTCGGCGTGCGATGACGGCGCTACCGGGGCGGCGGTTGCCGTCCCGTCGTGACCGTGGTCGTCGGCGAAGCGGGGTGACTGGGCCTGGCTGGGCACCGGAACCGGGATCTGGTGGCTGAAGGACGGGTTCCCGGCTATCCCGGCGACGGCGGGTGCGGCTGCGATGCCCCCGGTGGCCACGACCGCGGCCAGGATCAGCAGCATGCGTTTCATGTGAGCGCTCCTCGTGAGTGCGTATCCGATAAGACGTTTATCGGCTACGACCGGTTCAGCCCGCCACTAGACGAAAGCACTACTACCAGGTCGTATTCCGCGAGGGTCAGCGCTCGTGGCCGTGCGCGCGGTCCAGTTCGGCGGCGGCCTGGACGGCGAGGTTCACCATGCCGAGCTTGCCGGCCCGCCGCTGGACGTCCGCCAGCTCCGCGCTGCCCTGGGCGCGGCCAGCCCGCTCCCGGATGAGCGCCCGGGCCAGGTCAAAGCGGGTCCTGGTCTGCACGGCGGCGAAATCTCCGTTCTCCGCGACCGCGCGGGCCAGGTGCTCGGCGGCCTGGGCCGGCTGGGCCGCGGCCAGGTGCGCCAGGCCGATGAAACGGTGCTTGCTGCCGAGCAGGACAGCCGGCCACCCGATCAGCACCACGGCGTCCTGGTGCTCGGTCAGCTGGCCGGCCAGGCTGCGGGCCCAGCGGCTGGCGTCGGCCGGGAACGCGCCGAGCAGGAGGGGATGGCCGAGCACCATCGTCGCGGCCGCGAGCGTCCCGATGCGCGAGGGACCGCGCGGCTGGTCCGCGAAGTCGTCCGTGCGCGCGGCGACCTCGCTGAGCAGATGGCTCGCCGCGGCGAGATCGCCGAGCTCGGCGTGGATGATCCCGGCCGCGAGGGACCACGTCAGCTCGTTGAAGGTGCCCACGGACTGCCCCGGCAGCCCGGTCAGCACGTCGGCCAGGCCCTCCACCTGGCCGGTCTCGTAGAGCTGCCAGCCGACCTGGGCCATCAGCGCCTCTTGGGCCACTGATTCACCCCAGGCCTGGCTGAGGGCCGCGGCCGCGGCCGTCTGCTCGCCGGCGGCGGCGAAGTCCCCCCGGGCGGTCGACAGCATCGCGTCGATGAGGGCCTGGCCGTAGATGACCACAGGCGCCGGGTTCTGCTCGCTGAAGTCCCGGTACGCGCGGACGGCGGCCGGCAGCTCCAGCAGCCGTCCGGCGCGGATGAGGTCGACGACACGGACGAAAAGACCCTCGTTGATATGGAAGGCCGAACGGAATTTGATCCCGGTGTCCACGATGGCCTTGTCGTATTCCAGCAGCTTGCCCGGGGATAGGTAATCCTGCAGGCCGCCCCGGACGCCGATCAGGATGTCGGCCCGGGCCGGCGAGTCGCCGGCCGCGGGAACCTCGAGGAGGGCGGCCCGGGCGAAGTCGGCTTGCTCGCCCTCGTATTTGCGCTCGGCGATGCCGAGCCGCAGCGCCAGCGTGGCCTGGACCTGGGCGCGCAGGATCGCCTCACCGGGCGGCAGCCGCTCGAGCACCTCCCGGATCTGCTCCGTCAGCTGGTTTTCGTGCAGGCCGTAGCTCCAGGTCAGCCGCTCGAGATGGATCAGCGCGATCGCCTCGCTGCCGGGCCGCCCGAGTCCGCGGGCGAGCGTGGCGGCCAGCCGCAGCACCGGCCGGGCCTCGTCCCAGCGACCGCCGAAGCGCAGCGCGTCGGCCTGGCGGATCAGCAGGTCGATGCGATCGGTTCCGTCCGAGTACTGGGCGGCGGCCGCGGAGAACTCGGCCGCCGCGGCGAACGCGTAGTCCGCGACGGCCTGGTCGGCCGCCTGCCGGGCCAGGGCGACCAGGTCGGCCGCGCCGACGAGCGCGTCGCCGGCCTCGATGGCGTGCCGGGCGAGCCGTTGCGGGTCGGCGGCCGGATCGGCGCGCAGCAGTTCGAGGCACCGCGCGTGCAGCGCGCGGCGCCGCCCGGCCGGGCACACGGTGATGAGCGCGTCGATCCAGTTGTCATGCTGGAAGCAGTACGCGGAGACCTGGGGCGCGAGAATCGGCCCGCGCAGGCGCTCGGCGTCGAGGATCCGCTCGACCGCCGGGACCGGCCGGCCGGTGACGCCCGCGACCAGGCCGGCCTCGATGTACCCGCCGGCCGTGCACAGCGCGGCGGCGTACAGGACGTCCCGTACCTCATCGGTCCGGCTCTGGATGGCGGGCTCGAGCAGGCGAAGGCCCTCGGCCTCGAGCTTGCCGACGGCCCACGAGGAGGCGTTCGCCGGGCCGCGCGCGGGCGCCTGCACCTTGGTGAAGCCGATCAGGTGCGGCCGCCCGCCGGTCCGCCTCAGCACCTGCTCGACGATCTCGGCCGGCGGCTCGGCCCCGGTCTGCTCCCGGATCAGGTCCGCGGTCGCGGCCGCGTCCAGCGGCGGCACGTCGATGGGGACCACCACGTCCAGGGCCGCCCGCCCGCCGGCCTGGTCGCCGTAGGGACCGACCGGCGAGTTCTCCTCCAGTTCGTCCCGGCGCAGCGCGGCGATGATGCCGACACTGCTGGCGCTGACCCGCCGGGCCACCTCGACCAGGAGATGATCCGAGCTCGCACCGCCGCGGTGGGCGTCGTCGATGACGAGCACCAGGGGCTGCCGCGCGGCCACGTGATCCAGCAGCGCGGCGACGGCCGCGGCCACCTCGCCGGGGAAGAGCTTCCCGGTCAGGTCGCCGTCGTCGTCGGCCAGCAGGATGTCATCGAGGATCTCGACGTGCCGCACCAGGCCGGCGGGCGCCAGCTCGGTCCGGCGGAGCGTCACCCACAGCGGCGCGAGCAGGCGGCGCCAGCCCCGGTAACCGGCCTCGCCGCGGTCAAGCGCCACCCACTCGGCCCCGAGGCCGGCCGGATGGGCGGCCAGGAGCTCGACCAGCAGGCGGGACTTGCCGATGCCGGCCGGTCCCAGGACAAGCGCGACCCCGCCCCGTCCCTGCCGTACCCGGTCGAGGAAGCCGCCGAGCTCCGCCACCTCGCGGTCGCGACCGTAGAAAGTCCCCCGGCTGGAGGCCGGCGGCGGGCGGCGGGCGGCGGGCCGCAGCCGGCCTTCCTCGGTGAGCCTGATGAGTCCCTCGACCCAGGCCAGCCAGGCGTCGTCAAGACCCGGGCCGGCTCGCCACCTGGCCACCATGGAGCGAGCCGCCGATACGCCGAGCTCGTCGAGGGCGGCGACCACGCGGGCCAGCCACGTCCGCGGATCGGCGACGGAATCTCCGGCGCCCCCGGCCGCCCGGCGGCCAGCCCCGGCGGCCGCCGGGCCGCGGCCCCGGGCCGCGGACTCGAACGCGTCACGGCGCGCGGCCTCGAGGCCCAGTGCGTCAGCCAGCAGGCTGACGGTTTCCTTGTGCGGCTTCCTGACCAGCCCGCGCTCGAGGTCGCTGACGGCCCGCTCGCTGAGCCCGGCCGCCTCCGCGAGGTCGTGCTGCGTCATCCGGGCGCCCGTTCGCTCCTGCTTGAGCAGCACGGCGAAGGAGTTGCCGGATTGTTCTGCCATCACCACCTCCGGGACTAATCCCGGCGCTGGCCTGCGCACAGGAAGCTGTCCCGCTCATCTGCGGCCGAAACTGTGGGTGATTCTGTGGCTTTTCCTTCATGGTAGTCCCGCGATGTCCCCCCTAGGCTCGGTTCTGGAGTCCTGCGATTCGCACTATCGGGTAAGCGCCGACCTGGAATTGGCGGCCTGCCCGGACCGCGAATAAAGGACATCGAATGCGAACACGATGCGTGCCAGGGCCTTTCGCTGACACGGGCGATCGTTTTCGGAATTCGGCAGTTAATGCCCCAGGGGGGGAGTGCGGCCGGGCACCCAGCGGGCGTCCGGCCGCAGGGCTGTACTCCACCGGGGGTAGCAGCCGTACCGCGGTCGCGGTAGGCGCGGTTACACCGCCCGGCGGACGATTTCCGGGGCCGGTCCGGCCTACCGTGCTGAGGTGGATGTGGCCTCAGCGGTAAAACAGCTGGCGGGCGGGCGGCGCCGGGACCTGGTGCTGGCGGCGGTGGCCGCCGTAATCCAGGTCGGCGGAACCACGCTGGCCGCCCGGCACCAGGCCGATAGCAGGACGCTGGACGTCTGGGGGTACCTGCTGCTGGCGGCGGGCCCGGTCGCGCTGGTCGTCCGGAACTGGCGGCCGGTGGCCGTACTGGCCGCGG